>CACIUF010000006.1 GCA_902589765.1 uncultured Pelagibacteraceae bacterium
TAACATTAAATGTGTATCTGTGCCACCTGAGTAAATTTTAAATCCATTATTTTTTAAAGTTTCTGCTAACATTTTAGCATTCGCTAAAACATTTTTTATGTAAGTTTGGAATTCAGGTTTTAATGCTTCAAAAAAACCTGCAGCTTTAGCGGCAATGATATGCATTAAAGGACCACCTTGATAACCAGGAAAAACAGCTGTATCAAATTTTTTTCCAAGATCTAAATCATTCGATAAAATAATTCCACCACGTGCACTTCTAAATACTTTATGTGTTGTGGATGTTACGACATGTGCATAGTCGCAAGGATTTGGGTATCCTTTGCCAGCTACTAAACCGGAAAAATGAGCCATATCAACCATAAGATATGCACCAACCTTATCAGCTATTTCTCTAAATCTTTTAAAATCAATTACTCTTGAATACGCACTACCACCTGCAATAATTAATTTTGGTTTATGTTCTAGAGCGAGTTTTTCAACATTGTCATAATCAATTAATTCAGATTTTTTATCTACGTCATAACTTATTGCATTAAACCATTTACCCGACATTGAAATTTTCAATCCATGAGTTATGTGACCTCCCGAATTTAAGCTCATACCCATAAAAGTGTCGTTTGGTTTTAACAAAGCCAAGAATACAGCACCATTTGCTTGAGCACCTGAATGAGGTTGAACATTTGCATACTTACAATTGAAAAGTTTTTTTATTCTTTCAAGTGCCAGTTGTTCTGCTACATCAACGTGCTCACAACCATTGTAATATCTTTTGCCTGGATATCCTTCTGCATATTTATTTGTCAGAACTGATCCTTGAGCTTCTAATACAGCTTGTGAAACTATATTTTCAGAGGCTATTAACTCAATGTGATTTTGTTGTCTGATTAACTCGTCATTTATTGCCTTAAATAAATCTGGATCAGATTTTGAAAGACTTTTTTCAAAAAAATCTTGGTAAGAGGAATTTATATATTTTGTTTCACTTGACATTTTTACCTTATATTTTTTTTACTCTTTTTTTATGTCTACCACCCTCAAATTTAGTATTAATAAATGCTTCTATACATTTAAAGGCAGTATTTTTTTTTGTCAATCTAGATCCTAATGTTATAATATTAGCATTGTTATGCAATCTTGATAATTTAGTGTTTTTTATTGAATAACACATCGCAGCTCGAATTTTTTTGTGTTTATTGGCTGCCATTGACATTCCCATACCTGAACCACAAACTAAAATACCCATATTTTTTGAGTTAACGCTGACCTTTTTACATAATTTATGAGCATAATCTGGGTAATTTACTGAGATCTTTGAGTTATCAGTCCCAAGATCATGAAAATTATATCTTTTAAGAAACTTTTTTTTAATTTGTTCTTTCAAATTATATCCAGCATGATCTGAAGAAATAAATATTTTTTTCAAATTAGTTAAATTTGTAATCTAAAACGCATGCAACTAAATGGATTCTATTTTCCTCTCCTCCATTGAATGCATTGTGATATTTAGTATTATTAGTAATCCAAACAGATCCATCTGCGGGCATATGTTTGGCCACATTATCAATAACCATTATAGAGCCCGGGTTAGTAATTATCGGAATATGTAGTCTAGGCTCTGGATCTCTGTGCCAACTTAAAGTTGATCTTGGCTCCTTTAATAAAATTCTTACACGTCCTAATTTATATTTTGATGAAAGGACATCAAACACTTCTTTGAAATAAGTATGTTTGTAATCTTCAATAAATTCAGAATAAGCAGATTCATCAATCATTTCATCTCTCTTAGCTTCTTTTCCAGAAGAGTCTGGTTTAGTCCAGAACACACCTCTTGCTTTATTACCCTTAATAGAGTCTGGATCACCTGGTATTTGTGTTAACGAAATGGCACCAAAATTTGAAACACCATCAACTCCTGAAAAACCCTTTATGGTTAATAATTCTTTATAAGCATTTTGGAGTTTGTTTACATCAAACTTAATATCCTGTTTCTGAAAATCGTTAAAATTTAAATTCATTTGTAATTTATTGTCTCCTGATATTGTTTAATATCTTTTTTAAGATATATTTGTATATAACATTTGTCGCATATTTTAAATAGATTTAAACATGATTACAGGAAAATTCCCAGCATTGAGACTTAGACGCAATAGAAAAACTGATTGGTCAAGAAGATTAATTGAGGAAAATAATCTTACACCTAATGATTTTATTTTACCCATTTTTCTAATTGATGGAAAAAATAAAAAACAATCTATTAAATCAATGCCCGGTATTTACAGATACACAATCGATAAATTAAATAATATAGTAGATAGAGCAATTAAAAAAGGCATACCTATGATTGCATTGTTTCCATACACTGAAAAAAGAAAAAAAAACGACTTAGGTACTGAGGCTCTTAACGAAAATAATCTGGTTTGTAGGGCGCTACAGAGAATAAAGAATAAATATAAAAATGAGATTGGAATAATGTGTGATGTTGCATTAGATCCATATACCTCACATGGTCATGATGGACTTTTACAAAACAAATATGTGTTAAATGACGAAACCATAAAAATTTTATTAGATCAATCTTTGTTGCAGGCACAAATGGGTTGTGATGTTTTAGCACCATCTGACATGATGGATGGTCGAATTGGTGAAATTAGAAAATATCTAGACAAACATAATTTTAAGATGACACAAATACTTTCTTATGCCGTTAAATACGCATCAAGTTTTTATGGCCCTTTTAGAGATGCAGTTGGTTCAAAAAATTTATTAAAAGGAAATAAAAAGAATTATCAAATGGATTATAGAAATAGCGATGAAGCCTTAAGAGAGGTTGCTTTGGATATCAAAGAAGGAGCTGATATGGTTATGGTTAAACCTGGACTACCATATCTTGATATAATTAAAAAAGTTAAAGAAAACTTTAGGATCCCAGTCATGGCATATCAAGTCTCAGGTGAATATTCTTTATTAGAACATGGAATTAAAAATGATTTAATTGATCAAAATATTATTTTAGAAAGTCTTATTTCTTTTAAAAGAGCTGGAGCAAATGCTATTGTTAGCTATTATGCTGATAGATTAGACCAAATTATTAAATAATTACTTTAAAGTATTTATAAATTGTAATCTGCTGATTGGTTGGTTTAGGTTATTAGGCTTTAAAATTGACTTTTCAAGATAATCACTCAGCAATTTAAGACCTGTCAGTAAAGATCCTATATCCTCAGTTGAGTTATTTTTTTCTATTAAAAAATTAGGTATAATTCTTTTTTCTGTTGATGACTTCGAAATATATTGTTTTTGATCACCAATAACTTTTTCATTAACTAAATTCTCAAAATTTAGGTCATAACCTAAAGATTTAAATAATTCCAACTCCCAAAAAATATAATTTTTTATCCAGTCTTTAGATTTTAAAAGAATATAAAATTCTTCTAATAAAGAAAATATCCTTTCATTTTTTTGTGACTCAGCTGTAAGTAATTTAACCAAATTCATGGCTGCGGAAATACAAGTTAATTTTTGATGATTATCAAAATATAATGGAGATAAAGCTTCTTGGATCTCTACTTTAAAATAACCAATGCTATTTTCATTTTTAGAATTATAATTTACATACAATTTATTTCCTATTTGAAGATAGTTTTTAATTTTTTTTGAAGTTCCACCAAAAATAATGCCACTTACTTTACCAAAATTTTTAGTATAAATTTCGGATATTAATGAATTTTCATTATATCTATTTTTATTCAATAAAAATCCAATATCGTCCCATATCATAATTTACTCTGATTTTGTAAACATTTAATAGCAGCATTTTGTTCAGCATCTTTTTTCGAATTACCCTCTGCTAAAAAAAACTTAGTATCAATTAATTTTACACCAACCTTAAAAAGAGGTTTATGTCTTGGTCCAGTATTTGAAATAAGTTTATAAATAGGTAATTTCTTAAATCTTTTTAAAGAGAATTCTTGTAATTTTGTTTTTGCATCTATTTGAGTAATAATACTGTCTTTAATATTTTCTGACCATAATTCTAAAATAAATTTTTCTACAGAATTAAAACCTTTGTCTAGATAAATAGATCCTATTAATGCTTCACAACAATCAGAAACAACTTTATCCTCTACTATATTTTTTTTTTTCTTAATATCTAAAGTTAAAATATATTTATCAAGGTTAATTTTTTTTGCGATTTGTAAACAGGTTTTTTTATTTACTAACGAAGCAAACTTTTTATCTAATATACCTTCTTTTTCGTTGGGGTATATTTCTAAAAGTTTTTTTGCAATTACTAATCCTAAGACACGATCTCCTAAAAATTCTAATTTTTCATTATTAATTTCTTTGCTATAGCTTTTATGAGTTAATGACCTAACTAACAAATCTTTATCTTTGAAATTGATCTTAATTTTTTTTTCTAAAGTTTGATAATTAATTTTCATTATTTGATCTTTTGAAAAAATCTATCAAATCTGATTGATTTGTTCCATTTCCAAAATGAAAAAATACTTCCAATAGATCTGTCTGACGAGAAGAAAATAAATTGAGCCTTTCCTACAAGATTGTCTTTGTGTACATATCCTACACTTGATAAATATCTACTATCCTTAGAACAATCTCTGTTATCTCCTAAATAGAAGTAATGATCCTTTGGGACTATAAATTTATCAGAATTTTTAAAATTATAATCTTTTAAGTAAACAGTTTTATGTTTTTTTCCATTAGGTAATATTTCCTCAAAAGTAAATACATCAATGTTTCTATTTCCACAGAATATTTTATCACTTTCTGAAATTCTGGATTTTAAAACCTCTGCGTTATTTATATACAAATTTGAATTAATAAATTGTATTTGATCTCCAGGCAAACCAATTAATCTTTTTATATAGTCAGTTCTATTATCTGCAGGAGTTTTGAATACTACAACATCACCCCTTTTTGGTTCACTAAACATTACCCTTCCTGTAAAAATAGGTGGACTGAACGGAAATGAATGTTTGCTATAACCATATGAATATTTAGTTACAAATAATCTGTCTCCAACTAACAGATTAGGCTCCATCGATGAAGATGGAATGTAAAATGGTTGAAGAAAAATAGATCTAATAAAAATAGCAATAATTAAAGCATAAAATAAAGTTTTTATATTCTCTTTAAAAAAATTTTTATCTAACATTATCTTTTTATCAAAATTGTAAATGCTATTGAATGATCTTTTTCGTCAGAAAGTGAGAGAAATAAATCATAGTTCTTAATTTTGAACTTCTTTTTTATAATTTTATCAATTTTCTTTGATTTAAAGAAAAAAGGTTTACCCATTTTATCATTTAAAATTTCAATATCTTTAAAACTTAAATTATCTCTAATTCCAGTACCAAATGATTTTGATAGAGCTTCTTTTGCCGCAAATCTTTTTGCAAAAAAATTTGTTCTATTAACCTTATTTTTAGAAAATTTAAGTTCATTTGGTCCAAAAGTTCTTTTTATAAAGTTTTGGTTTCTAATTAAAGGCTGAATTCGTCTATTGTTTACTATATCAACTCCAATTCCTAATATTTTCATTTCTGTTATTTAATAATTTTTTTGAATTTTTTTATTACTTTGGATAAACCAAAAAAAACTGACTCACCGATTAAATAATGTCCTATATTGAATTCTTCTATTTCTTTAAATCTAGATAATAATTCAGTTGTTTTATAATCAAGTCCATGACCAGCATGAACTTCTAAACCAATTCTCTTTGCAATAATTGAACATTTTTTTATTCTATAAAGCTCTTTAGAATAATTTTTCTTCAATTTTACTAATCTAGAAAGTCTACCTGTATGAATTTCAACACAATCAGATCCTAGTTTATATGAGGTCTTGATATCATTAATTGATGGATTTATGAATAAACTTGTTCTAATTTTTTTCTTTTTAAATTTCAAAATTATATTTTTAATCTTATTTTTATTTTTATTTAGGTCTAAACCTCCCTCTGTGGTGACCTCTTTTCTATTTTCTGGCACTAAACAAATATAATTTGGTTTTATTGTTAACGCTTTATTTATCATTTTTAAGTTAGTTGAGATTTCCAAATTAACTAAAATATTTTTTAAAGAACAAATTTTTTTTGCATCATTATCTTTTATATGTCTTCTATCTTCACGAAGATGAATTGTTATTGAGTCAGCCCCTGCTTTCTTAACAAATTTAGCTGCAAATATCGGATCTGGATGTAATTCACCTCTAGCATTTCTCAGGGTTGCTATATGATCAATATTTACTCCAAGGCGTCTCACTTCGTGTATCTACTTCCTGGCGTTGAAATTGGAATTAATTTCAACTCATTTGGAATGTTGTTCTTTTTATAAGTTGGAACAGAAATTTTGAGGTGTGAAACTATATTTTTTTTTATCTTTAAATTATTTTTTGATGATCTATCAATAATTGTTGCAAAACCAATTAGTTTTGCTTTTGAATTTTTAATCAATTTTACACATTCCATGCTTGATTTGCCTGTGGTTATAACATCTTCAATAATTAATACTTTTGATCCTTTTTTAATTTGAAAACCTCTTCTTAATTGAAATTTGCCTTTTACTCTTTCACAGAAAATAGTTTCTTTTTTAAGCAGTCTACCAATTTCATAACCGATTATTATACCACCCATTGCTGGTGATAAAATTAAGTCGAAGTTCTTAAATTTTTTCTTAATTTTTCCGGCTAAAGATTTACAAATTTTCTCTGCCTTATGCGGAAAACTTAATAGTTTTGCGCATTGAATATATTTTGAAGAGTGTAATCCAGAAGATAAAACAAAATGTCCCTCTAATAATGCATTAGTTTTTCTTAAAATATCTAAGGATTTTTTGTGTGAAAGCATTTCTTTTATCTTCGTGTCTAATTATCTTAAATTTTATACCTTTTTGTTTTAGCTCTGCAATAAAATTAGTGAAATTTTTTAAATCTCTTATGATTAATTGGAATTTAAAATTTATATAGTTAGGGTTTTTGCCTGCCATCACAAGGTTTGAAATATTCAGTTTATGCTCTCCGATTAATGAACTAACATTACCAAGCTGACCGGGTTTATCTGGTAAAGATATCCATAAAGTAGTATTGTACTTTTTTACTCTTTCCTCTTTTCTTTCTCCCTTTTCATGCCAATAACGTCTTATAGCTGCCCTTGCTTTTCCTGTTTTTGTTATTGGGATCCAATGCAATGATGGTGAATGATTTTTGGAGGTAATAATTTTAACTCGATCTCCATTTCTTAAAATAGTTTGGAGTTCACTTTTATTACCATTAATTTCACATCCGATTGCGGTATCTCCTATTTTAGTATGTACGGCATATGCAAAATCAATTGGAGTAGCATCTTTTGGTAATTTAATAACCGATCCTTTTGGTGTAAAACAAAATACATTTTCTTGGAACATTTGTAGTTTTGTATATTCATACGAATGTTCTGGATTTTCATTTTTTTCAATGATTTCTACTAAATCTTTTAACCAGTCATATTCTTTCCAAGTTAAAGAATTAAATTTCTCAGAGGATTTATATTGCCAATGTGAAGCAATACCTCTTTCAGCGAAATCATGCATTTCTGTTGTTCTAATTTGAATTTCTATGGGTTTTTTATTAGATCCAATAACTGCGGTATGAATTGATTTATAACCATTAATTTTAGGTGAAGAGATATAATCTTTAAATTTGCCAGGTATACAATTGTATTCTTTATGTATTATCCCTAAAGTTTTGTAACAATCATCAATATTTTTTAAAATTATTCTAAATCCAATAATATCAGTTATTTGCTCAAGAGAAACTCGTTTCTTTTGAACTTTTCTCCAAATTGAAAAAGGTGTTTTGCCTCTTCCATAAATTTTAGATTGTATATTATTGTCATTTAACAAAGTGTTGATTTCAATAGAAAGAGATTCGAAAATATCTTTTTTGTCAGATTTGATTTCATCTAATCTATTTTGAATTAGTGTTCTTGCATCATTATTCAAAACCTCAAAAGATAAATCTTCTAGCTCATCACGAATTCTATGCATTCCCATTCTATCAGCTAATGGTGCATAAATTTCCATTGTCTCTTGTGCAATTCTTTTTCTTTTATCTTCTTTAGTGATAGCTTTTATCGTTCTCATATTATGTAAACGATCTGCAATTTTAACTAACAAAACTCTTATATCTTTTGAGGTTGCTAAAATAAGTTTTCTAAAGTTTTCTGCTTTTGAGTTTGTGGTTGCGGTGTTTTCAAAAACTGAAATTTTTGTAACACCATCAACTAAATCTGCAACCTCTTCACCAAATTCTCCTTTAATGGTCTCGTAAGTAGCGTAGGTATCTTCGATTGTATCATGTAATAAACCAGTAGTAATAGTAGCGCTATCTAATTTGAGATCTGTTAGGATATTTGCGACTTCTATTGGATGTACTGAATATGGGTCACCTGAAGCTCTCTTTTGATTACTATGTGCTTTAACAGCAAAATCATAAGCTTTATTCAGTTTTTCAGGGTTTAAAAATTTGTTATAAATTTTTACTTTATTTATTAAATCTTCAGAATTAAGCATTCAAACACTATATCACTAAATTAAATTTGTTTAATAGACCTAATGTCTCTATTTTTTAATGATAATAATAGTTTTTTTATGGAATGTTTTGAAACTGGATGTTTCCAATTTTTATCTATCTCAAATAATGGAAAAAGGACGAAATTTCTTTTATGCATTCTTGAATGAGGTAGATTTAATTCACCTTTCATTTTTCTTCTATTAAAATCAATTATATCAATATCGCACTCTCTAGGAGCATTTCGAAGTCTTTTCTTTCGTCCCAGGCTTGTTTCAATAGTTTTACAAACACTTATTAATTCAAAAGGTGATAATTTAGTTAGAACCTTAACTACAACATTGTAAAATTTAGGATTGTTATTATCAGGCCAAGACAAACTCTCATAATAGCTTGATGATTTTACTATCATAATATCATTAAGAATTAATTTTGATTTAGCTAATTCAATATTATTGATTTTATTTCCAAGATTAGAACCTATACCTAAATAGACAGGATTAACTTGATTTTCTAATATATCTTGCTCTATCACGATTCCAGTCTCTTTGTTTTTTTACTGCTCTTTTATCAAATTGTTTCTTACCCTTGGCTACAGCTAACTCTAATTTTGCTTTTCCTTTTTTAAAATACATTTTTGTAGGTACTATTGTAAGCCCGTCTCTTTGCATTTTCCCAATTAGTTTATTAATTTCTCTCTTATTTAATAACAATTTTCTTTCATCGGTTGGATTATGGTTTGAATAACTAGCTTGCTTATAAGATGCAATATGTGAATTTATCAAGACTATTTCACCTTTTTTTTCTATTGCGTAAGAATCTGCTATGTTAACTTTACCATTACGAATTGATTTTATTTCAGAACCTTTTAAGACAATACCTGCTTCAAATAAATCCTCAAAAAAATAATTGAAACTAGCTTTTTTATTAAGACAAATTATTTTTAAACCACTATTGGTTTTTTTTTTCATTAAACTAGTTTTGCAGAATGAAGTGCTTTTTTAACGATATCCTTAGTTTCAGCTGTCACTTTTACAAGAGGTAGTCTTACATTATCATCACAAAGATTTAATAATTTTGCTGCGTATTTTACTGGACTTGGATTACTTTCGACAAACATTGCATGATGAAGAGGTTGTAATATTTTATCAATTTTTTCAGCCTCTTTAATTTCATCGTTATTTTCAGATTTTGAAAATTTTTGAAAATCAGAACAAAGTTTTGGAGCAATATTTGCAGTAACACTTATAGCTCCCACTCCACCTCTTTTATTAAATTCTAAAGCATTATCGTCATTACCAGTTAATTGAATGAATTCATTTCCCATCTTTTTTAAAGTTTGTTCAACCCTATTTAGGTCTCCAGTTGCATCCTTAACACCAATAATATTTTTCAATTCAAATAATCTAGCCATAGTATCAACTGACATATCAATAACCGATCTCCCAGGAATATTATAAATTATTATAGGTATTCCACATTTGTCATTTATTGCTTTATAATGTTGGTATAAGCCTTCTTGTGTTGGCTTGTTATAATAAGGTGTTACAATAAGAGCGCCTGTGGCTCCAATTTTTTCTGCATGAGTTGTAAGTGAAATAGCCTCCTCTGTAGAGTTCGATCCTGTACCTGCAAAAACTGGTAATTTTCCATTACTTTCTTTTACACATAACTCAATCACTCTTTCATGTTCATCATGACTTAAAGTTGGTGACTCACCAGTTGTTCCTGCTGGAACTAATCCATTTGTCCCATTTTGGATATGAAAATGAATTAAATTAATATATGTCTCATCATCAAGTTTATCATTTTTAAACGGGGTGACTAAAGCAACATTTGATCCTTTAAACATAAATACTTATAACATACATTGTAGATTCATATAGTAAAAGATTATGATTAAAAAAATCTTATTTTGGATAGTATTGATTAATTTATTCGGTCTACAAACTATAGCTCAATCTGACATAATCCCATTAAAAAAACCTATCCAATCTGATGAGCTAACACAAAAAAAATTATTAATAGATGTACTAAAACCCTTACCCAAACCAATACCAAAAATAGCAACAAAAGAGATAGAAAAAAAAATTGAATCTAAGCCAGAAAAGAAGATAAGTGGACTGATACTTCCCAAAAAAAAACCATTAATCGCTGGAACAAAAAAAACAACAGAAATAAAGATATCAAAATATTATCGTAAAAAAGATTTTGCATTAGCAAAAAAAGCAATTTCCGAAATGAAAAAAGCTAGTTGGACAGCTGCAATTAAAACTGCCAAAAGAGCTAAAGATAAATCTATATATGACTTTATTCAATGGAGGCATTTACTTACAAAGGGAAATCAAGCTTCTTATTATGATTATAAAACATTTATAGATTCAAATGAAGATTATCCTAGAATTGGAAGAATAAAATATTTAGCAGAGCATAAACTTTCTACAGAAAAAGTTAGTCCACGAAAAATTATAGAATGGTTTGGTCCTGCGGAACCTTTAAGTGGTTTTGGTAAAATGATATTGGGTGAAAGTTTTATTCTTAATGGTAATAAGGAAAAAGGGATAAGCTTAATTAAAGAAGGCTGGATATCAGCTGAATTGTCTAAAACAGATTTAAGATTTTATCGTAAAAAATTTAAGAAATATCTTAATGCAGACGATTATATTAAACGAGCAGAATATCTTGCTTGGAATAATAAATACTGGGACTTAAAACGACTATTAAGATATTTACCTAAAGATTATGAACTATTATATACAGCGAGACAACTATTGATGAGTAAATCGTATGGTGTCGATAATGCTATTTCTAAAGTTCCATCTAATCTTAAAAATGATGCTGGTTTAAATTACGATAGATTAAAATGGAGAAGAAAAAGAGGAAGAGTTGATAGTTCTGTTGAAATTCTTCTAAAGATAAAAAACACAAAAGATTACTTAGTTCGTCCGGATAAATGGTGGATAGAAAGAGAAATAATTTCCAGATCATTAATATATAAAAAAAAATATGAATTAGCTTATAAAATTGCCAGTAACCATGGAATGAATGATGGACCTGAATTTGCTGCTGCTGAGTGGATGAGTGGTTGGATTGCATTAAGTTTTCTAGATGATCCAGTATTAGCCAAAGAACATTTTGAAAATTTTTATAATAATGTTGGATACCCTATTAGTACAGCTAGAGGTGCATATTGGTTGGGTAAAACTTATAAAAAACTTGGTGATAAAGATTTATCTTATAAATGGTTTAAAGAAGCAACAAATTATTTGACCACTTACTATGGTCAATTGGCATTTATGGAAATTAGTCCAAATGAAAAATTTGAGCTTTCAAAAGAAATGATTATTAAAAAAGAATATCGTGATTATTTTTTTAAAAAAGATTTAGTCAAATTGATATATTTACTTGATGAATTAGATGAAGATAAATATGCTAAGCATATACTAAGACATTTGGCTAATGATGATGTTGATAGTGGTAGTGAGGTTTTAGCAGCTGAACTTGCAACAAATATAGAACGATTTGATTTTGCTATTCAAATTTCTAAAATAGCATCCTATGAAAAAAGATTTCACAACAAATATAATTACCCAATCATAAGCACACCCAAATATATTAATGGAAGAAAAATTCCAGATAATGCTTTCATTCTTTCAATCATAAGACAAGAGAGTGAGTTTGATTTAAGTGCCAATAGTCATGCTGGTGCAAAAGGTTTAATGCAATTAATGCCTTACACTGCTAAACTAGTTGCTAAGCAGGCAAAACTTCCTTATTCAAAATCTAGGTTAACTACTGATGCAGAATATAATATTAACCTAGGGTCACATTATATAGCAGGATTAATTCTTGAATATGACGGTGCTTATCCATTTGCAGTGGCTGCTTACAATGCTGGACCAAAAAGAGTTCGATATTGGAAAAAAATAAACAAAAATCCTCAAAAAAATCAAATTGATTATATCGACTGGATTGAATTAATTAAATTTAAAGAAACTAGAAATTATGTCCAAAGAGTATTGGAAAACTACAATGTTTATAGATACGTGCTTGAACAACAGCCAATTGCAATGAAAGATTTCTTTAAGAATAATCCCTTGTTTTAATAATGGCGGAAGAGGAGGGATTCGAACCCTCGGTACAAGTTTCCTCGCACGGTCATTTAGCAAACGACTGGTTTAAGCCTCTCACCCACTCTTCCAAGAAATTTGTCGCCTTTGATTGTATTGAATAATCAACATTAATAAAGTAATTATTCATTAATTATGAAAAATAAGTATTCAATATTTTCGCTTATTAAAAATGCTTTTTCTTATCATGAAAATTGGGAAAAAGCATGGAAAGACCCTGAGCCAAAAAAAGAATATGATGTGGTAATTATTGGTGGTGGTGGCCATGGTTTAGCAACAGCTTACTATCTGGCAAAAAAACATAATATGAAAAATATTGCTGTTGTTGAAAAAGGTTGGATTGGTGGTGGGAATACAGGAAGAAACACTACAATTATAAGATCTAATTATTTATGGGACGCAAGTGCTGGTCTTTATGATCACGCTCTAAAAATATGGGAAGGCCTTTCTCAAGAATTAAACTACAATGTAATGTTTAGTCAAAGAGGAGTAATGAATCTTGCTCATAATCTTCAAGATGTAAGAGATTTAAAAAGAAGAACCCATGCTAACAGACTTAATGGTATTGATGCGGTATATTTAAATACTGAAGAAGTTAAAAAATTTTGTCCAATAATAAATACATCTCCAGATATAAGATACCCTGTATTAGGTGGAACTTTACAAAAAAGAGCTGGAACCGCAAGACATGATGCAGTTGCATGGGGATATGCACGTGGTGCAGATGAAATGGGTGTGGATATAATTCAGAATTGTGAGGTTAAAGGTATTAAGAGAAATGGCGATGCAGTTGAAGGTATTGAAACTACAAAAGGATTTATTAAAACAAATAAAATTGGTGTAGTAGCTGCAGGTCACTCTAGTGTGATAGCTAATATGGCTGGATTAAGGTTGCCATTAGAAAGTAAACCGCTCCAAGCTTTAGTTTCAGAGCCTGTGAAACCAATCATAGATACAGTTGTTATGTCAAATGCTGTTCATGCATATGTTAGTCAATCAGATAAAGGTGAATTAGTAATCGGGGCAGGAACTGATGATTACGTATCGTACTCACAAAAAGGAAGTCATGATATTGTTGAGGGGACATTAAATGCAATTTTAGAGTTATACCCTATCTTTAGTCGTATGAGAATGTTAAGACAATGGGGTGGAATTGTAGATATTTGTCCAGATGCAAGCCCAATTATAAGTAAAACATCAATCAAAGGTTTATATTTTAATTGTGGTTGGGGAACGGGAGGATTTAAAGCTACACCTGGCTCTGGAGATTTGTTTGCGCATACAATAGCCAACGATGAACCGCACAAACTTAATGCTGCATTTAATTTGAATAGATTTGTAAGTGGTGACCTTGTGGACGAACATGGTGCAGCAGCTGTAGCACACTAATGTTTTTAATTAATTGTCCTTTTTGTGGTGAACGAGAACAAAGTGAATTTAAAGCTGGTGGAGAAGCTCATATTGTTAGGCCTAAACAACCAACTGAATTAAGTGACGATCAATGGGCAGAATATTTATTTATGAGAAAAAATATTAAAGGTATTCAATTCGAAAGATGGAACCACATTCATGGTTGTAGAAAATGGTTTAACATGGTGAGAGATACATCAAATGATGAAATTAAAGCCGTTTACAAAATGGGTGAAAAACCACCAGTTAAATAATCAATGACAAAAAATTTAAGAGTTAAAAGTAGTAAATTAGTTGATGAAACATATCGAATTTCATTTAAATTTAATGGTACAACTTATTATGGATTTAAAGGTGATACACTTGCTTCTGCCCTATTGGCTAATAACATCCACCTAGTTGGTAGAAGTTTTAAATACCATAGACCTAGAGGAATTATGACTGCTGGGTCAGAGGAACCAAACGCCATTGTTCAACTTCATAATGGAACTTCAAGAACAGAACCAAATGTACGAGCTACTGAAATAGAAATATATGAGGGTCTTGTTGCTACAAGTCAAAATTGTTGGCCTAGTGTAAAGTTTGATATTGGAGGTATAAACAATTTTTTAAGTCCATTATTACCTGCAGGTTTTTACTACAAGACTTTT
This sequence comes from uncultured Pelagibacteraceae bacterium, assembly GCA_902589765.1. GTDB lineage: Bacteria > Pseudomonadota > Alphaproteobacteria > Pelagibacterales > Pelagibacteraceae > Pelagibacter. Next base: position 14,762 of record CACIUF010000006.1, read on the forward strand.
ATGTGGCCAGCAAGTTTTTGGGAAAAATATGAATATTTTATTAGAAAATCTGCTGGTTTAGGAAAATCACCTGATGTTCCAGACCCTGACATATATGAACACAAATACATTCATTGCGATGTATTAGTTATTGGTGCAGGTATTTCAGGACTTATCGCAGCAAAAACCGCAGCAAAAAGTGGTTTTAAAACACTATTGGTTGAGGAAAAATCATATTTAGGTGGTTCTACAATTTATCAAGACTCAGAATTTTTTAAAATTAACAATCAAAATTCAGCTTCATGGTTAGAAAAGGAAATCAATGAAGTAAAAAAAATTGAAAATTTAGAAATTAAAACCAGAACAAGTGTTGCTGCTTTTCATGGTTATAATTTTTTATTAGCAAGAGAAAATTTAACTGATCACTTGCCACTTGAACAAAGAGAAAATAAAACTCGTCAAAGATTACTTAAAATACGCGCTAAAAAAGTTATTACAGCCACAGGGTCTATAGAAAGACCTTTAATTTTTGACAATAACGATCGCCCAGGGATATTACTTTCATCTGCTATAAAAAAATATGCAGATTTATTTGGTGTAGCATGTGGAGAGAAAAATATTTTATTTACCAATAATGATAGCGTTTATGAAACTGCAATAAGTTTAATTCAAAAAGGGATTAAAGTACAAGCGATAATTGACAATAGAGAAGAAATTGATTCTAAACTTATTAAAGAAACTGAAAAAAACAATATTAAGATTTATAAAGGTTACTCAATTGTAGATACATTTGGATACAAAAGAATAAATAGTGTCTCTATAATGAAATTATCTAAAGATGGTCAAAAGGTTATAGGATCAAAAGAAAATATTTCATGCGATAGTTTAGGTATTTCAGGAGGTTGGACACCAGCAGTTCATCTATTTACTCAATCGGGTGGAAAACTTAAATTTAGAGATGATGATCAAGTTTTTATTCCAAATACTTATCCATCAAATCAGATAAGTATCGGAAGTTGTAATGGTGATTTTACTTTAGATGAAATATTAATTAATACGCCCAAATTACTCAAAGAATTTTTAAATATCAAAAAAACCGAATACGAAAATATTGAAATATATTCAGCATTTAACAAATCAAAAAGAAATATTTGGTTATTGCCTTCGAATAAAATTGTAGGGAAAACTAAATCATTTGTAGATTTTCAAAACGATGCAACAGCCAAAGATATTAAATTAGCTTTAAGAGAAGGTTTCAGGTCTATTGAACATGTTAAAAGATATACAACAACAGGTATGGGTACAGATCAAGGTAAACTTGGGAATATGCATGCCTTAGGAATAATTTCCGAAACAGCGTCTTCTAAAATGGGTGAACTTGGTACTACAACATTTAGACCACCCTACACTCCTCTTACATTTGGTACTATCGTTGGAAGAAATGTTGGTAAATATTTTGATATAATAAGAAAAACACCAATTCACGAATGGCATATTGAAAACAAAGCTGAATTTGAGAATGTGGGACAATGGAAAAGAGCTTGGTATTATCCACAGAATGGTGAAAACATGCACGAAGCTGTTCAAAGAGAGAGTAAAGCTGCAAGAGATAGTGCAGGCATATTAGATGCATCCACGTTAGGTAAAATTGATATTCAAGGTACTGATGCCTCTGAATTTTTAAATAGAGTTTACACCAACGCTTGGTCAAAACTTGAGATTGGAAAATGTCGATATGGTTTAATGCTGAACGAAGATGGCATGGTCTATGACGATGGTGTTACTACCAGATTAGACGAAAATCATTATATTATGACAACGACAACTGGTGGTGCTGCTACAGTTTTAGGTAAACTTGAAGATTATCTTCAAACAGAATGGCCTGAGCTAGATGTGTATTTGACATCTGTAACTGACCATTACGCAACTATTAGTGTTTGTGGTCCTAATAGTAAAAAGATAATTCAAAAAGTAATACCTGAAATCGATTTATCAGATAAAGATTTTCCTCATATGTCATTTAAGAATTCAAAAATTGGTAAAGTGAAATGTCGAGTTATGAGAATAAGTTTTACTGGTGAACAAAGTTACGAAATCAATATTCAGGCCAATTACGCTAAATCAGTATGGGAAAATTGTATTGAGGCAGGAAAGGAGTTTAATATTACTCCCTATGGGACTGAAACAATGCATTTATTAAGAGCGGAAAAAGGGTTTATCATAGCCGGTCAAGACACAGATGCAACTATGACACCAATTGATTTACAAATGGATTGGATAGTTAGTAAAAAGAAATTTGATTTTATAGGTAAAAGATCTTTATATAGATCAGATACTATTAGGGAAGATAGGAAACAATTAGTAGGTCTTATCACAGACAATCCAGAAGAAATATTAGAAGAAGGGGCACAAATTGTTGCAGATATGAATAAAACACCAATAGAAATGTTAGGTCATGTTACCTCTAGTTATTTTAGTCCAAATTTAAAAAAATCTATTGCTCTTGGAGTAGTTAAGGGTGGAAAAAATATGATGGGTCAAAAATTAATAATTCCAATGGAAAAAAAACAAATCAATGTAACTGTTACAGATCCGGTATTCCTAGACAAGGAGAACAAAAGATTAAATGCTTAATTATTCAAATGTAATTGAAAATGATAAATCTTATCCAGGTTTGCAAATGAGAGAAATAAAGCCTGTAATGAAACTTATTATTAGAGGAAAAAAAAGACAGTTTTTATCTGCAGTTGGAAAATCATTAAATCTACTTTTGCCAAATGAAGCAAATACTTCCTCAAGAAGTGATCAATTAACAGCTCTTTGGCTAAGCCCAGATGAATGGATGATTTTTTCAAATGAAATTTTAAAATCAGATGATAATAACTACGATGTAGAAAAATTACTCAATAAAAATATTTGTAAAACAAATTTGGGTGCTGTAACTGATGTCACAGACCAATTTGTATTAATAAATCTTAGAGGTGATAAAATTTTTGATTTATTTGAAACTGGATCTCCATTTAATTTTAATGATTTTAAATTCAAAAAAGGCCTTGTAACTCAAACAATTTTGACAAAAATTGATATAATTGTTCACAATCAGGACATTAACGATGTGAATTTATTTGTGAGAAGATCCTTTTCAGATCATTTATTTTCATGGATGAATGATAGTGCGTCAAGATTATAGATCTCAATAATAAAAAAAATAATGTAGTCCTCTAGATAATGAAAAAACTACTAATATTAATATTATTTACCTTTTTACCATTCTCACTTAATGCAGAATCAAATTTAGATAAAATACTATCATCAGGTGTATTAAAAGTTGGAACTACTGGAGATTGGGATCCCATGACAGTTAAGGATCCAGCTACTAATAAATATAAGGGTTTTGATATTGATGTCATGAATCAACTTGCAAAAGATATGGGTGTAAAGATTGAATTTGTGCCAGCAGAATGGAAAACTATTGTTTCAGGTATAACATCAGCAAGGTATGATATTTCAACAAGTGTAACAAAAACTCCAAAACGAGCTGAAGTAGCAGGATTTACTGATACTTATTACAAATATGCTACTGTTCCACTAGTTCTTAAAAAGAACTTAAAAAAATTCCCTACTTGGGACTCTCTAAATAATGAGAATGTAACAATAGCAACTACTCTTGGTACTTCTCAAGAAGAAAAGGCTAAAGAATTTTTTCCAAAATCAAAATTAAACGCAATTGAAGCTCCAGCTAGAGACTTTCAAGAGGTATTAGCAGGTAGAGCTGATGGTAATATTACAAGTTCAACAGAGGCAAATAAATTGGTTATAAAATATCCTCAATTAGCAATTGTTCCAGATGGTGGAAAAAATCCAGCTTTTTTAGCAATGATGGTGCCAAAAGGTGATACTAAGTGGAACGACTATGTAAATAAATGGATTAAAGATAAAAAATCCTCAGGGTTCTTCACTAAGTTATTAGCTAAATATAATTTAAAGAGTTTATAAAAAATTAGTAATTAATTTTTAATTCTTTATAACTTGAAGAGTGAGAAATTTATTTTTTTTACTCTTAATTTTCCCATTAACTTCATGTGGTAAAAGTGAATTAAATTGGTTAATCTTATCTCCAAACAATATTGAAGGATTAACTAACTTAAAGTTTTTATTAAGTGGTTTAACAACCACTATCTATATTAGTATAGTCTCTATAATTATTTCAATTATTCTTGGTCTTTTAGTTGCTATTCCATCACTAGCTAAGAGTAAAATTTTAACCTATCTCAATATTGGATATGTGGAGATTGTAAGAGCAATTCCTTTACTAGTTTTGATTTTATGGATTTATTATGGTTTGCCAATTATGACAGGTATAAGTTTTAGTCCTTTTGTTTCTGGTATCATTGCTCTTTCAATTAGTGAAAGTGCTTTTCAGGCAGAAATATTTAGAGCAGGAATTAATTCAATTAAAAAATCACAATGGGAAGCGGGAAGTTCTTTGGGATTAAGTTTTTTTAGAAAATTAAGATTAGTTATCTTACCTCAAGCAATAAAGAATATTTTACCAGCTATAGGTAATCAGTTCGTTTATGTTCTTAAAATGTCATCACTTGTGTCAATAATTGGTATTGGAGATTTAACAAGGAAAGCAAACGAATTAGTTGTGACAACTTATCGGCCGCTAGAAATTTATACATTTTTAATTCTCGAGTATCTTGTTTTGATTTTGGTTGTTTCTTTTTTAGTTAGAAAATTAGAGAAAAAATTACAAAAAGATTAATTTTTTTTTCTCCAATCCCAAGGATATTCAAATTTCATAGACCACATTCCTAAATTATTTAATCTTGCATAGTTCTCATCAGGTACGAATTTCTTTGAATATTTTCTATATGCAAAAGCATAACCTTCTTTAACTAAATAACTTGATAAACTGGTATTATTTACAAAACATTCAGCTAAAATTCTTTTATACTGATCCTTACCCTCTTCAACACATTTTATCTTATTATTTCCTATTCTATTAATTAATAATTTTTTTGCTTCAATCCCACAAAAAATTATTTGATGATTCTTACTACAGGTTTGTTTTAATTCAGGTGTATCAATTCCACTAAATCTAATTTTTTTTCCATTTAAATGTATAGTATCGCCATCAACAACTTTGATTTCATATGATTTAACATCTTTTAGAGTTAAAAAAAAAGAGGATAGGAAAAAACTAATAACTAAAAATAGCTTTATTTTGTTTAAATACATTATTTAGAAAATACCCAATAAATATTAAAACAGCAATTCCCATAGCCCAATTAGTCACCATAATAGTATAAAAAATATCTTCGTAATCACCACCTCTTATATTTATCACATACCATAAACTTAAAAAAGGAAACGCAGTTAATCTTAAAATACTCAAATAGAGACTATACAAAGGTTTTTTAACAGCTTGAAATACTGCTGTAGTAATAAAGAAAACTGGATAAATTGGTCCAATTAAAGCTGCAACCTTGAGATAAATAGCTCCACTCATAACTGCTTCTTGATTATCAGTAAATAAAGATACGAAAAATTCAGCCCCAAAAAAAATTATTACTCCAGCAACAATCATAAATGATATTCCAAAAAATAAAGCCTTAGTATAAAGCTCTCTTATTCTATTATAGGCTTTTGCACCAAAATTTTGTCCTCCGATTGAAAGGACTGCAGTATTTAAACCAATAACAGGCAATAAAAAAACTTGCTCTACTCTTAATGCCGCACCATAACCAGCTGTTGCTAAATCCCCGAATTTACCTATGAAATATAAGATGTTAAATATACCTACACCAATAAACAACATACTGAACATTACTGGTACAGCTTGGTTTGTTAATGATTTTAAATATTCAAATTTTGGAATAAAGCATTGAGGTTTAAGGTAATTCCTTATTTGACAATTATTAACCTTAAAAGCTAAATAGATTGTTCCTATTGATTGAGAAATTACAGTAGCAATAGCAAGGCCAGCTATTCCAAATCCTGGGATAAATCCATATCCCCATATAAAAAGAGGATTTAAAAAAATGTTAAGGAAAAAACTAAATATCAATACATTTCTATAGCTTCTGGTATCACCTTGAGCATTCAAAGTTCCATTTAAAGATATCTGTATCAATACAATAAAAGTTCCGTAGAAAATAATATCTAAATATTCTCTCGTTAAAATTATTCCACCTTCATCAGAGCCCATGACACCTAAAAGATAATTTGATGCATTTAAACCAAATATTGTAACAATTATTGACACTAATACTGCAAAGATTAAAGACTGAGCCACATATAATGATGCAACTCTTATTTTCTTTTCACCGATTGAATTACCAATTAAAGCATTAGTTGCGGCACCTAATCCAACACCAACAGCTATAATGGTAAAATATATTGGAAATGATTTCGCAATTGCTCCTATTGCTTCTGCAGAGATTCTACCTGCAAACCAAGTATCAACTAAATTATAAAATGTTTGAAACAATGAACCTACACTTGCAGGTATCGTAACTCTTCTCAATAGTGTCCAAATTGGATCTTTTGTTAATTTTATTGATTTAGACAAAATTATCCTTATTTAAATTCTTTTTGAAAAATATACTTTTTTCCAGATTGCTTTGCTTTGTATATCTGACTTTGTCTCATTCTAAAACGAGATTTTTGGTTTTTTGAGAGTTTATCAATACAATTAGGACAAGTTACACCCTCCTCATATCTTTTAGATTTTTTATCTTTAGTTGAAATTGGCTGTCTACATCCACTGCAAATTGAATAAGTTCCTTGTACTAATCCGTGTTTTAGAGTTACTCTATTGTCAAATACAAAACACTCACCTTTCCATAAACTATTTTTTTGTTTGATTTTTTTTAAGTAATTCAAAATTCCACCTTTTAATTGATAAATATTTTTAAAACCTTTTTTTTCTAAAAATACAGAGGCTTTTTCACACCTAATTCCACCGGTGCAAAACATTGCAATTGGTTGATCTTTTTTTAACTTTTTTAAGTATTTCGGGAAATCTCTAAAGTTGTCTATATTTGGATTTACCGATTTTTTAAAAGAACCAACTTTATGCTCAAAAGGTTTTCTTGCATCTAATAAAAAAGTTTTTTTATCTTTTATTAATTCATTCCACTTCGTTGGTTCAATATGAGTATTCTTTTTTTTTATTTTATTTGAGATTTTAAGATCCATTGGTACGACTTCTTTTTTAATTTTGACTTTAGATTTGTGAAAAGGTTTAAATTTACTTTTTGAATTATTGAAACTATCAAATTCTTTAATATTAAAAATTTTTTTTAATTTAATAATTGTAGCCTTAATATCTTTATTTTTTCCAGATATAGATCCATTTAAACCTTCTTCTGATACAATAATTGATCCATATATGTTTTTATTAACTAAAAGATTATTCAATATTTTTTGATTTTTTTTTAGATTATTTATTTTTTGAAATTTATAAAATCCGAATATAGTGAACATTAAATCTTCCTACAGACAGTCATTCCATCCCCAAAAGGCACCATGACCTTTTCAATTCTTTTGTCCTTTGAAATAAAATGATTTAAATCTCTAATACTTTTCGTATATTTGTCATTTATATCTTTGTTAACAACTTCTCCATGCCATAGAACATTATCAATAATTACTAAACCCTCTTTATTCAATAGATCTAATGAAATTTCATAATATTTTTGGTAATTCATTTTATCAGCATCAATAAAAACTAAATCAAATTTTTCATTTCTAATACTCATCAAACTTTCTAAAGCTGGTTTAATTATTGTTTTAATTTTGTGATTTTGATTAGCTTTTTTAAAAAAATTTTGAGCAATTTTATTTGTTTCTTCATTTTTATCTAAAGCAATTATACTACCCTCATCTGGTAATGCTAAGGCCATAGACAACGTGCTTAAACCTGTAAAAGTTCCTATCTCTAAGACTTTTGTAATTTTGGAAATCTTAATAATCAAATGTAGAAATTGACATTGGGAAATAGATATTTGCATTCTTTTAATATCACCAAGTGATAAGTTATAGTCTATTATTTCTTTTTGAATTGGATGTAATTTTAAACCATTCTTTAATATATAATCTTGTAAATGTTTTGTGATATTAAGGTCTGAACCCATAACCTTATAATTTTTTCTTTAATATCTCATTAATTAATTGAGGATTAGCTTTTCCACCTGATGCCTTCATTGCTTGACCAACAAAAAAACCAAATAATTTTTCTTTACCTTGTTTATATTCAATAGCTTTTTCTCTGTTATCGTTAATTATTTTATCAATTAAAGCCTCTAAAGCCTTTGGATCACTTTGTTGCTTTAATCCTTTTTCCTCAACAATTTTTTGTGGATCTTTATCTCCATCAATCATTAATTCAAAAACAGTTTTTGCTATTTTTCCAGAAATAGTTCCGTTCTTAATTAGATTTATCAATATGGCGAAGTTCTTGACACTCACTGGACTTTGAGAAATTTCTAAACCTTTACTATTTAAAAGAGCAAATAGTTCTCCTGTAATCCAATTGACTGCTAACTTAATATCTTTGTTCTTGCCCATTTTAGCTACAACTTCTTCAAAGAATTTTGCGGTATCAATATCAGACACTAAAATATTGGCTTCATAATGAGACAATTTAAACTCTTCAATAAATCTTTTCTTTTTATCATCTGGAAGTTCTGGAATATCATTTTTAAGCTCTTCAATAAATTTTTCCGATACCTCCAAAGGTAATAAATCAGGGTCAGGAAAATATCTGTAATCATGAGCATCTTCTTTTGATCTCATTGATCTTGTCTCGTTTTTTTTCGTATCAAAAAGTCTTGTTTCTTGATCAATAGTTTTGCCCTCTTCTATTAAATCAACTTGGCGATTAGCCTCATATTCTATTGCCATTTGCATAAACTTAATTGAATTAACATTTTTAATTTCACATCGAGTACCAAATTCTTTTGAGCCTTTTGGTCTTACAGAAACATTCACATCCGCTCTTAAAGAGCCTTCTTGCATATTTCCATCACAAGTTCCTAGGTACCTCATTATAGATCGTAATTTTTTAATGTAAGCATTAACCTCATCTGGGGATCTTAGATCAGGCTTGCTCACTATTTCCATTAAAGCTACCCCTGATCTGTTTAAATCTACAAAAGTATTTTGTGGGTCAAGATCATGAATACTTTTTCCAGCATCTTGTTCTAGATGTAATCTTTCTATACCTACTTCTTTTTGACCATTAGGCATATCCAAAATAACTTTGCCCTCACCTACTATTGGATCTTTAAATTGTGATATTTGATATCCTTGAGGTAAATCAGCATAAAAATAATTTTTTCTATCAAATACAGAACGTTTATTAATTTTTGCATTAAGACCAATACCAGTTTTAATAGCTTGTTTAATACAAAATTCATTTATTACAGGTAGCATCCCTGGAAATGCAGCGTCAACTAAACTTACTTGTGTATTTGGTTCAGCACCAAATTTAGTTGATGAAGAAGAAAATAGTTTTGACTCGGATAATACTTGAGCATGTACCTCTAATCCAATTACAACCTCATATTGATTATCTTTCCGATTAATCAAATATTCTGTATTTTTTTTATTCACTTAATCCACCAATCAGTAATTTTGTTTTTAAAATTTATTTTCTCCTCCATAGCAAAAGCAATGTTTAATATATTTTGTTCATCAAAGGCTTTACCGATAATTTGTAACCCCAGAGGATAACCTTTTGTATCGTGACCTGCAGGAATTGATATACCTGGCAGGCCTGCCAAATTAACTGGTACTGTAAATATATCATTTAAATACATCGAAACTGGATCATTTGTTTTTTCACCTATTTTAAAAGCTGAGCTAGGTGTTGATGGCGTTAAAATTGCATCAACTTTCTTATATGCTTCATCAAAATCATTTTTGATTAGTTTTCTCACCTTTTGCGCTTTAAGATAGTATGCATCATAATAACCAGACGATAATACATAAGTTCCAATCATAATTCTTCTTTGAACTTCTGCACCAAAGCCTTCAGATCTAGTTTTTTCATACATATCAATTAAATTTTCTCCTTTGGCTCTGTAACCATACTTTACACCATCATATCTTGCTAAATTAGAAGATGCCTCTGCTGGAGCAACAATATAATACGTTGGTAAAGCATAACTTGTATGTGGAAGTGATATGTCTATTGTTTCAGCACCACAATCTTTTGCATATTGAATACCCTTTTGCCAAAGATCCTCAATTTCTTTAGGCATACCATCAACTCTGTATTCTTTTGGAATTCCAATTTTTTTTCCTTTTATATTTTTTGTAAGTTCTTTGCTATAATGATTTCTTTTGAAATTGATTGAAGTAGAATCTTTTAGATCATATGTGCTGATTACTTCTTGTAATAAAGCACAATCTTTTACATTTTGGGCCATTGGTCCTGCTTGATCTAATGAGGAGGCAAATGCAACTATCCCATATCGTGAGCAACTTCCATATGTTGGTTTTAAACCTACAATTCCAGTAAATGAAGCTGGTTGTCTAATCGATCCTCCAGTATCAGTACCAATTGTGATTGGAGTTAATTGTCCAGCAACTGCTGATGCTGAACCACCTGATGAGCCACCGGGTACTAAATTCTTATCAATAGGATTTTGTACGTTTCCAAAATGACTTGTTTCATTAGATGAACCCATTGCAAACTCATCACAATTTAATTTACCCAGAAGTATTGCACCTTCATTCCAAATATTTTCAGTAACAGTAGACTCATAAGTTGGAACAAAATTATTTAAAATTTTACTACCAGCAGTTGTTTTAACATTTTTTGTGCAGAACAAATCTTTAACTGCCATAGGTATACCGGGTAATTTTAAATCTAAATTTGGGTTCTGATCAAACTTTTTTGCTTTATCTAAAGCCGATGTAAAGTCATCTGTGATATAAGCATTTAACTCACTAGACTTTTCAGACCTTTGAATAAATGCTTGGGTCACATCTGTTGAAGAAAGTTTCTTATTTTTAATATTCTCTACTAATTCTGTTAAGGATTGTTTTGTAATTTCTGACATTATTCAATTACCTTTGGTACAACAAAATAATCCTCGTTATCTTCAGGAGAATTTTTGATTATTTGTTCTCTAATATTTTTACTTTTGATCTCATCAGATCTGAATTTTAAAGTTGTTTCAGCTATTGATGTTAATGGCTTTACATCATCTGTTTTTAATTCATTGAGCTTTTCAATAAATTCAAAAATTGAATTCAAATCATCAGCTAATTTTTCTGCCCTTTTTTCATCAACAGAAATTCTTGATAATCTAGATATGTGTTTTATTGTTTTAAGATCTATACTCATATGCTATTTAGGTATGACGCAAACTATCATTTAAGTTAAAAATATACAATATGATCACGTTAGAGGAATTTAAAAAAAATCACTTAGATAAGTGCAGATTGATAGGCTTAGACCTTGGTTCAAAACGAATAGGAGTTTCAATATGTGACGAAAAACAATTAATTGCCACACCATTTATAACTATAGAAAAAAAATCCTCTCAAAACCTTATAGATCAACTTAAATCAATTATCATCGAAAACAACATAAAGGGAATCATAATAGGAAACCCCTTAAATATGGATGGCTCTTCTGGCAAATCTTCTCAATCAGCTAAAGATGTTTCCACTTATATTGAAAAGAACATTGATATTCCAGTTTGTTTATGGGATGAGAGACTATCAACTGTTGGTGCATTTAATCTTTCCAGTCAATTAGATGTTAATGTGAGTAAAAGAGAAAAAAAAATTGATGAAAATGCTGCTGCTTTTATATTGCAAGGAGCAATAGATTTTTTGAACAATTAATACTTGCTATTATACAACTTTATAGCTATAGAGTTGGTTTTAATGGCAATTAAAACAAATAAAGCTATTAAAATTTCCCAAAAACATCTGTTAGGTATCCAAGATTTATCTATAAATGATGTTAATCTAATACTTGATGAAGCTCACGATTTTATAAAAGTAAACCAAAGTAAAAATAAAAAAATTGATGTGCTAAGAGGAAAAACACAGATTAATTTATTTTTTGAGCCATCAACAAGAACACAAAGCTCATTTGAATTAGCAGGAAAAAGACTTGGAGCTGACGTCATGTCAATGAATATAAATAATTCTGCAATTAAAAAAGGTGAAACACTTATTGATACAGCAATGACACTAAATGCTATGCATCCTGATATTATTGTAATAAGACACCAAGACTCTGGGGCATGTAACCTACTTTCTCAAAAAGTTAATTGTGCAGTTTTAAATGCTGGGGATGGTAGAAGAGAACATCCTACTCAAGCTTTATTAGATGCTTTGACAATTATAAATCGAAAAAAAAAAATTGAAGGTTTAAAAATAGCCATCTGTGGAGATATCCTACATTCAAGAGTTGCGAGATCTAATATTTATTTACTGAATATGTTAGGAGCAGAAGTTAATATAATTGCTCCCACAAATTTGATGCCAAAGGAAATAGAAAAATTTGGTGTCAATACATTCACCGATATGAAAAAAGGATTAAAAGATTGTGATATTGTTATGATGTTAAGATTACAAAATGAAAGAATGACAAGTTCTTATCTCTCATCTAATAGAGAGTATTATGAATATTATGGCCTTACACCAGATAAATTAGAATATGCAAAAGCTGAAGCATTAATCATGCACCCAGGTCCAATGAATAGAGGTATTGAGATAGATACTAATTTAGCTGATGATATCAATAAAAGCGTAATTAAAGAACAAGTAGAACTAGGAGTTGCGGTAAGAATGGCCTGTTTAAAGATTTTTTGTACTTAAATGAAAAAACAATATTTTATAAACGCAAATATAATTGACCCACATAATTCAATTAACGAGACAGGTGGTCTTATAATCTCTGAGGAAGGACAGATAGAAGCGGTAGGAAAAAAGGTTAATACAAATAATCTTCCTACAAGAGAAAAACCAATTGACTTAAAGGGAAAATATATATTTCCAGGATTAGTTGACATGAGAGTATTTGTAGGTGAACCAGGCTATGAATATAAAGAAAATTTTAGAACCTTAAGTAATGCTGCTTTAGCTGGTGGCGTAACTTCTGTGGTAACAATGCCAAATACTGATCCGATAATAGACAACGTATCTATAGTCGATTTTCTAAAAAGAAGAGGAAGAGATAAATCTAGAATAAACATTTTTCCGTGTGCATCACTTACAAAAAATATTGAAGGAAACAATATGACAGAATTTGGTCTTCTCCAAAATAAAGGTATAATAGCATTTACTGATGGCATTAAAACTATTCAAAATCCCAGATTAATGTCTCGGATAATGAATTCTGCAAAAGATATTGGCTGTTTAATAATGCAACATGCAGAAGATTATGAACTTGCAAAAAATGGGATGATAAATTCAGGCATTATTGCATCTAAATTAGGATTATCAGGTATTCCTGAGATCGCAGAAAGAATTTTGATTGAAAGAGATCTTACTTTACTTGAAAAAGTAAAATGTAGATATCATATTTCTCAACTATCATCGCAAAAATCTATTGAAGTAATCAAACATAGGAAAGAAATCGTTAAATTCACATCCGGTGTTTCGATAAATAATCTCTCTTTAAATGAAAATGATATAGGTGATTTTAGAACTTTTTTAAAACTATCTCCACCTTTGAGGCGTGAGGAAGATAGAATTGCTCTAGTGGAAGGATTAAAGGATGGATTAATAGATGTGATTGTTTCAGATCACAAACCTGAAGATGAGGAGTCAAAGAGATTAACGTTTTCTCAAGCTGCAACAGGCGCATCAGGTATAGAAACGCTATTATCTTTAAGTTTAGAGTTATATCATAATGGATCTTTAAAATTAGAAACATTAATTAAAGCGCTTACTTCAAATCCTGCAAAAATTCTCAAAATAAATAAAGGTAACCTCTCCATTGGTAATGATGCAGATTTTTGTGTTGTAGATATAAATAAACCATGGATTGTAAAAAAAGAAAAATTGGTTTCAAAATCAAAAAATACCTCAATTGAAGACAAAAAACTCCAAGGTAAGGTCACGAATACATTTGTAAAAGGAAAAGAATTATTTAAGCTTTAGTATGGATATTTTTTTGATAGGTATCATTTCCTACCTCATGGGCTCGATACCTTTTGGATATATACTTACAAAGATATTTTTAAAAAAAGATATAAGAGAAATCGGATCTGGTAATATTGGAGCTACTAATGCTTTAAGAACTGGTAACAAAAGTATTGGTTATTTCACTTTAGCATTAGATATTTTAAAAGCAATTATTCCAGTTATTTATGTAAAAATTTTCTACCAAGATTTTTTATATATTGCATCTTTATGTGCCTTTTTAGGTCATGTGTTTCCAATTTGGCTTAAGTTTAAAGGTGGCAAAGGCGTTGCTACCTATGTCGGTATTTTATTTGCTATAAATCTATATTTTGGAATTATATTTTCTATATGTTGGTTTGTAACTTTTTTTATTTCTAAATTTTCATCTCTATCATCTTTAGTAGCTTCAATATCTATACCAATCTATCTATTAGTTTTCACTCAGCTTAATCAAGCAATTTTTTTTACGATCATGTTTATCTTGATTTTTTTTACTCACAGAGAAAATATTAAAAGATTGATAAATAAAGAAGAAACTAAGACAAAAATTTATTAAATTGACTATCTAAAGCTTTTGGGTAGTTTGTAGTTTATGAATTTGGTCATTGTAGAAAGTCCTGCTAAAGCAAAAACTATTAATAAATACCTAGGTGATAATTATAAAGTTTTAGCAAGCTATGGTCATATAAGAGATTTGCCATCGAAAAATGGTTCAGTCAATCCAGATCAAGATTTTAAAATGGAATGGGAAGTTGATAGTTTTTCAAAAAAATATTTAAAAGAAATAACTGATGCGGCTAAAGACTCATCTAAAATTATATTAGCAACTGACCCTGATCGTGAAGGTGAGGCCATTGCTTGGCATGTCAAAGAATATTTGAACGAAAAAAAACTTTTAAAAGATAAAGAAATTGAACGAGTTGTATTTAATGAAATAACCAAAAAAGCTGTTATTCAAGGAATTGAAAATCCAAGGCAAATTGAGCCATTACTAGTCGATGCGTATATGGCTAGAAGAGCCTTAGACTACTTGGTTGGTTTTAATATATCCCCGATCCTCTGGACGAAACTTCCAGGTTCAAAATCTGCAGGAAGAGTTCAATCTGTTGCTTTAAAATTAATTACTGAAAGAGAACATGCAATTGAGTCTTTTAAACCTGAGGAATTTTGGACTTTAAGTATTAAATTTGCTAATACTGCAAATCAAAATTTCACTGCTAGTATTAGTCAGCTTGATAACAATAAAATTGAGAAATTTTCATTTAAAAATAAAGAAGAGATAAATAAAGCCATATCAAGTATTAATAAAAAAAAATTTAGTATAACTGATATTTCTAGCAAAATAGTAAATCGTAATCCCTCTGGACCATTTACAACTTCAACTCTTCAACAAACCGCATCAAGTCGACTAGGTTTTGGTGCATCTAGAACAATGCAAATTGCCCAAAAACTTTATCAAGGTATAGAAGTGGAAGGTGAAACAATTGGCTTAATTACTTATATGAGAACTGATGGAACTAATTTATCTAAAGATGCTGTTACAAGCTTCAGAAATTATATCCAAAAAGAAATTGGTAATGAATACTTACCTAAAGATGTTTTGAATTATTCAGGCAAAAAAGCTAAAAATGCGCAAGAAGCTCACGAAGCAATCAGACCTACTGATATTATAAGAACTCCTGAAAGTGTTAAAAAGTATCTAAGTACAGATCAAAATAAACTTTATGATCTTATCTGGAGTAGAGCTTTATCTTCTCAGATGGAGTCAGCCAAATTTGATAGAAATACTATCACCATAATGTCAGATAATAATGATACAATTTGTAAAGCCAGTGGATCAGTTTTAAAATTTGATGGTTTCTTAAAGATTTATAATAATCAAAGCAAAGATGATGATGAAAATATTTTACCTGCTGTGTCTAAAGGACCTATTAATATTGAGGCGCTAATAGATGAACAGCATTCTACACAACCACCACCAAGATATTCTGAAGCTAGTTTAGTTAAAAAGCTTGAAGAGCTTGGTATCGGGAGGCCTTCTACGTATGCAAGTATTATTTCTACTATTGCCAATCGAGGTTATGCAGAGATATTGAATAAAAGATTTTTTCCTACAGATAGAGGTAAATTAATTTCAGCCTTTTTAGAAAAATTATTTTCAAAATATGTAGATTACAACTTTACAGCAGGATTAGAAGATCAACTTGATGAGATCACTACTGGGAAAGAAAGTTGGATTAAAGTTTTGGAACTTTTTTGGAAAGACTTCAATAATAATGTTTCGGAAGTGAAAGAAAAAAGAACTAGAGAGGTGTTGGATTTACTCAATGATAGTCTAGGTGAATTAATTTTTGATAAGGATAATGAGGGTAATGTAGTAAGAAAATGTCAATTATGTAGTTCTGGAACACTTAGTTTAAAGAACAGTTTCAGAGGTGGCGCTTTTATAGGGTGTTCAAATTATCCAGAATGTAAATTTACAAGACCCTTATCTAAAGCAAAAGCTGCTGCTCAAGCACAATTAGCTGAACCAAAATTTATAGGAAAACATGAAAATGGAAATGATATATATTTGAAAAATGGTAGATTTGGCCCCTACCTTCAATACGAGAAAATCCCCTCTGATTTAGAAGTTGAAAAAAATAGTAAGAAAAAGAAAAAAACTAAAAAATTAAAGTCAGATGTAAATGAACTTTTAAAAAATGTTTCAATACCAAAAGGATTAGAATTAGAGAGTATTAATTTGGAAAAAGCTCAATTTTTATGTTCGCTACCTAAATCTTTGGGAATAAATCCAGATAATCAAAAAGAAATTACATTAAACGTTGGAAGATTTGGTCCTTACTTAAAATGTGAAAATAAATCAGCAAGAATAGAAAATGTAGAGGAAATATTTTCCATAGGTTTAAATAGAGCAATAACATTAATAGCTGAGGCTAAACCTGGTCGAATGTCTTCTTCTATGATAAAAGATTTGGGAGAACATCCTGAGGATAAAAAACCTGTTAGAGTCATGAAGGGTCAGTATGGGCCTTATATAAAATATAAATCACTCAATGCAACTATTCCTGAGGAAAAAGACCCCACTGAATTAACTATGGAAGAAGCTTTAATATTGATTGAGAAAAGAAAAGAATACGATAAGAGTAAAAAATCAAAAGGTAAGAAAAAAAAATGAAAAAAATATTTATAATTTCAATATTTTATTTATTTTCCACAAATATTCTAATTGCTGATGAACATAAATGTTCTGGAATGAAAAAACTTTCGAAAGAGTATTTAGCATGTACAGCCAAAAATATTAAAGAAGGTGCTGTCAAAAAAAAAGATCAAGTTAAAGAAGGGTCTATAAAAAAAACAAATCAAATTAAAGAAGGTACAAAGAAAATATTTAATAAAGTTAAAACTAAAATCAAAAAAAATTAATTGATTATGAACTTTGAAGATAAAATTAAAGAACTTAATATACAGCTTCCTGAAGCGAAAGCACCAGTTGGCAATTATGTTGCAGCAAAAATTACAGGAAAAATGTTATTCATATCAGGACAAATTTCTATTGATGATAATGGTGAATTGATTAAAGGGAAAGTTGGTAAAGAATTGGATGTCACGGCTGGTTACAATGCTGCTAAGAGATGCGCGTTAAGTATTATTGCCCAAGTTAAAAAAGCCTGCGACAATGATTTATCAAAAATAAAATCATGTGTGAAATTAACAGGATTTGTAAATTCAACAGATGACTTTATTGATCAACCTAAAGTAATAAATGGCGCATCTGATTTGATAGCTTCAATTTTTGGAGATGCAGGTATGCATACCAGAGCTGCTGTAAGCACAAATAGTTTACCATTGGGCGTTTCGGTTGAAGTAGATGCAATATTTGAGTTAAACTAGATTTTACTTTCCAACACTAAAATACTTGAAACCTTGGCCTTTAATTTTCGATGAAGAATAAATATTTCTCATATCAAAAATCATAAACTTCTTACCTCCAACTAAGCTTTTAAAATTAATTGATTTAAAATCATTCCATTCAGTATGAATAATAACAAGATCAGCCCCATGAACAGCATCTTTTATTGAAGTCTTATTAATTACATTTTTAAACTTCATAAATTCAGTTTTATAACCAGTTGGATCAAAATATTTTATAGTTGCTCCTTTTTTTGATAACCATGGTATCATTTTTAAACTTGAGGAATCTCTCATATCATCTGTATTAGCTTTAAATGTAACACCTAAAAAAGTAATTATTTTATTTTTAATTTTCCTATTTAAGATTCTATTAATTCTATCTAGTAAAATTTTAGATCTATTTTCATTTGATTTAATCACTGATTTAACCACTGATAAATTTGTTTTGAATCTATCTGCTGTTGTAATAATGGCTTTTGTATCTTTAGGAAAACAAGATCCACCATAAGCAGGTCCTGCTCTAAGAAATCGACTGCCTATTCTTTTATCCAATCCCATACCTATTGATATATCCTCAACATTAATGTTAGTTTTTTCACATAAATTAGCTATTTCATTTATAAAAGTAATCTTTGTTGCCAAAAAAGCATTCGAGGCATATTTAATCAACTCGGCAGCTCTTCTAGAAGTTTGTAAATAAGAAGCACCCTTAGAAATAAGTGGGCTATAAAGATTTTTCAAAATTCTACCTGCTTTTTTATCATTAGTTCCGATAACGACACGATCAGGATAAATAAAATCTCTTATTGCCTCTCCTTCTCTTAGAAATTCAGGATTTGAAACAACAGAAAATTTCTTTTTACTATTTTTTTTAGATAATATTTTTTCAATTTCATCTCCTGTCGTCACAGGGACTGTTGATTTTGTTATGATAATTTTAAATTTATTAATTGAAGAACTTATTTCTTTAGAAACTTTGTAAATTTGACTTAAATCTGCTGAACTACCGCCTTTTTTTGTTGGTGTACCAACACAAATGAAAATTATGTCTGAGTCTTTAATTGATTTTTTTAAATTTGTAGAAAAATTTAATTTTTTATTTTTAAAATTCTTTATTACTAATTCAGATAAACCAGGTTCATAGATTGGAATCTTTCCTTTTTTTAGTAAATTTATTTTGTCAGCATTATTATCTACACAAATTACTTCATTTCCTAAATCAGCAAAACATACTCCACTTACTAAACCTACATAACCAGTACCAATCATACACAATTTCATGATTTAGCTATCTCTAAAGTTGATTTGATGTAACCACTCATGCTTCCACAATCAAGATATTTTCCAGAAAAATTATGAGCAATGAATTTTTTATCATTTTGAATTAATGTTTGGATAGCATCTGTAATATGTATCTCTCCTCCTTTACCTGGTTTTTGTTTAAGTAATTTTGAAAAAATTTCTCTAGGTAAAATATATCTTCCAATCACTGCTTTATTAGATGGTGCTTTTTTTATAGAAGGTTTTTCAATGACATCTGAGATCAAATAATTATTCTTATTTATTTTAGTTTTTAACTTATAAATTCCCCATCTCGAAACATTATTCTTTTTAACATTCATGCTAGCCATAACAGACGCATTGTATTTTTTATGAATCCTTATCATTGATTTAGAACAATTTCTTTTAATAATAAGATCATCTGGTAACAACATTAAAAAAAAATTATTTTTTATGAATTTTTTTGTTTTTAAAACAGCATCTCCAGTGCCAAGTGGTTTGTTTTGATAAACAAATTTTATCATTTTTTTATATTTTAAAATTTTTTTGTATTCTTCCTTAATCCTTTTATCTTTTTTCTTTTTAATAATTTTTTTATAAAAATTATCATTATAAAAATAAGTCTTTATCATTTTCTTCTTATTTGAAATTATAAAAATAATCTCTTTAATACCTGCATCAATGCATTCATCTAGAATGTATTCAATTCCTGGTTTACCATTAATAGGTAAAAGTTCTTTTGGAAATACACTGGTTAATGGAAGTAAACGTGTACCCAAACCAGCTAAAGGAATAATTGCTTGTTTAATCATTCAAATGTTTTACTTATTAAAAAGTTTTATACAAATGAAAATTTTATTAAATAATAATGATTTAAATGAGGCATTAGAAAATGTGTCTAATCTAGGTTTTGTACCTACCATGGGAAGTCTTCACAAAGGCCATATATCGCTAATTAAACAATCCAAAAAAAAATGTAGTAAAACTATTGTAAGTATATTTGTAAATCCAAAACAATTTAATAATAAAAATGATTTTAAGAAATATCCAAGAAATAGAAAAAAAGACTTATCGATTTTAAAAAGACTTAAAGTAAATTATGTATATTTACCAAGTGCTAGGGAAATTTATAGAGTAAAGAGATCCTCTAAGATTATAATTCGAAAAAAAGACAAGATATTATGTGCTAAGCACAGAAAAGGACATTTCGAGGGTGTAATTGATGTAATGGAACGCCTAATTGAAAACATCAATCCTCAAAAAATTTTTATGGGAGAGAAAGATTTTCAACAATTATATCTTTTAAAAAAATATTTAAGAAAACACTCTTCAAAAATAATAGTATGTAAAACAATTAGAGAAAGAAACAAATTAGCGTTATCTTCCAGAAATTCATTATTACAAAGACGTGAAAAAAATTTGGCTGCAAAATTAATTACTAATATTATGAAACTTAAAAAAAAGTTAAATATGCGATCAAATATTAAAAAAGCACTTAATAAAACTAGAAATGAAATAAATAAATTACAAAATGTTAAAATTGAATATCTCGAATTAAGAAATATTAAAAATCTAAAAATTTCTAATAAATTTAGAAATTCAAAAATTTTCGTATCTTTTTATATTAATAATATAAGGTTGATTGATAATTTTTAAAAATTCTATAGAAAATAAGCCCCAACACCTAAAAAAGAAACAAAACCTATTACATCAGTTATTGTTGTTACGAAAACACTAGAGGCAATTGCTGGATCAATTTTCATTTTTTTTAAAGTGACTGGAACAAGTATTCCAAATAAACCTGCCACTACCATTGTCAAAATCATTGAGATCGATATTATTAATGATAATTGGTAATCTTGAAACCAGACTTGGACGATAAAAGAACTTATTACAGCAAAAATTATTCCATTGAGAATGCCAATATTAAATTCCTTAATAATGTTTTGATTAAAGTTATTTTTTGTTAAATCATTTGTTGCTAAAGTTCTAACAGTGACTGCTAAAGTTTGCATACCTGCATTACCACCCATAGATGCAACTATTGGCATTAAAAATGCTAAGACAACCATTTGTTCAATTGTTGCACCAAACAAACTAATACAATATGTAGCCAGAAATGCTGTGAACAAGTTTAATAATAACCAGTTAAATCGTCTTTTAGTTTTTGTAATAACACCATCTGTAATTTCTTCGTCACCAACACCAGCTAATCTTAAAGCATCTTCCTCAGCCTCTTCTTTTAAAACTGTTAATACATCATCAGAAGTTATCATTCCTACAAGTTTATTATTTTTATCTACGACACAAGCTGAGTTTAAACCATAATTTTCAAATGAGTTACCAACTTCTTCTCTATCCATATCCACTGGAACTAAAAAAATTGAGTCATCCATAATTGTAGACATTTTTGTTTCTCTAGGTGTTCTTAATACTTTTGAAGATGGCACAGCACCAATAGGTTTAAAATTTTCATCAACAATGTAAATTTCTAAAAATTCTTCTGGTAGATCTTTATTCTCTCTTAAATAATCAATAGTTTGTCCTACCGACCAATTACTTGGGATTGCTGTAAACTCTCTTTGCATTATCCTAGCAGCACTATCTTCTGGATAACTAAGACCTTCTAATAATGCAAATCGATCTTTTGGGGGTAATAAACTTAATATCGAATTTTTATCTTTTTCTTCAACATTCTCTAAAATGGCTATGGCGTCATCAGACTCTAAATTTTTTAATATTCTAACAATTGCATCTGACGAAAGATATTTTATGATTTCCGATTGAACAGACTCGTTTAATTCAACAAATACTTCTGGATCAATCTTAAAATTATTTAATTTTATTAGACTTTCTCTGTCATTTTGACTTAAATGCTCAATAATATCAGCAGCATCAGCAGGATGCATTTCTTCAAAAGATCTGGTTATAAAAGATGCATCATTTGAGCTAATTTTATCTGTTACAACTTTTATATATTCTTTATTAAATTCAAAATTGACTTTTTTATCTTTAATTTTTTTTATTAAAGTCATAAATACACCTATTATTTAGACGGATCTTTTAATACAAAATAAAAAGAATACAATTTTTAAATGACTATAGAAATTAAAAAGTCCCAAAATCCAGTAAAATATGAAGATGCGATATCATTTATGGAAAATCGACTTAAAGATATCGATCTAAAAAAAGTAGATGATTTAATTTGGGTTTTAGAACACGATCATATCTATACGTCAGGAACAAGCTATAATGAAAATGAGATAATAGATAAATCTATAAATATTATAAAAACCAATAGAGGTGGTAAAATTACTTATCATGGACCAGGACAACTAATTTGTTATTTTGTAATTGATTTAAAGAAAGGTAAAAAAGATATTAGAAAATTCATTTCTGTAATTGAAAAATCAATTATTGAAACCCTGAAACTCTATAACATTGACACATTTGCTGATAAAGAAAATATTGGTATTTGGTATAATGATAATTCGACTATAAAAAAAGTTGCTGCAATTGGGGTCAGAGTAAGTAAATGGATAGCCTATCATGGTTTTTCTATCAATATTAATAACAATTTAAAAAAATATGATGCAATAATTCCTTGTGGAATTAAAGATAAGGGTATTACTAATCTCAAACAAATTAAAGATCAAAATTATGATGAGTTAAAAAATAAGTTAATTGAAATATTTAAAACTAATTTGAAAAATTCAATCTTTTAGTCTTTAACAACTTATTAAAATAATCTGGCAATAAAGCTTTGTAAGTATATTTTTTTTCATTAATCATAAATTTTATTTGATAGGAATGAAGCATTAAATCTTTATTTATACCTTTAGAAGAAATAGATGAATTATATTTCTTATCACCAAAAATTGAATGCCCTATGTTAAATAATTGTTTTCGTAATTGATGTTTTCTTCCTGTGATTGGTTTCATTTGTACTAAACTAGCATTGGTATTTTTATCTATCACTTTAAAAATTGTTTTAGCTTTTTCTGTAATCTTTTTTCCATTGTCGTACCTTATCAAATTATCATTCCATTCACCTGAGTCTTTTTCAATTTCTCCATTACATATTGCCAAATAAGTTTTGTGTACTTTTCTTAATCTAAATAGAGAGGTCAATAGTTGAGCTGTTTGTCTATTTTTCGCAATAATAAAAACACCAGAGGTATCTTTGTCTAATCTATGAACAGAAAATGGTTTTGTTCCTTGAAATATTTCACTTTTTGCAAATATATCTACTAGATTTTTTTTTGACTTTGTTCCACCTTGAACCGATATTCCTGCACTTTTATTTAAAACTATAAAATCTTCATTGTTATCTATGATCAGATCTTCATTAGATTTTATTACCTCAATGGATGGATTGAATTGTTTTTTATCGTGTTTAATTTTTTCTTTAAAATCAAAATTGAAGAATTCTATTTTATCATTTGTTTTAATCTTAAAAGAGCTTTTTATCTTTTTTTTGTTTATTTTAATTTTTCCTAACCTTAAACTCTTTTCAATAAGACTTTGCGGTACTTTTCCTAATTTATTTCTTAACCATCTATCAATACGCATGTTATTAAACGTTGACTCAACGATAAAACTTCTAATCATGAATATTTAAGGCTTTTATTTATGCTGTGGCAGCTTTCTTATCTTCTTTTTTTTCAACTTCTTTTGCTGGATCTTTCTTTTTTTTATCAACTTTTTTGGCTTGAACGTCTCTATCAACAAATTCAATTATAGCCATAGGCGCATTATCTCCGTATCTAAAACCAGCTTTAATAATTCTTGTATAACCACCAGCTCTTTTTTCGTATCTTTTAGATAAAGTTTTTTTTACTTTATTGGCTGACTTAATATCCTGCAATTGAGAAATCAAAATTTTAGTATTATGCAAACTATCTTTTTTACCTAATGTGATTATCTTATCAGCCTGTGGCTTTAAAAATTTTGCTTTTGGTAAAGTTGTTTTAATTTGCTCATACTTTATTAAGGAATTAAGCATATTTTTAAGCAAGGCTTTTCGGTGTTCGGAAGTCCTGTTTAACTTCTTATTTGCCATTCCATGTCTCATTAGATGCTTTCCTCTAATTTTTTAGACATTTCTGCGATGTTATCTGGTGGCCAATTTGGAATTTCCATCCCTAAATAAAGAGACATACCAGTTAAAACTTCTTTGATTTCATTTAATGATTTTCTTCCAAAATTTGGTGTTCTTAGCATCTCACCCTCAGATTTTTGAACTAAATCACCAATATAAATTATATTATCATTTTTAAGACAATTCATTGATCTAACAGATAATTCAAGCTCGTCTACTTTTCTTAATAAATTTTTATTAAATTCAGGCTCTGTTGAAACTTCTTTGACCGGAGCTTCCACAGGTTCATCAAAATTAATAAACATTTTTAATTGATCTTGAAAAATTCTAGCAGAATAAGCAACTGCATCTTCAGCAGAAATTGATCCGTTGGTCTCAACTTCCATCGTTAATTTATCATAATCTAAAGCCTTACCTTCTCTTGCGGTACTTACTGAATAAGAAACTTTTTTAACGGGACTATATAATGAGTCAATTGCAATTAAACCTAAAGGTGGTTCTTCAGGTTTATTTAAATCAGCTGGAACATAACCTTTTCCAGTATTAACATTCATTTCCATATGGAAGTGAGTATTTTCATCTAAATTGCAAATAACTAAGTCAGGATTCAAAATTTCAACATCAGGAACTGATGCGATGTCAGATGCTTTTATTTCACCAGGTCCTTTGGCATCTAATACTAGTTTTTTTGTTCCCTCAGCAGCACATTTTAATGCCAGAGATTTAACGTTTAATACAATATCAGTAACATCTTCTCTTACACCTTTAATAGATGTAAATTCATGAAGTACACCATCAATTTGAATTGAAGTTACAGCTGCTCCTCTGATTGAGGACAATAAAATTCTTCTAAGTGAATTACCAAGTGTTAAACCATAACCTTTTTCTAATGGTTCAGCGATAATTGTAGCGTGAGTTAAATCATCACTAATTTTAACATCAAGTTTCGCAGGTTTGATTAATGATTTCCAATTTTTCACATTTACATTTTCTACATCCATTAAACTCTCCTTTTTTTTGGTGGTCTAGTACCATTATGTGGCATCGGTGTTGTATCTTTAATTGATAAAATTCTAAATCCTCTCGCTTGTAACGCTCTTAATGCTGTTTCTCTGCCTGAACCAGGACCCTTAACTTCCACAGATAAAGTTTTCATGCCAAACTCTAAGGCTTTAGATGCAGCAGCATCAGCAGCTATTTGCGCAGCATAAGGAGTTGATTTTCTTGAACCCTTAAAACCTTTTTGTCCAGCTGATGCCCATGAAATTACGTTTCCATTAGTGTCAGCGATTGAAATAATTGTGTTATTAAAAGTTGATTGTACATATGCAATTCCATTTAAGATATTTTTTTTAGTTTTCTTTTTTTTTGAGTAAGAACTTTTGACAGTTTTTTTTGGCGACTTTTCTTGACTCAGTTCTTTATTGTCTTTTTTTTCTGGTTTTGCCATGTTTATTTCTTAAGTGGTGTTAATTTTTTTCCAGCAATTGCAATAGCTTTTCCTTTTCTCGTTCGAGCATTACATCGTGTTCTTTGACCTCTTACAGGTAATTTCTTTCTATGCCTCGAACCTCTATAGCAAGCTAAATCAATTAGTCTTTTTATGCTCAGTGAATAATCTCTTCTAAGATCACCTTCAACTTTAAAATTTTGATCAATGTATTCTCTTATTTTCAAAATTTCATCATCAGTAAGTTGGTTCACTCTTTTTTCTTTAGGGATTGCTAATGATGTGCAAATTTGTTTTGAAAATTTATCGCCGATACCATAAATATAAGTTAGTCCTACTTGAACTAATTTATTTTGTGGGATATTTATTCCTGCAATACGAGCCATAAATTTTGAGATAAATTTAGCCTTTTATATAAGAAGTTCTTTTAAAGTCAACGTCTTAAACATTAAGAAAAGCATCTATTTTAGCGGTTATTTGCTCAATTTTAAGCGCACCATCTATTTCATAAAAGTTTGAATTTTTGGAATAGAAATCTAAAACGGGGCGTGTCATATCCATATAGGTTTCATATCTTTTTAGAATAATATTTGATTCATCATCAGATCTTTTTTCTAAAGTTTTTCTTTTTTCAACTCGTTTAATTATTACCTCTTTTTGGACATTAAGAAAAAAAATATAATTAATCTTTTGATTTGAACTTTCTAAAATAGTTTCTAAATTTTTAGCTTGTTTTAATGATCTAGGATATCCATCAAAAATAAGTTTGTTTTTATTTTTTTCA
Source organism: uncultured Pelagibacteraceae bacterium (assembly GCA_902589765.1). Classification (GTDB taxonomy): domain Bacteria; phylum Pseudomonadota; class Alphaproteobacteria; order Pelagibacterales; family Pelagibacteraceae; genus Pelagibacter. Next base: position 41,438 of record CACIUF010000006.1, read on the forward strand.
TCAAAAATAACTTTTTTAATTAATTCGTTTACAATTTCATCACTTACAAATTTACCATCGTTCATGTCATTAATTATTTTTTTTCCTATTTCAGAATTTTTCTTGATTTCATCCCTTAACATATCACCTGTTGAAACTTGAAAACCATTTATCTTTTTAACTAAATGTTTTGCTTGTGTTCCTTTTCCAGCACCAGGAGGTCCAAATAGGATTATATTCACAAATTATCTTCCGAATTTTGTTTTTTTAATCAACTGTTCGTATTGGGAACTCATTAATCTTGTTTGTATTTGCGTAACTGTATCAATTGCAACAACAACTACGATTAAAATTGAAGTGCCTCCCAGATAGAAAGGAATTGGATAATTAGCAATTAAAAACTCAGGCATTAAACAAACTAAAGTTAAATATAAAGCACCTATTGTTGTCAACTTTGTTAAAATATTTTCGATATAAACTGCTGTGCTTTCTCCAGGTCTTATCCCTGGTACAAAACCACCATATTTTCTCAAATTATCAGCTGTTTCAGTTGGATTAAAAGTTATTGAGGTATAAAAAAAGGTAAAAAATATTATTCCTGATGCATAAAGCAACATATACAGTGGTTGTCCTTGAGTAAAATATGAACTTAAATTTAAAAAAGTTTCATTATCAGAAAAATTAAAATTTGAAAAAGTTACTGGTAATAATAGTAATGCCGATGCAAAAATTGCGGGAATTACTCCAGCTTGATTAATCTTGAGTGGCAAATGAGATGACTCTCCCCCGTACATTTTATTACCAACTTGTCTTTTAGGGTAATTTATTAGTATTTTTCTTAAAGCTCTTTCCATAAAAACAATAAATAAAATTGTTAAGATTAACAAAACGAATAAAGCTAAGATCATTAATGTAGATACTGCTCCTGTTCTACCAAGTTCGAAAGTGGTAACTAAAGCTCTTGGAATTTCTGCAACAATACCAGCGAAAATAATAAGAGATATACCATTACCAATTCCTCTTTGAGTAATCTGTTCTCCTAACCACATTAAAAAAATAGTCCCAGAGACAATTGTGGTTACAGTTGAAATTTTAAAAAAAACACCAGGATTAATTACTAACCCAGCTGAAGACTCTAGTCCTACTGCTAATCCATAACCTTGAACTGTCGCAAGTAAAACTGTTCCATAACGAGTTATCTGAGTAATTTTTGCTCTACCAGTTTCTCCTTGTGATTTTAAATTTTTGAAATAATCAGAAACACCTGTTAAAAGTTGAACAATAATTGATGAGGAGATATATGGCATAATTCCCAATGCAAAAATAGCCATTCTACTCACCGCACCACCAGCAAAAACATTAAACATTCCTAATAACCCCTTTTGATTTCCTTCCATCATTATTTTGAGTTGTTCAGGATCTATCCCTGGCAAAGGGACAAAAGTACCAAATCTATAGACCACTAAAATAGCAAGGGTAAATATTATTCTATTTCTTAAATCAGTATTTGATGATGATGCGCTCATTAAATTAAACTATTTTTTTATTTGTATTGAACCACCAATTTTTTCAAGTTTTTCAACAGCAGACTTTGAAGCAAGATCTGCCTCAATATTAATCTTATCTTTAATGGCTCCGGATCCTAAAATTTTTAATTTAATTGAATTTTGATCTATTAATTTTAGTTTTTTTAGTAAATTTGAATTCAGCGTGTCTGTAGTTTTAATATTTTTTTTATCAATATATGATTGAATTTTATCTAGATTTAATATTGCAATTGTCTTTTTATTAATAGGGTTGAAACCTCTCTTTGGAAGTCTTCTGTATAGTGGCATTTGTCCACCTTCAAAACTTTTAATTGCTACGCCAGATCTGGATTTTTGACCTTTTACACCTCTTCCAGATGTTTTGCCTTTTCCAGAGCCAATACCTCTACCAACTCTTAGTTTAGTTTTATTAATCTTATTTCTATTATTTAATTTAATCATTATCCTCTTTTTTCTATAATCTCAGAAATTTTTTTATTTCTTATTGAAGATATTTGTTTTGGTGAATTTTGCTTCAATAGTGCTTTCATTGTGGCTCTAATCACATTATGGGCATTTGATGTACCCATTGATTTAGCTACAATATCTTTTACTCCCAAAACCTCACACACTGCACGAACAGGACCTCCAGCTATAATACCCGTTCCTTTAGAGGCTGCTCTCAATACAATTCTGCCAGATCCGTCTTTAGCTTTTACATCATGGTGAATAGTTCTTCCTTCTCGAAGAGGTATATGAATAAGTTTTCTTCTTGCCATTTCATTTGCTTTTTTTATAGCATCTGGCACTTGTTTTGCTTTAGCGTGAGCTATTCCAATTTTGCCGGACTGGTTTCCAACAACAACTAGTGCTGAAAAACCAAATCTACGTCCACCTTTTACTACTTTTGTTATACGATTAATGTGAACTAATTTTTCTAAAATATCGTCAGTTTTTTTATCTTTATTATTATCCATATTAAAATTCCATTCCATTTTTACGTAAAGTTTCAGCAAAAACCTTCACTCTTCCATGATATTTATAAATTCCTCTATCAAAATAAATCTTGGTAATTTTTTTCTCTTGTGCTTTTTTTGCTAACTTTTCAGCTACAATTTTAGATAATTCAGTTTTATTTACCTTTTCACCAGACTTGATATCTTTTTCAATTGATGATGCTGATAATAAAGTAACATTTTTCATATCATCAATTATTTGCGCCGAAATATTCTTTGATGATCTAGAAATACTTAGTCTATATCTGTCGTTTGAAGCAACATTTTTAACCTTATTGCTAACTCTAAATTTTTTTCTTTTACTAGTATCTAATTTCATTATTTCTTCTTTCCTTCTTTTTTCAAAATATGTTGACCCTTTTCTCTCACACCTTTACCTTTATATGGTTCAATTTTTCTAAGAGTTTTTAGTTTAGATGCAATTGCACCCACTTGTTGTTTATCAGCACCACTTATTTTTAGAGTTGTTTGCTTTTCAACATTGATTTTAATCCCTTCTGGAATATCAAAATTGATATCATGGCTATAACCTAGTTGTAAATTAAGTTGATTACCTTTTAAAGCAGCTCTATAACCAACACCTACCAATTCTAGTGTCTTCTCATATCCTGTGCTTGAGCCAATAACTGCATTATTAATTAAACTTCTATTCATGCCCCATAATCGTTTGGTTTCCTGATCAATTTTTTTTGGTTTTATTGATATTTCTTTTCCATCTTTTATATCTAGATTAAAAACTTCTAAGTCAATATTAATTGATTTTTTCCCAGAAGGACCTTCTATGTTCAACATATTTCCAGCCAAGGCAACTTTGACTTTTTCAGGGATTGAAATATTAATTTTACCAATTTTAG
>CACIUF010000007.1 GCA_902589765.1 uncultured Pelagibacteraceae bacterium
TTAAAATTGATAAAGAAAAAATAAAAAAAGAAATTTTACAAAACCCTCAGAGACAAAATCAAAAAGAACTTTTGCTATCTGAAATAGTTTTTAATACTAATGATAAGATTGAATTTGAAAAAAAATATGAAAAAATTCTTTTAGATATAAAAAAATTAGGTTTCAAAAAAAGTGCACTAATTCATAGTAATTCTGATACTGCCTCAAATGGTGGTCTTATCGGTTGGGTAAAAGAAGATAATTTGAACCAATCAATAAAAAAGATAATCTCAAAATTGCAACCAGGTCAATTTTCGAAACCGATTAGAACTTCTTCAGGATTTATAATTGTAAAGATTGAAGATAAAAAAGTCTATAAGTCAGAATTTAATTTAAATGATAAAATTGATGAACTTATAAGATTTAAAACAAATTATCAGCTTAACCAATTTTCTAGTATTTATTTTAATAGACTAAAAAAAAATTTATCAATATATGGTCTATAAACCTATCATAGTAGTTGCAGGAGAACCAAATAGTATTTTTTCTGAGATTTTTTTTAAATCAATAAAGTATAAAAAATTCAAAAGTCCAATTATCTTAATTGCCTCACAACAATTAATCCAACTTCAGATGAAAAAATTAAATTTTAAAAGAAAAATAAGATTAATAAATTTTTTAAATTTAAAAAAATATAATTTAGACAATACAAAAATAAATTTGATAAACGTAAATTTTAATCAAAATAAACCATTTGATATAATCACTGGTAAATCTAATGTTTATATAAAAAAATCTTTTGATATTGCCCTTAAAATTTTGAACAAAAAAATTACAAATAAATTAATTAATGGTCCTATTTCCAAAAAATATTTTTTAAAAAAAAAATATTTAGGTATCACTGAATACTTAGCGTATAGAACTAATTCAAAAAATTTTGCTATGCTTATTCACAATGAAAAATTGTCTGTCTGTCCTCTGACAACTCATTTACCATTAAAAAAGGTTCCAAAATATATAAATAAAAAAATGATTAAACAAAAAATTAAACTGTTAAACATGTTTTATAAAAAATATTTAAATCGAAAACCTCTTATAGCAGTTACTGGTTTAAATCCGCATTGTGAAAGCATTGATGCTTTTAATGAAGATGAAAAAATTGTAAGACCTATAGTAAAATCTTTAATCAAATCCAATTATAAAACATCCGGGCCCCACGCGGCAGATACAATTTTTTTGAAAAAAAATAGAAAACAATTTGATGTTATTGTGGGCATGTATCATGATCAGGTATTAACACCCATGAAAACTTTATTTGAATACGATGCAATTAATATTACTGTAGGACTTCCATTTTTAAGAATTTCTCCTGATCATGGCCCTAATGAAAAAATGATTGGAAAGAATAAATCAAATCCTTTAAGTTTAATTAAAGCACTAACCTTTTTAGATACTAAGAAGTGATCAAAGCGAAAAAAAGCTTAGGTCAAAACTTTTTAATAGATCAAAATATTCTCAAAAAGATCGTAAACATAGTAGAAATAAAAAATAAAACTATACTTGAAATCGGACCTGGGACTGGAAATTTGACTTCACATATTTTATCAAAAGAACCAAAAAAAGTTTTTGTTATAGAAAAAGACAAAAATTTAGCACTTAAACTTTTAAATGATTTTAAAGATAAAATAAAAATTATTAATAAAGATATCTTATTAATTAATGAAAAAAAACTTGACGACGACAAATTTGTTGTCTTCGGTAATTTACCCTACAACATTTCAACTGAAATATTATCTAAATGGATTTTAAACCTGGATAAAAGTAAATTTTGGTTTAGTTGTCTTATTTTAATGTTTCAAAAAGAAGTTGCCGAGCGAATAATTTCAAAATTTAACTCATCTAAGTATGGACGTATTTCAATTTTGTCTAATTGGAAGTTAGATGTAAAAAAGATATGCGATATAAAATCAAACAGTTTTTCACCAAGACCTAAGGTCAATAGTTCTCTATTATATTTTAAACCAAAACAATTTTTTTTTGATTTTGATAATCCAAAAAATTTAGAGAAAGTTACAAAAATTTTTTTTAACCAAAGAAGGAAAATGTTAAAAAAACCTTTTAATCAATTATTTAATGGAAATATTGAAATAGCTAGAAAACTAAATATTGATCTTAGTTTAAGACCACAAAATCTTGATTTTGAAACATACTATAAACTAGTCAAAGAATACGAGAGTTTACGAAGTTAGCTTTTCTACATGTTTTCTAATAAATTCTTCATCGTAATCCTTAGAGCTGTTTTTAATTTCTGCTTCAATCAATTTTTTTATCTTCGAATAACAACTTTTTAGATTATCGTTAATAACAACATAATCATAATTTATCCAATGCAAAACATCATGTTCAAATTGTTTCATTCTATCATCTACAATAAGTTTATCTTTCATATCTCTGCTGGATAATCGTTCAAATAAAATTTCCTTACTTGGAGGTAAAATAAAAAAAGTTATTAATTTGTAATCTAATTTTTTATTCTTTATTTGATCTGCACCTTGCCAATCAATGTCAAACAAAACATTTTTTCCGTTATTCAAATAATTTATTACTTGAGTTCTTGTAGTTCCATAAAAATTATTAAAGACTTTTGCATATTCCAAAAACTCTTGATTTCTTATAAGTCTTTGAAATTCTTGTTCATTTATAAAATAATAATCTTTATTTGGAATTTCGTTCGATCTTGGTTTTCGTGTTGTATGAGAAATTGATACTTCGAAGTTGTTTAGTTTTGACAACAAAGCTACAAGAGAGGTCTTTCCCGCTCCCGACGGAGAGGATAAGATTATCATTACCCCATCATTTTCTATGGGCATTTATAAAATTAGTTGGCTTTTCCTTCAATAAACTTTACAGCATCACCTACTGTTAAAATTTTTTCAGCTTCACTATCAGAAATTTCTGAACCAAATTCTTCTTCGAAAGCCATTACTAATTCGACTGTGTCTAAGCTATCAGCTCCAAGGTCATCAATAAAACTTGATTCTTCTGTAACTTTTGATTCATCAATCCCTAAATGATCTGCAACTATTTTTTTTACTTTGCTTGAAACATCTTCTGACATTTTGATCCTTTTTGTTTTAAATTCTTATTAGTTTAAAAACTTGTTTTGTCAAGCCATATACATGCCCCCATTAACATGTATAGTTTCGCCATTAATGTAATCTGATTGATCTGAGGCTAAAAAAAGAACTGCATTAGCGATATCTGCGGGTTCACCTAACCTTGCGGAAGGTATTTTAGATATAATTAATTCTTTGAATTTTTCGTCCAACTTTTCTGTCATAGCTGTTTTTATGAAACCAGGCGAAATACAATTTACATTAATATTCTTTTTAGCGTACTCAATTGCCAAACTTTTTGACATGGCAACTATACCCGCTTTTGATGCTGTGTAGTTTGATTGACCTAAATTTCCAGTATGACCAACAACAGACGTGATATTTACAATTTTTCCTGATTTATTTTTTAGCATTTTTTTTATAGCAAATTTACTTAATAGGAAAGTAGATGTTAAATTTACATCTATTACTTTTTTCCACTCATCCAAACTCATGCGAATTGCTAAATTATCTTGAGTCAATCCAGCATTATTAACAATACAATCTAGTTTTCCTCCAAGTTGGCCAGTCGCATTTTCTATAAATTCTTCAATTTTTTCACTTTGAGAAATGTCAAAACTTAAAATTTTAACGTTCTTAACATTTGACTTTAGTTCCTCCAATTTTTCAATTTTCGTACCTGTGGCCAATATATTAGCTTCAAACTCACTTAACTTTTTTACTATCGAGTTACCTATTCCTCCTGATGCCCCAGTAATGATAATGTTTTTATTTTTTAAATTAATCATAAATTTAAATCTTTTATATCACTCTCATTGTTAATTGTATTAATTTTTATACTCTTATCTATCCTTTTTATTAAACCTGACAATACTTTTCCTGGTCCAATTTCTATGAAATGATTTACTCCATTTTTAATCATATGTATTACACTCTCTCTCCATCTAACTCTATTTTCTATTTGATCAATTAAAAGCATTTCAAGCTCATCCTTATTTGAAATTTCTTTTGCTGTCACATTAGAAATCAACTTGTTTTGTGACTCTTGAAAATTCAGTTTTTGGATTTCATTTCTCATAATTTTAGTAGCATTACTCATAAGATGACAATGAAAAGGAGCGCTAACTGGTAATTTAATGTTTTTTACATTTTTAAATTTTAAAACTTGAATTAATTTTTCTATATCATTGTTCCTTCCACTTAAAACAATTTGACCCTCAGAATTATCATTTGCAATTTCTACTTTAAAATTATTCTTATTTTCGTTTAAAAGATCTTCTATAATTTCTACTTTTGAACCTAAAACAGCCAACATGCCCCCCTCTCCTTTTGGGACAGCATTTTGCATTGCTTCACCTCTAGTTTTTAAAAGTTTGATGGTATCTGAAAAACTCAGATATTTCGCAGCACATAAAGCAGAATATTCTCCTAATGAATGACCAGCAAAATATTTTGCATTATCAAGATCAATATTAAATTCTTTCTTCATTACTTGAAAAATTGAATAACTAATCAGAAATATTGCCGGCTGAGTATTTATAGTAAGATCTAATTCATCTTTAGGTCCCTCTAAAATTATTTTTGATAGATTAATACCTAATGAGTCATCTGCTTGACTAAATAGATCTCTTACTAAATTATAATTTTCAAAGAAATCTTTTCCCATTCCAATTGTCTGTGAGCCTTGTCCTGGGAATACTAATGAAAACATCTAAAAAACTTATATTTTATATTGTTTTTGCTATTGTAATTAAAGGTTTATAATAGTATATCCTCATTTTTTATTAAAGAAATTAAATGAATTTATACGAGCATACTATAATTGCAAGACAAGACACTTCTCCGAGTGAAATAAAACAGTTAACTGAAAAATATTCAGGCATTATTGAAAAAAATGATGGTGAGATTGTAAAAACTGAAAATTGGGGTCTATTAAATTTATCATATTTAATTAAAAAGAATAAAAAAGGAAGTTACATTCACTTTAAATTTAAGGGTAAAGGTAATGTAATTAGTGAACTTGAAAAAAATGAGGCGATTGACAAGAAATTATTAAGGTATTTAACCGTAAAAGTAAAAAAATTTGATCTTGAAACAAATTTTTTTTTAAAAAAAGATGAGATTGATAAAAAAGAAAATCTTAAAAATTAATTATGCCTAAAAGACAAAGTGGAAATAAAAAAAATAAACAAAGTAATTTTGCAAAATTAAGTATTTTCCAACCCAATAAATATAAATTTAAAAAAAATTGTCCGCTGTCAGTTAAAGGTGCTCCAAAAATTGATTATAAAAACATTAAATTATTAAAAAGATATGTATCAGAAAATGGTAAAATTCTTCCATCAAGAATTACTAACGTTAGCCAAAAAAAACAAAGAGAGCTATCTCTATCAATAAAAAGGGCAAGGAATCTAGCTTTACTGTAAATGAAAGTAATATTATTAGAAAATATTAAAAGAATAGGATCTATAGGAGAAATTATAGATGTAAAAAGAGGTTTTGCTAGAAACTTTTTGATCGCAAATAAAAAAGCGTTATATGCCTCAAAAGAAAATATAAATCAAGTAGAAAAAATTAAAACTCAGCTGTCAAAAAAAGATAACGAAAAAAAACAGGAGGCAAAAAAAATAGCTGAAGTATTAAATAAAAAAGAATTTTTTGTAAAAAAACTTTCAACAGAAAATAAAGAATTGTATGGTTCAGTCAAACCTACAGAGATTTCTAAACTAATTAAAGAAAAAGAAAAGTTAGATATAACACCATCAATGATTCAACCAATTAAAGAAATTAAATCTCTTGGAAAATTTAAAGTAAAAATTTCTTTACACTCTGAGATTGATGCAGAGATACACATTGTAGTTGAGTCAGCTGAGACTATTCAATAATTATACAACTTTTTCCCCAATTAATATTTAAGATTCTTTTGTAATATAAATTAACATAAGATATCCAACGTGGAAAATAATTTAACAATTGTTAAAGATAGATTTAAAGAATTACCTAATAATATTGAAGCTGAACAGGCGGTGATTGGTTCTATACTTGTTTCTAATGAAATTTTTGATGAAATTAATATTATTATAACAAGTAATAACTTTTATGATCCAATGCATCAAAAGATTTTTGGAGCAATTGAAAGTCTTATTTATAAAGGATTGTTAGCTAATCCTATTACTTTAAAAAATTATTTTGAAGATGAAAAAGATGAATTAAATGTCCCAGAATATTTAGTAAAAATAACAAAATTTTCTACCTCTGTAAGGCAAGCAATCGAATACTCAAAAATTATCTATGATATGTTTGTGCGAAGAGAACTTATAAAAATTTCTGAACAAACTATTGATGATGCTAAGTTAGGTGATCTTAATACAAATGGGCAACAAATAATTGAAAATTCAGAAAAAGAATTATTTAAATTAGCTGAAAAAGGATCTTTTAGTTCCTCTTTTATAAAATTTGATAAAGCACTAAAAGATACAATTGATATGGCTTCAGCTGCTTATAAAAATGATGAGGGGATAGTGGGGGTTCCAACTGGATTGCGAGATTTAGATGATAGATTAGGAGGACTGCACAAATCTGATTTGATTATTATTGCAGGAAGACCTGGCATGGGGAAGACAGCACTGGCAACTAACATCGCTTTTAATGCGGCTCAAAAATTACAAGAAAGTGGCAAGAAATCATCTATTGCTTTTTTTTCATTAGAAATGTCATCTGAACAATTATCTACTAGAATTTTAGCAGAACAATCTAGAATTAAATCAAATGACATAAGAAGAGGTAAAATTTCTGATGAACAATTTGAGAAATTTATAGAGACTTCAAAAAATATATCTGAACTTCCACTTTATATTGACGAAACACCAGCAATAACAATTGCAGCAATGAGTAATAGAGCAAGAAGAATTAAAAGGACTCATGGTCTAGACATGATTATTGTTGATTACATTCAGCTGATGAGAGGAACATTAAATTATAAAGATGGAAGAGTTCAAGAAGTGTCTGAAATTACTCAAGGTTTAAAAGCAATTGCTAAAGAATTATCAATACCTGTAGTTGCACTTTCACAATTATCAAGACAAGTAGAACAGAGAGATAATAAAAAACCCCAATTATCTGATTTGAGGGAATCTGGCTCGATAGAGCAAGATGCAGATGTGGTTATGTTTGTATATAGAGAGTCTTATTATTTAGAAAATAAAGAACCAAAACCAGCAACAGTAGAGCATGCTGAATGGCAAGCAAAGATGAATGAAGTATCTAATCTGGCAGAATTAATTATTGGTAAACAACGACATGGCCCAACTGGAAATGTTTTTTTAGAGTTTGAGGCAATGTTTACTAAATTTAAAGATACTCAAATTAACTAAATTCCAATATAAAAGGGTAAGATGATTGCCCAATTTTACCAAAATACAATTCTAAAAAATCCAAAGGCGATATTGATATTTTTAGTTATAGCCTTATTTACTTTTGGTTTTTACTCCAAAGATTTCAAATTAGACGCCTCATCAGAAACATTACTAATTGAGGGAGATCCTGACCTTAAATATCTAGAAGAAATTACAAAAAGGTACGGGTCAAAGGAATTTTTAATACTAACTTATACCCCTAATGAAGGGATGATCTCTGATGTTTCTATAAACAACCTTCTTAGTTTAAAATATAAAATTCAAAGTTTAAAGTGGGTCCATAGTGTCATTACTCTTTTAGATATTCCTTTATTAAATAATTCAGATGCACCTTTGCAAGAGAGATTAGAAAATTTTAAGACTTTAAAAGATGAGGATATAGATAAAGAAAGAGGATTTAATGAAATTTTAAGTAGCCCCGTATTTAGAAATTTTGTAATTAGTGAGGATGGTAAAACCTCTGGAATCATAGTTAATATTAAAAATAAAAAATCAATAGAAAATATTTCTAATAAAACAAAAGAAGAAATCGAAGCTCATAAAGACTTTATAAAAAAACAAAATCATCAAAATATTCTTGAAATTAGAGATATCATTAAAAGTTACAGTAATATTGGAAAAATAAATTTAGGTGGGATACCTATGATCGCTGACGATATGATGACATTTATAAAAAGTGATATAGTAGTATTCGGACTTGGTGTTTTATTATTTATTATCGCAACATTATGGTTTGTATTTAGAAAGCTAATTTGGATTATCGTTCCAATAAGTAGTTGTTTTTTTTCAGTAATAATCATGACAGGCTTACTTGGGTTGCTAGGGTGGAAAGTTACAGTTATTTCGTCAAACTTCATTGCATTAATGCTAATTTTAACAATGGCAATGAATATTCACATGAGCACAAGATTTTTACAAATTCAAGAAATTCATCCAAACAAAAAAATTATGGAGCTAATTACTTTAACAACCAATAAAATGTTTTGGCCAATTTTGTATACTGCTTTAACTACTATCATTGCTTTTTTGTCTTTAATTTTTAGTGAAATAAAACCAATTATTGATTTTGGTTGGATGATGACCTTGGGTTTGATTTCATCGTTTATTATTACCTTCACATTACTTCCATCTCTAATTAACTTTATGCCTAAAGAGAAAATATTTCTAAAAAAACAAGAAGAGTCAAAAATTACCTCTTTCTTTGCACAAGTTTCCCTAAATAATCACAAAACAATTTTTACCCTAACTATTGTAGTAATCATTTTTAGTTTAATCGGTATAAGCAAACTAGAAGTTGAAAATAGTTTCATTAATTATTTCAGTAAAAAAACTGAAATTTATAAAGGTATGAAACTTATAGACGAAAAATTAGGTGGAACAACTCCGCTTGAAGTAATTTTAAAGTTTCCAAAGAAAGAAAATAAGAAAAATGATGATGAGGATGATTTTGAAGATTGGGGAGATGAGGAAAATGAGAATGATGATAAATACTGGTTTACCAAAGATAAAATAGATAGAATTTCCACTGTTCATAACTATCTTGATGATTTGCCCCAAGTTGGAAAAGTTTTATCCTTTTCATCAATAATCGATGTAGCAACAATGCTAAATAATAATAAGCCCTTAGGAACATTAGAAATGGGTGTCCTTTATTCAAAAATACCTGAGAGTATCAAAACTGAAATAATTGATCCATATATTTCTATAAAAGATAACGAAGCAAGAATTAATCTTAGAATTATTGATTCCCAAGACAATTTAAGGAGAAACGACCTCATAAAAAAAATTAATTATGACTTGAAAAATAAGTTGGGTTTAAAAGAAAGTGAGTACAAACTTGGTGGTGTTTTAATTTTATTTAATAACTTACTCCAAAGTCTTTTTAAATCTCAAATACTAACTTTAGGTTTTGTGATGATAGGAATATTTGGGATGTTCGTTATTCTTTTCAAAAATATTAAACTTGCTCTAATTGGTGTAGTTCCAAATTTTATAGCAGCTTTTTTTATATTAGGAATTATAGGTTTACTTGGTATTCCATTGGATATGATGACAATCACAATAGCTGCAATTACAATTGGAATAGCTGTTGATAATAGTATTCATTATATTTATAGGTTTAAGGAAGAATTTAGTGACTCTAAAGATTATAATAAAACTCTTATTTTGTGCCACTCTACAGTTGGTCAAGCAATTTTAAATACCTCTATAACAATCGTTTTTGGATTTTCTATTTTGGTATTGTCAAAATTTATACCTACAATCTATTTTGGTGTTTTTACTGGACTGGCAATGTTATTAGCCATGACCTCAGTTTTAACATTGCTTCCTTCTTTGATTTTATTGATCAAACCATTTAATAAATAACTAGATGCAAGATTTTGTTGTAGATTTTTATAAAACTACAAACTTTATAGACATAGTATATCTAATAATTACAATTTTTACATTAATTGGGTGTTACAGGAGAGGTTTTATTTTAAGTATTCTGTCAATGGCTAAATGGTTGCTAGCCTACATAATTACATTGATAATATTTCCAAGAGTAAAACCTTATTTGAAGGGTATAATTGATAACGAATATGTTCTAGATATTGTTTTGAGCGTTACAATATTTGTAATCGTTATATTTTTAATTTTAATGATTAACAGAGGTATCAAAAAAGCTGTCCGATTCACTGGCCTTGGGAGTTTAGATACAATGTTTGGATTCTTTTTTGGATTTATCAAGGCATATATTATCTCTGTATGTATCTTCTCAGGTGTACACATTGTATATAATTACGATAAATGGCCAGTAAATTTAAGTAAATCATTAATCTTCCCATATTTAGAAAAAGGTAGTAATTATTTATTAGAAAAATTTCCTGATGAAAAAACATATCAAAAATCTAAAGAGAAAATTGAAAATATTTGATCCTAAGCTCAAAGAAGAATGCGGTATATTTGGAATAAGTAATACTAAGGATGCTTCTGCACTTACTGCCTTAGGACTTCATGCCCTTCAACACAGAGGCCAGGAAGGATGTGGAATCGTTACCTTTAATGGTAAACAATATTTTTCTGAAAAAAGATTTGGTTTAGTGGGCGATAATTTTAATAAAGAAAAAATATTAAAAAAACTTCAAGGAGATTATGCCATTGGACATAATAGATATAGCACAACAGGTGAGAATACTCTTAGAAATATTCAGCCTTTCTTTGCTGATACTAATGCTGGAGGAATCGGTGTAGCTCATAATGGAAATTTAACCAATTCTATTTCGTTAAGAAAAAAATTAGTTGATGAAGGTGCGATTTTCTACACAACATCTGATACAGAAACAATAGTTCAATTAATTGCTAAGTCAAAACGAGCAAAAACAATAGATAAAATTGTTGATGCAATTTTTCAAATACAAGGGGGATACGCTTTAGTAATGTTGACTCAAACTTCATTAGTAGGTGTTAGAGATCCCTTTGGTATCAGGCCTTTAGTAATTGGAAAATTAAATAATAGTTATGTCCTAGCGTCTGAAACATGTGCTTTAGATATAATAGGTGCAAAATTCATACGAGAAGTTGAAAATGGTGAGATAGTTTTAATTGAAAATAATGAATTAAAAAGTATTAAACCATTTCCACCAAGAAAAGTTAGACCTTGTGTTTTTGAATATATTTATTTTGCAAGACCGGATAGCATGCTTGATGGAAAAACTGCTTATGAACACAGAAAGAATCTAGGTTCTGAACTTGCAAAAGAAAATGATATAGATGCTGATATTGTTGTACCAGTGCCAGATTCTGGAAATGCAGCTGCTTTAGGTTTTGCACAATTCTTAAACGTAAAATTTGAGCTTGGTTTAGTCAGAAATCATTATGTCGGAAGAACTTTCATTGAACCAAGTCAGAAGATTAGAAGTTTAGGTGTTAAATTAAAATTAAATGCCAATCAATCAACAATTCAAGGTAAAAAAATAATTTTAGTAGATGACTCACTAGTAAGGGGTACAACATCTCATAAAATAGTTAAAATGCTATATGATGCTGGCGCAAAAGAAGTTCATGTTAGAATTGCCTGTCCAGAAATAAAATTTCCTGATTTTTATGGAGTTGATACTCCAACCAAAAAAGAATTACTCGCTGCTAATAAAAGTAACTCAGAAATTTGCGAGTACATAGGTGCAAAATCATTAAAATTTTTGTCAGTGAATGGAATGTATCGTGCAATCGGTTTTGATGGGAGAAATGAGAGTTATCCTCAATTGACTGATCATTATTTTACTGGGGAATATCCTGTTAAACCAATTGATGAACTCGGTGATAGTAAAATTACACAATTATCATTATTAAATACTGCATCAAATAATTAGATGAAAAAAGTAAGTTTTACTGAAATGAAAAAAGGTACTAAAGAAGATTATCTTTTTTTAGACAAACATGAAAAGGATTTTGCTAGTAAAACTGCTGATAGAATATTAAAATTTATGTCTGGATTAAATGAAACCTTAGAAGGTTATCAGGTATCAAGGCTTGAGCACTCACTTCAAAGTGCTACGAGAGCTCATAGAAATGGCGAAAGTGAAGAGATGGTTGTAGCTTGTCTGTTACACGACATTGGTGATGAATTGGCACCAATGAATCATTCTGAGTATGCTGCTTCAATTTTGAAGCCCTATGTATCAGAAAAAACTCATTGGATAATTGAAAAGCATGGAGAATTTCAAATGTATTATTATGCACATCATTTAGGTGGTGATAAAAACAGAAGAGACAAATATAAGGACCATAAATATTTTCAAGATACAATAGATTTTTGTGAAAAATATGATCAAAATTCTTTTGATCCTAAATATAAGTCTTTACCATTAGAATTTTTCAAACCAATTGTAAAAAAAATTTTTTCTAGAAAACCATACTCTTCTCTTAAGAAAAATTAAAAATAAAATTTATATCTATGATTACAAAAAAAGAACAAATAATTAAATATTTCAACTCTGGTATTAAAAATAAAAAAGAATTTAAAATCGGTATAGAGCATGAGAAATTTCTATTTAATAGCCAAAATAACAAGAGGGTTGATTATCAAAAAATAAAGGAGATGTTCTCAGCTCTGCTTGAATTTGGATGGAATCCTGTATTAGAAAACGATAGTATTATTGCCTTAAATAAGGGTGGTAAAAATATTACTCTCGAGCCAGGTAATCAAATTGAATTATCTGGTGATAAACTTATTAATATTCACCAAGCGTGTGCAGAATCTTATGATTACTTATTTGAGTTAAAGCAGGTCACAAAAAAACTTAATATAAAAATTGTTAGCGCAGGTTTTGATCCAATATCAAAGCTGAGTGAAATACCTAATAACCCAAAAAAAAGATACAAACTGATGACAAAAGATATGCCCATGGGTGGAGAATTAAGTCTAGATATGATGTATCGAACTTGTGGAACACAATTAAATTTAGATTACAGTTCAGAAGAAGATTTTAAAAAAAAATTTAAAATAGTAAATTCTCTGGTACCTATTTCTATTGCTTTATTTGCTAATTCATCAATAGTTGAAAAGAAAAAAAGTAATTATTTATCTTACCGATCAAAAGTATGGCAAAACACTTCCCGAGGTGGTTTGCCTAAATTATTCCTGGAAGATTTTGATTTTGAAAAATATTCAGATTTTGTGATCAATTTTCCAATTCTATTTATACAACAAAAAGAAAATTATTTTTCAGGAAAAGGATATAATTTCAGCGATTTCATGTTGGGAAATATAAAAGAAATTAACAATCGTCTGCCCGATGAGAATGATTTATCGATTCATTTAAGTACAATCTTTACCGAGAATAGACTTAAAAAATATATTGAATTGAGGTCGATGGATACGTGTGGTTGGGATTGTTTATGTGCCGGTCCAGCATTTAATGTTGGAATGTTATATGGAAATTTAGATGAAGTTTATGAATTAATTTCTAATTGGGACAAAGATAAAATTATGAATGCATATTTAGAAGCACCACAAAAAGGTTTTAATACCCAACTTATGGGTAAAGACCTGCTTTATTGGTCTTCAGTATTATTAGATTTATCAAAAAAGGGATTGGAAAAAAGAGATATAGTCAATAAAAGTCAAAAAAATGAGACTATATTTTTAAATCATTTACAAAAAGTGATTGATAATAAAACTACAAATGCACATCATATGATTATTAAATTTTCTAAAGATGAAGATTTAACTGAATTATATGACAAATAAAATTATTGCCATCCAAGGGAATCATCCCGCTAAACTTAACCCTTTAACCGATACCAGTATTTTTTTAGCTCATGAAATACAAAAGAAAAATTATAAAATTTTCTATTATGATCCAAAGGATTTATCTATTATTAATTTTAAAGTAATTGCTAAAGGATTTTTCGTCAAATTTGATTACAAAAAAAAAAGATTTTTTAAAATTTTAAAAAAACAAAAACTAGAGCTAATTAAATGTAAATATTTACTTATTCGTCAAGATCCACCATTTGATTTAGAATATATTTGTTCAACTCTTATTTTAGATAAAATAAAAAAAAAGATTAGAATTATTAATGATCCAACAGCAATAAGAAATGTTTCTGAAAAACTTTTTTCTACAAAATATCAAAAATTTATGCCAGATACTATTTTTTCACAAAATATTGATGAAATTAGAAAGTTTTTTAAAAAACATAAAAAAGTGATAGTAAAACCTATCAATAGTTATAGCGGAAACAATATATATTTGTTGATCAAGTTTAATCTAAAATTTTTTCAAAAATTTATTAAAAAACACAATCATATTATGTGTCAAAAATATTTACCTAAGATCAAAGAAGGAGATAAGAGAGTTTTTTTGATAAATGGTAAAGTTTGTGGCGCAATATCAAGAATTCCAAAAAAAGGCTCATTTTTAAGTAACTTAAGCAAAGGTGCAAAACCAATAAATATAAAATTAACAAATAAAGAAATGAAAATATCAAAATTGATAGGCATAGATTTAAAAAAAAGTAAAATTTTCTTTGCTGGAATTGACTTTATAGATGAGCGACTTAATGGTGATATAAATGTAACATCACCTACTGGATTAAAAACTTTCTACGACCTCTCAAAAATAAATTTAGCTACAACCTTCTGGAAAGAATTAAAAGCGTGAAAAATCTTACAGACCAACAAAAGGGATCGTTATTGGCCTTTGTTGCAGTAATGTTTATTACACCAGACTCACTATTCATTAGGCTTTCAAATATAGATACTTGGGGTTTAGTTTTTTATAGGGGAATTATTCCTTTTATGACAGTTTTGTTAGGTATGTTAATTATTTATAAGTTAAATTTCTTTAAAATTCTTTTCACTAGTGGTTATCATGGAATATTTTATGTAATTACATTTAGTGTAACCAATATAACTTTTGTTGTTTCTATTCAAAATACAAATGTTGCAAATACCCTGGTTATGATAGCGACTGCTCCGATGTTATCAGCTATTCTTGGAGCAATATTTCTAAAAGAACCACCTGATAAAAAAACTTGGATTTCTATAATAATTACTTTTTTAGCAATAATATATATTTTCTATGACTCTTTGAAGTTAGGTAATTTTTATGGAGATGTTTTGGGATTTGTCACCGCAATTGGTTTAGCGGTTGGAGCAGTTATAATCAGATCTGCTAAAACTAAAAATTTAGTTCCAGCTGCGGTAGTTGGTAAATTATTTGTAGCAACTTTTGCATTACTTTTTATCGAAAGTTTTGCATTAGTTGGTAAAGATCTTTTGATTGTTCCTTTGATGTGTATTTTATGTGTAGCGATACCATTTGTGTTAGTGACCATTGCACCAAGGTTTATACCTGCTGCAGAAGTAAATCTTTTTTTTCTGCTAGAGACTATAATTGGTCCAATTTGGGTTTGGTTAATCATAAAAGAACAGCCTAGTTTAGAAACACTTCAGGGTGGTCTAATTATAATAACCACCATCGCAATTCACTCATACTTAAAACTCAAAAATTCTTAAGCTTGTCACAATTAAGACTTGATTTAATAATACATCGCGAATAATTACCTCAATTTTTATGAATAAAGTTTTAAAAAACTCCTGGGCATTGTTTTTGGGAATGGGCTTCATCATGATGGCTTATGGATTCCAAGGATCTCTCCTAGGGGTAAGAGCTGTTCAGGAAGAATTTAGCCTTACCTCAACTGGATTTATGATGTCTGGTTATTTTGTAGGATATTTTATTGGTGCCGCAACTATTCCAAATATAATTTCGAGAGTTGGTCATATAAGAGTTTTTGCAGCTTTTGCGTCTTTAGCTTCACTAGTTGTTTTAATTCACTCAGTTATAATTCATCCATTCATATGGTTTTTATTAAGAATACTTACAGGTGTAAGCATGGTCTGTATTTATACAGTTGCAGAAAGTTGGTTAAATGACAGATCAAGTAATAAAAATCGAGGCAGCGTGCTTTCAGTTTATATGGTCATACTTTATGGAACCA
This sequence comes from uncultured Pelagibacteraceae bacterium, assembly GCA_902589765.1. GTDB lineage: Bacteria > Pseudomonadota > Alphaproteobacteria > Pelagibacterales > Pelagibacteraceae > Pelagibacter. The sequence continues at coordinate 16,001 of CACIUF010000007.1, forward strand.
TGGGCATCGGTATGTTTTTACTTAACTTTAGTAGTCCTAAAAACTTTCAACCTTTTATCTTGGTTTCAGTAATAACTTCTGCTGCTTTAATTCCTATTTTGCTAACTAAAAAAAAACCGCCAAATTTTAAGAAAATACAAGCCATGAATATGAGAGAGTTATACGAAGCTTCACCTTTTGGTATGGTGAGCTCTCTTTTTTATGGAACAATACAATCTGCTTTATTCACATTACTAGCGGTTTACGCTACCTCCATGAACTTCACAATTTTAGAAATTTCAATTGTAACTTTTCTATTAGCGATATCAGGCGCGGTAGCCCAATTTCCAGTTGGTAAAATTTCTGATATTTATGATAGAAGAAGAGTAATTGTTTTTTCAACATTTGGAGCAGCAATATTCGCAATAATTGCTATATTTGTTTCAAGGCAAATGTATTTACCTGGCGGTCTTGCAACTAGTAAAACATGGTTTTATTTTTTCTTTATTCTTTTTTCATTTTGTAGTTTGCCAATGTTTTCTTTAATCCTAGCACATACAAATGATTATATTTCAAAAGAAAAATTTGTTGCAGCTGGTGCAGGACTGCAATTTGCTTTTGGATTAGGAGCAATGAGTGGGCCATTTCTTTGTTCAATATTTATGGATTTTGTTGGACCAAATGGTTTTTTTGTATTTCTCTTTATTTTTCACTCTTTCATAGGATTTTTTGGAATATATAGAATGAAAGTAAGAAACACTGTTGAAAATCCAGACTCTCAGTTCGTTGCCATGCCGCAGACCATTACTCCTGCGGGTATTGAACTTAATCCTACTACTGAACACATAGAAGAACCATACTCTGAAAAAGTTAAAGAAATTTTAGAAAGAAAAGGTGTAAAATATAAAAAAGACAAGAACGAAGATAAAAAAGAAGAAGCGACATACTAAATATATCCCTTTCAGGTTGTAACTCATTTTAGTCAGACTACATAGATTTTTTTAAGAATCTTATTGAATAATTTTCATTTATCTAGTGAAATAATTAAAATTAAAAAATGCCATTAAAAAAAAAGAAAACAAAGATTAAAAAAAAAACTAACGGACTTGCTAAAATAGCATCTTTGACAACAAGTTCACTAAGTAGTGCATTATCCAATTATAAGAAAAAAAAAGAACAAGAAAAAATCAAAGCTATAAAATTACAAAAACTTGAGGAAAGAAATTCTTATCAAAAGGAAAAAAAAGAATTGAAACTTTGGGAGGACAGGCTCAATAAGGAGAGTAGCAAAATTCGCTCAAATGAAGAAGAGCTGAGAATAAGAGAAAAACAAATTAGATCTAAAGAAGATCAACAAAAAATTGAAAGTGAAAGACTAACGAAAAAAGACGAGGAGTTGGTACTCGTTGCAAAAGAATTAAGAGAAAAGGAAAAACAATTAAAAACTAGAGAAGAAGAACAAAATAGAAAAGATATTGATTTAAAAGTAAGAGAAGATGAGCAGAAAAATAAAGAATTAAAAGAGCAAAGACGTAAAAATAGAGAATTAAAAGTATTGAAAGAAGAGGAAGATAGACAAAAAGAGGCTGAGTTTATTAAAATAAGAGAGTGGGAAGAAAAATTTGATAGAGAACAAAAGCAAAAAGAACAGCAAGAAATTAGACGAGAACAAAGACTTATTCAAAAAGAAATCGAAAAAAGAGCGAGATTTGAGGAAATTGATAAAAATCTCAAAAGTTCATCAAGTGGATTAGAGAATTTTAATATAGATAAATCAAAAGAAAACTAGATCTAAAAATTCTTTCCTTTTATTTAAGTCTAAAGACTATTATTTAAGTCTAAAGACTATGCTACATTAAAATAAATCAAGATCTTGGGATGTATGAATAAAGAAAACGCTAGTAAACTCTGGAAGATTATTCAGGAAGCTGGCGATTATTTGGTAGGTCAATTACCTGATCATCCTAATCATCCTAAAGGAAGAAATCCTTATGCCCATGTAGCAATTTGTATAAAAAATAAATTCAATGCAAGTTATAAAGATATTCCAGATGATAAATTCAATGAAGTTTTACAATATATTAATTTTTTAAAAAAAAATCCTAGCTAATTAAATTATATTTTTTTTATTGTTTAGGAAAATAATCTTTAAATTCACTTTCTCTATAAACATCAGCAGTACAACAATGAAGACCGCCGCCAAAAGCATAGGCGTCTCTTAATTCTACCGGAATTACTTCCATACCAAGTTTATCGAGCTGCTCTGCTTGATATTTTTCACTTTTTTCTACACAAACTGTCTTTGGATCTATTACCAAAACATTCATAGAAAGCCAAACAGATGAGTAACAAAGTGGTGGTGGTTCGTTGTGAGCAGGTTGTGCAGCATCTATAATTTCCCAACCATTATTTTCAAATAATTTTCTTTGTTCTTTAGGTAATCTTCTTTGAGGATTGTTAATAATCAATCCTTCTTTTATTGGTGTGAAGGTTGCATCTATATGAATTGGGTATGGATCACCAGGAAAGTTTACTGCATGAACTCGATGATCTTTATAATGTCTTTTTAACCAATCAATTCCTTTAAGATTTGTCGTAAAACCATGTTGCACCACTAAGTCTTTACCAAATCTCAAAACATCAGCTGCATCGAACAAAGGTTCTTCCTCAGTTGTTACGAAAAATTTATCTTCAGTCCATTTTAATCTCTTTTGAATTCCGATTTTGTCAGATAAATAATCTTTTCTATAATCTGCATCTGTTAATCTTGGTTTTGGCGCTGATTCATGTCTCATGTTTGGATCTAAATCGTAATATTCTTTAAGAAGCGGACGATAACAAAGATACTCAAACCATCTGCATCTATAACTCATAGTTGCCTCTAAAATTTCATTTCCAACTGTTAATAAAACGTCCCTAGGAGGCATGCAACCAAACATAGTTTCAGATTCCCAATCAGGTGTTGAAGTTTTTTGATTAAAATTTAAAGGTGTTGGTCTATCAACTTTAATACCTCTTTTAACCAAAATATTTGAGAAATCATCAAGTAACTGATTTGCTTTATCTACAGTGTCTTTTGTTCTAGGACCAAATTTCCCTCTCATATCTGAGTCTTCAGGAACTTTTGCATCTAAAGCAGGCTCTGGTGCGGGTATACATGTGCCGTCGGCCCTTCCAACAATAACATGCTTTAAAGGATCCCACTCATTCCAACTATTTACAATCCTTTTTCCTTTTTTCATTTTAACCTTTTATAACATTATGCTCAGGACCAAATGGAAACTTCGTAATATTTTCTGCACTATTCTTTCCTATTACCAAAATATCATGCTCTCTATACCCTCCTGCACCTGGATTTCCTTCTGGAATAAGTATCATAGGCTCCATTGAAATAACCATATTTTCCTCAAGAACAGTGTCAATATCCTCTCTCAATTCAAGACCCGCTTCCCTTCCATAAAAATGGGACAATACTCCAAATGAATGTCCATACCCAAAAGTTCTGTATTGCAAATATCCTAGTTCAGCAAAAAGTTCATTTAATTCATTACATATGTCAGAACATTTTACTCCAGGTTTTATTAACTCAAGCCCCCTTTTGTGAACCTTCACATTTGCCTCCCATGCTTTTAAAGATTTATCATTTACATTATCTAAAAATAAAGTCCTCTCTAAAGCAGTATAATATCCAGAAATCATTGGAAAAGTGTTTAAGGATAAAATATCACCATTTACTAATTTACGATTTGTTTTTGGATTATGTGCGCCATCTGTATTGATACCTGATTGAAACCATACCCAAGTATCCATGTATTCAGCATCTGGATATGTTTTGGCTATTTCTTTTTCCATTTTATCTCTTCCAGTTATTGCAATTTCTAACTCTGTTGCTCCTTCTTTAATATTTTTAACAATTTCTTCTCCCCCAATATCAGCAATTCTTGCCCCATTTTTTATAATTTCTATTTCTTCTTTAGATTTTATCATTCTTAACTTCATCAGTTTTTTTGAAATATCTGTAAAAGCAGAGGCTAAAAAAATTGATTGAATTTTTTCATTCATTTCTAAAGTAATATGATCATTTTCAATTCCAATATTTTTAGGTATTTTATTCTCATCAATTATTGAGGTTATCGCTTTTAAAAAATTGTCTTTTTTCCAATCAGTAAAAATAATATTTTCACAATGTGATCTCCTCCAGGGCTGACTTGCATCAATATTAGCTGAAATAGTTACAATTTTGTTTTCAGTAATGATACATCCGTATGGTCTACCAAAAGAGCAGTAAATAAAACCAGAGTAGTAAGCTATATTGTGCATTGAGGTTAAAATAATCATATCAAGATTATCGTTATCCATTATAGATCTTAATTTATTTAACCTATGATTATATTCTTCGTTAGAAAAAGGTAGTTTAGCCTTTTCACCATTCTTTAAAGTAAAAAAATCAGGCCTTTCCATAAATTTTATGAATTTAATTAAGAGCTATATATCTCTTATTCCATCTCATTATAAGGCTATAGTAAATAAGTGAAACAAAAAGAAAGAAGCCACCCACTATTGTGTTAGTAGATGGAATTTCATTAATCCCAAACAATGGTAACCATACCCAAAAAATTCCTCCAATAACCTCCGTCAGAGACAATAATGTCAATTCTGCAGCTTGAATTGCTTTGGATCCTATAGAATATAAAATAAGACCTAAACACACTAATACTCCATGAAGAGAAAACATTGCACTATTATAACTAGTAGCAAAAAAAGTTTGTTTATTAACCAAAATCATAATCGTAGCAGTTATAAAACAAAATAAACCAGCTACAGCAACTGTTGTAAATTTTGGAGTTTCTTTTCTCCATCTTAAAGTGACTGAAAAAATTGAAAATCCAATTGATGATGTAAGTCCAAAAACAAAACCTATTAAAGAATTTTTTTCAGTATTACCAAAAGCCATGATTATAATACCCACAGTTGCAATAAGCATTGATATCCAGACATTTAGAGAAATTTTTTCCTTTAAAAATAAAAAAGCTAATAATGCAGTGAAAAAAGGCATTGCTGCTAAACATAATAAAGTAATTGCTGCAGTAGTGTTTGTAATTGAATAAATAAATGAAATCATTGCAATACCAAGACCAATGCCACCAACCACTCCTGATTTACCTACTTTTTTGTAATTTTTGTAAAAATTTATTCCCTCTTCGAAATATAAATATAAATTTAAAATAATAAAAATAGTTAAACCTCTACCAAAAATATATTGCCAAGGAACCATATGAGGATCATTCATATATCTCACTACTAGAGGGCCAAACGACCAAAGTATCCCTGCAAATAAAACTACCGGTACAGCTATTTTTTCATTTCTAAGTTCAACCATAATCGACTATTTAGATCTAATTGATTAGCACTACAACATAAATTAAATTGTTATACAAAGTATTGGTACTAGTATAATAAATTAATATGAATTTGGATATTCTTAAAATAGCCTCTGATACCAACAATAACAAAAGTATCAAAAACTATACACACCACTCAAAATTGAAAAATTCAATGTGCGGTGATGAGATGCAAATAGATTTAGTTATCAAAAAAAATAAAATTGTTGACTTTGGTTATCAAGGTAAGTCCTGCGTTTATTGTCAAGCCTCAGCAAGCTTACTTTCAAAAATTTCAATTAATGAAAATAAGTCTAAAATTAATGAATTGTGCGACGATGCAAAATATTATTTTGAGGGAAATGTTGAAAATATCGAGAAAAAATGGAAATCGCTTAATAAAATATTTAATGATAAAAATTTATCTCGTAAAGAATGTATTTTATTGCCTTTTAAAACAATAAAAAAAATAGTATCAAAATAATTTTATGGGCAATTTAAAACAATCTTTTATTGCGGGTTTATTTTCAATTATCACTATAGGTATTTTAACTTTATTAACTTATAAAACTGAATTTGGAATTTTCCTTGTAGCATCTTTTGGATCATCAATGGTTCTATTGTTCGGATATCCTGAAAGCCCTTTTGCCCAACCCAAAAATGTTTTTTTTGGGCATCTGGTAACTGCAATTGTAGGAATGTTTTTTTTATATTTAATTCCTTTGCCATTATTTATAATAATACCATTAGCGGTTGGTTTTGGAGTGGGTCTAATGATATTGTTAAATGTAACTCATCCACCTGCAGGTGGAAATCCAATCATAGTTATTATGGGCAGTGTCTCACTAGACTATTTGTTAAGCCCAATAATTTCAGGATCAATAATTATTCTGGTATTTGCTATTATAATTAATAAATTTATACTTAAAAAGAGTTATCCAAAAACAAAATAATTTGTTTGCTAGCGACATTAAAATAATGTTAGATGTCTCAAAATAAATTAATGATCGAAAGTAACGCAGGAGAATAAATGAAAATATTATGTGTATTATATGATGATCCAAAAGGAGGAATGCCTAAGTCATATCCACTTAAAGATCTTCCTAAACTAGAAAAATATCCAGATGGGATGACCTTACCTTCACCAAAAGGAAGAGATTTTAATCCAGGGGAATTGTTAGGATGTGTTTCAGGAGAATTAGGATTAAGAAAATTTTTAGAAAGTAATGGACATGAGTTAGTAGTTACTAATAGTAAAGATGGAGATGGATGTGAGGCTGATAAGCATATCGTTGACGCTGATATAGTAATTTCACAACCTTTTTTTCCTTACTACTTAACTAAAGAAAGAATTGCTAAAGCTAAAAACTTAAAAATGGCTATTACAGCCGGAATTGGCTCTGATCACGTTGATTTACAAGCAGCTATGGATAACAAAATTGATGTAGTTGAAGTAACTTTTTGTAATTCAAGATCTGTTGCTGAACACATTGTAATGATGATTGTATCAATGGTGAGAGACTATCACAATCAACATAGAATTGTTAATGAAGGTGGATGGAACATAGCAGATGCTGTGCAAAGATCTTATGATGTTGAAGGTATGCACATTGGAACTGTTGCTGCTGGCCGTATCGGTTTAGATGCATTAAGGAAAATGAAACCATTTGATGTACACTTACATTATTTTGATAGACATAAATTACCAGATAGTGTTGAAAAAGAATTAAACCTAACATTTCATGAGTCAGTAGAGTCTATGGTTAAAGTTTGTGATGTCGTGACTATAAATTGTCCCCTCCATCCTGAGACTGAGAACTTATTTGACGATGCAATGATAAGCAAAATGAAAAAAGGTGCTTATATTGTAAACACTGCAAGAGGTAAAATTTGTAATCGTGATGCAATTGCAAAAGCATTGAAGAGTGGTCAACTAAGTGGTTATGCTGGAGACGTTTGGTTTCCACAGCCAGCTCCAAATGATCATGTATGGAGAACAATGCCTAACCATGGAATGACACCTCACACTTCTGGAACGTCTTTGTCAGCCCAAACAAGATATGCTGATGGTGTAAGAGAAATCTTAGAATGTTTCTTTGAAGGAAAAGAAATTAGAGATCAATATCTTATAGTCAAAGATGGACAATTAGCTGGAATGGGTGCTCACTCATATAGTAAAGGATCTGCCACAGGTGGTTCTGAAGAGGCAGCTAAATATAAGAAAAAATAAATCATTCTTTTAATTATTAAAGGTAAGCTACTTAAGGTAGCTACCTTTAATAATCTAGACTCAATTCCCAATTTTTGTATAAATTTTTAATCATGAGATTTTTATTATTTATACTTTTAAACTTAATAATTAATAATTCAGTATTAGCATCTGAAAAAAGTAAAGCATATTTTGCTGGTGGTTGTTTCTGGTGTATGGAAGAGTCTTTTGAAAAATTAACAGGTGTTGAGAAAGTGATTTCAGGATACTCTGGAGGAAAAACCAAAAATCCAACCTATGAAGAAGTTACTTATGGAAATACAGGTCACCTTGAAGTTGTAGAAGTAATTTATGATGCAAGTTTAATATCTTTCGAAGAATTACTTAAAAATTTTTGGCTCAACATAGATCCATTTGATCCTTTTGGTCAGTTTTGCGACAAAGGTTATAGCTACAGATCTGCAGCTTTTTATACAAATCAAAAGGAAAAAGATTTAATTGAAAAAGATTTTAAAAGACTAGAAAAAAAATTTAATAAAAAAGTTGTTACTTATATTAGAGAATTTGAAAAATTTTATATAGCTGAAGACCGTCATCAAGATTATTATCAAGTATATTTTTTAAATTATTTAAAATATAAAAAAGCTTGTAGAAGAGAAGAGATTTTGAATAGAATTTGGAAAATGTAGCAATTTATGAAAAATAATATCAATTGGAATTTTGATAACACATATTCCAAATTGCCTGAGCCATTTAGAGAAAAGATAAATCCAGTAAAAGTTAAAAATCCTAAACTGATTTTATTAAATGAGTCTTTGGCCAAAGATCTAAATTTAGATTTTTCTGAAATAAGTCAGTCTGAATTATCAGCGATATTTACAGGAAACGAATTGCCAAAAAATAGTAATTCAATAGCACAAGCTTATGCAGGTCATCAATTTGGCCATTTTACAATGCTTGGTGATGGTAGAGCAGTTTTGATTGGAGAACATGTATCTAAAAATAATCATAGATACGATATTCAATTTAAAGGCTCGGGAAAAACTGCTTTTTCAAGAAATGGAGATGGAAGAGCTGCATTAGGGCCTATGCTTAGAGAATATTTAATCAGTGAAGCAATGTATGCCCTAAATATACCAACGACGCGAAGTCTGGCGGTTGCAAAAACTGGAGAAAATGTAATTAGAGAGACACCATTAGAAGGTGCTATACTCACCAGAGTAGCATCAAGTCATATTAGAGTAGGAACTTTTCAGTATATTGCAGCAAGGAATAAAAAAAGTGAGTTAGAGACATTGTTTGATTATGTTGTCAAAAGACATTACTCAGAAATTGAAAATTCAAAAAATAAAGCCTTAGATCTTTTAAAAGTTGTTTTAGATAAACAGATTGATTTAGTTGTCAATTGGATGAGAGTTGGATTTATTCATGGTGTAATGAATACAGATAACATGAGTATAGCTGGTGAGACCATTGACTACGGACCCTGTGCTTTCATGGATATTTATGATCCAAAAACTGTATTTAGTTCAATTGATAAATTAGGAAGATATGCTTATTGCAATCAGCCGGTTATAACAAAATGGAATCTTTCAAGATTTGCTGAGTGCTTGATACCTTTGATTGATAAAGACCAAGACACAGCTGTAAAATTAGCAACTGAAATAATTGACACTTTTGAAAAAATATATGAAGAAAAGTGGTTAAATATGATGAGAGCTAAGCTGGGCTTAATTGGCTCGGATAAAAAAGATAAGTACCTAATTTTAGACTTACTCACTTGGATGCATCAAAATAAAGTTGATTACACAAATACATTTTGCCACTTGATGAACTTTAAAACTCAAAAAGATAATATTTATGAAGGTGCTGATTTTAGCAACTGGAAAAAAAGGTGGCAGGAAAGATCATCAAGTCATGATAATTCAAAGGAAAAGCATAAAAAATTGATGAGAAGTACAAACCCTCTATTAATTCCAAGAAATCATATAGTTGAAAATACTCTTAGAGATGCAGATCAAGGAAATTTGGAACCTTTGCTTAACTTTTTAAAAATCTTAAATAGCCCCTATACCGATCAAAAAGATATCAGTGAATACCAAATATTATCCAGTTCAAATGAAAATTATCAAACTTTTTGTGGAACTTAATTAAAGAACATATGGCTCATGTCTCGCCTGTTTACCTAAAACTCTCTCTACAGCCATATTTGAAATATCAATTGATTGATAAGCACCCGTCGTAATCAGTTCTGTTAATGCTCTACCAATTCCCGGAGCTTGCATTAATCCTCTTCCTGTGAAACCTGTTGCTAAGTAAACATTTTCAAATTTTGGATGTTTTCCAACAACTGCATTGTTATCAAGTCGATTGCAATCATAATATCCAGCCCATCCACCAGTTAATTTTAATTCTTCCATAGCCGGTATTCTATGAGCTAATGCTGGCCAAACTAATTCTTCAAAATCATCCCATGCAGGTTCAAGATCTTTGGCATCAAAGACTGATTTTGGTGAACCTGCTAAATATTCTTTACCTTCAGGTCTCCAATAAACTCCTGTTGTTAGATCTCCTGTTAATGGCATTTCAGGAATATGTTTCGGACACTTTACTCTGAAAACTGTATGTTTTTGAGGTTCAACAGGAATATCTTCTAAAAGCTCTTTAGTCCAACATCCAGCTGCTGAAATAATTGTCTTAGCATTAATTTCTGAAAGAGATTTAACTTCACCCTTAACAAATTCTGCGCCAAGATCAATTGCTTTACTTTTTAGAGCACTATGAAACATGAAGGGATCAATCCATCCCTCACTTTGATTGTCAGTAAAAGTCGCTGTTTCTATTCCCTCAATATTGATATATGGAAAAAAATTATTCAACTCAGAGCCTTTGATATTTTTTGTTCCCGCATCACAAGCTTTATGATTTTCGAGCGCTTTATATTGTTCATCTGCATGCTCAGGTCCAAACATTAATAAATAACCATTGGTCACCATACTAGCGGTGGGTTTTGGATTTTTTTCAGTTTTTAATAAATCTGGAATTTGAAAAATAAATTCTCTGGCAAATTTTCCTAATAAAATATTTTCTTTTTGGAAAAATTGTCTTCTAAAGCCACCTAATGACAAAGGAAAAGAAGCAGTTTTATAAGTTGGGTCTTTTTCTATAACTTTAACTTTTCTGCCCTCTTTTGATAAAAAATAAGCAGTCGCGGCTCCAATTATTCCACCACCAACTATTACAACATCATCCATTAATTTAATATTAGTAAGTTAATATTCAGAAATAATGCATAGCAACACCAAAGTAAATAGGGAATCATTAAATAATAACTCACAAAATTGACACGTTTATATCTAATTACTAAAGTAATTATTAAACCAATTAAGATTACCAAAACAACTAAAGCTAAAAAAATTTGGTGTAATCCAAAAAAAACGATACTCCAAGTTGTATTAAATATAATATGAATAAAATAAATATAAATCGTGTTCATGTCTCTACTTTTACTATGCCAAAAAAACCAAACAGCGACTGTCATCATTAGATATAGCGTTGTCCAAACAGGTGCAAATATCCAATCAGGTGGGTTAAAATCAGATTTGACTAATTGAGAATACCAAGGGTCTTTAAAATTAATTGTGACTAAACTTCCAATAAATGAGGCTGAAAATGTGATAATAAAAAAAAGTATGAATGATAAAAATTTATTTTTTAGCATTAAAGTATTATACATCTTTAGATTATGAATAAAAAAACAATTTGGATAACGGGAGGGAGTACTGGAATCGGCAAAGCTCTTGCAATAAAATTTGCTAATGAAGGATGGAATGTTGCTATTTCAGCCAGACGTGAGAATCTTCTTGATGAGATTGCAGACAATCATGAAAATATAAGTCCATTTCCATTAGATGTGACTGATAAATCAAAATGTAAAGAGGTTTTTGAAAAAATTAAGAATAAATTTGAAAATATAGATATTTGTTTTTTTTCCACTGGAACATGGAATCCAAAAAAAGAAAGAGATATTGATGTTGAACAAATTGAGGAAGTTTTTAAAATTAATTTTTTTGGGACATTAAATGCTATTAAAGCAGTTGAAGAATATTTTAAAAAAAAGAAAAGTGGAACAATTACTATTGTTTCCTCAATTGCTGGTTATAGAGGTTTACCAAATTCAACTGGATATGGACCTTCAAAATCTGCTCTAAATAATTTAGCAGAAAGTCTATATTTTGACTTTGGTCGATCAAATGTAAGAGTGTGCTTGGTATCTCCAGGTTTTATCAAAACTCCAATGACTGATAAAAATGATTTTAAAATGCCTTTTTTAAAAACTACTGAATATGCGGCTGAAAAAATATATGATGGCTTGGTCAATAAAAAAACTTTTGAAATTCATTTTCCAAAATCATTAACTATTGTACTGAAAATCTTAAGTTTTCTTCCGAGTAAGATTTATTTTGGTTTAGTTGGAAAATTAACAAAATATCAAAAGAAAGATTAATCTTTTAGAAATACTACAGTCAATTCAGCGACTTTGATTCCAAATTTAGTCATTGTAGCTCTATTAATTGCTACTCGATCATCCTGTTTGAAAATCCAATCATCGAAAGTAATCTTAATTTCTTTACCTTTTACTGGAACTAATAAAACATACTCAAATTTAAATGCGGGACCATATGAATATCCCCTGGCTTTACCAACTACATCTCCAGCAGTTCCCTCATAATTGTTGTCGTCTATTTTAGTAATTTGCCATTGTCTAGTTTGTACTTCACCATCATCCCAATTAAATTTTTCATCAAGAATTAATTGCTTGCCATCCCACTTACCATCTAAATCTGCTGAAAATTGTCTAGTAACTTTTCCAGATCTATTCTGAAGAACTCCCCAAGCTTTAACATTGCCTGACAAGTAATTTTCTATGATTAATCTCGGTTCTTTACCTTTAAAATCTTCTGGTTTCATATCGCTATTATTTGAGCAGTTTGTAATTAAGAATAAAGAGATTATCAATAAAATTGATCTTAAGTTTATTATTTTGCTCACAAGCCCCCTTTATTTATTTATTTTGAATTGAAAATTGTATCAGATCAATATTTTTCGATTTAAATCCAGCCTCACAATAAGATAGGTAAAACTCCCACATTCTTTTAAAAGTTAAATCAAAACCTTGTTTTTTAATAAGATTCCATTTTCTATTAAATTCATTTTTCCAAATAGCTAATGTATTTGCATAATGATCAGCATATGAATCGTAAGACTTAATTGTTAAACCATTGTCTGAAACATATTTGTTTAAGCTATTTTTACTTGGCAAAAATCCTCCTGGAAAAATATATTTTTGAATAAAATCTTGTTTCGTTTTATATCTATCAAATAAACTATCATCTATTGTAATTGCTTGAATGGCAGCCCTACCATCTGTAGAAAGGTTTTTCTTAATAGTTTTAAAATAACTTTCCAAATAATTTTGCCCTACTGCCTCAATCATTTCTATTGACGCTATTGAATTATATTTATTCTTTAAATCTCTATAATCTTTTATTTCGATATTTACTTTTTCATTTAAACCACAATTATGAATTCTTTTTTTTGCGTATTCGAATTGTTTTTTTGAAATAGTAATACAATCTAATTTTACATCATATTTTTTTCCTAAATATTCTGCAAAACCACCCCAGCCACATCCAATTTCTAAAACCCTATCACCATGGTTTGGTTTTATTAAATCTATCATTTTTTGATATTTGTTATTTTGTGCATCTGAAAGATCTTTAGTGTTATCGCTAAAAATTCCGCTTGAGTAAGTTAAAGTTTCATCAAGCCATAAAGAAAAAAAATCATTTCCTAAGTCATAATGTTTTGCAATATTTTCCTTACTTCTATTTTTTGTATTTTTTATAAAGATCCCTTTTAAAAAATTTATAATTGGAAAATCGAGTAAACCTGAAAACTTGTATATGATTTTGATGTTTCGAGCTGTTATTTCAATGAGATTGGATAAATTATCAGTTTCAAATTCTCCTCTCATATAAGACTCAGCAAAACCAATGCTGCCACCCTTTATAAGATTAAAAGAAAAATTTGGTTTTTTAATTTTCAATTTAGCTTTTAAATTATCCTGAGGATTTCCAAATTTAAAAACTTCTCCTTGATAATTTGTAATTTCTAGATATCCAACATTTATTCCGGCTAATATGTTAAAAACCAGTTTATCTGAAAGTCTATTTAAGGACATTAATTTTCAAAAGATATGTTGTTTCTTATTTTCAATTTTTTTTGAATAAACTTTATTCCTTTGGTCCATAATTTAAACGCTTCAAAATGTATCGCTGCAATAATTTTAAACGTCATTAGGGGATGTTTTAAATAAGATTTAATTAACTCTGAAGTTGTAAAATCTTTTCTTTTCCCATCTTGAGAGGCATATAATATTTTTTCGTTTAATTGATATTGATCTATGATTACTGAGATCTTATCTGCAGGTTTTAAAATTCTAAAAAAATAACTACAATTCATTTCAATGAATGGTGAAACATGAAATTTTTTCTCGCAATTGTGTTGCAATAAATTGTCATTTTTAACTTTAAAAACATAAGTGTGTTGCTCACCAAAAGTATTTTTGACTTCATATAATATGGATATCAAATCATTGTTATTATTGTACACATAAAAAACACTTAATGGATTAAAAACATATCCAAAGATTCTTGGGTAACATAAAAGTTTAATTTTAATATCTTCACTACTTACATTATTTTGTTTAAGATTTTTTTTAACCCAATCGATTAATAGTGATCCATCTCTATCTCCATGGTCTTTATCAAAAAAACTTACTAAATTAAATTTATTGTATGAAAAAAAACTAATTGTTTTATCTAATTTTTCTAATTCAGAAAGATCAATTAAAAGTGAAAATACCCTGTATTTAAAAAAATGTATCTTTGGTTTAAATCTTTTGTGAATTACAGTGCCATTATATATACAACTAGTCATTAAGGGTTTTGAGCATTTCAATAGATGATTTTATTCCATCTTCATGAAAACCGTAACCAAAATAACTACCACAATAAAGAATATTTCTTTTATTTTGTAAATTTTTAAGCTGACTTTGAAAATTAAGTGCAGATTGATCAAAATATGGATGTGTAAATCTTACTTTTTTTAAAATTTTCTTCTCATCAATTTTAAAATAAGGATTTAAGGTAAGAAAAATATTTTCATCACATTTAAGGTTTTGTAATAGATTTAACCAATATGTAATTGAATTTTTTTCTATTTCATCCTTTTCCATTGATGAATTCCATGAGCACCAAGCTTTTTTATTTTTTGGCATAGCTTGTTCATCAGTATGAATATAAGCAATATTTTCCTTATACTTATAATTTGAAAGCACATTCTTTTCCTGGTCAGTTGGATTATCAATTATTGATAAAGCTTCATCTGCATGTGTTGCTAAAACAACTTTGTCGTATCCAAAATATTCACTTTCTCCTCCATAATATAAATCTATACCTGTTGTTTTTGGTTTAATTTTTTTGATTGGATAATTTTTGAAATGTTCGCCGCTAATTTTTGAAATAATGTTTTGAACATAAGTTCTGCTCCGATTTGATACTGTGTACCATTGGGGTCTATTTTTTAATTTAAACAAACCATGATTTTGGAAAAATTTTAAGAAAAATCTTAACGGCATTTGACTGGCAGCACTTGGTGGCATTGACCATATGGCTGAGACCATCGGTATCAAATGAAAGTTGATAAACTCTTTTGAAAGATTTTCCTTTCTCAAATAATCACCAAGTGTAGTCTCTTGATCAATTTTTTTTATATTATCACATTTTTTGTAAAACTTTATTATATCAAAGAACATTTTGAGGAATCTTAGATTAAACAGATTGGTCTTATTTGAAAAAATTCCATTTAATCCTCGACCGCAATATTCGAATGAAGATTTTTCAACCGATACAGAAAAAGACATATCGCTTTTTTCAATTGCAATATTATTCTCTTCGAGAAAATTTATTAAATTTGGGTAAGTTGCGTAATTAAAAACAATAAAACCTATATCAACAGGAACTTTTTTTGTACCAAACGGTAAATCAATAGTATGAGAGTGACCACCGAAACGATCTTCCTTCTCGAAAAGATCTACATGATGTTTTTTTGATAAGTAATATGCAGCGCTTAATCCTGATATGCCTGAGCCGACAACAGCAATCTTCATTAATTGTTAAGCTGCATCTTCTTTAAATTCATCTATGCTTGGACAAGTACAGAATATATTCTTGTCACCATAAACATTATCAACTCTCGCAACTGGAGGCCAAAATTTATTAGCTCTTAAGAATTTTGCTGGATAAGCAGCTTCTGCTCTTGAGTATTTATGTGTCCAATCATCAGAAGCTAGTTCGCTGTCTGTGTGAGGAGCATTTTTTATTGGATTATCTATTTTATCAAATTCACCTGATTTAATTTTTTCAATTTCTTCTTTAATTTTAATTAAAGTATCACAAAATCTATCGAGTTCTGACAAGCCCTCACTCTCAGTTGGCTCTATCATCATTGTACCAGCTACTGGCCATGACATAGTTGGTGCATGAAACCCATAATCTATTAATCTTTTTGCGATATCTTCTTCGGTTACTCCTGTCTCTGATTTAATATTTCTAATATCAATAATACATTCGTGAGCAACATTTCCATTCGATCCTTTATACAAAATTGGAAAGTGATCTTTTAGTCTATGAGCAATATAATTTGCATTTAATATTGCTACTTCAGTAGCAAGCTTTAACCCTGCTGATCCCATCATTTTAATGTACATCCAAGAGATTGATAGAATACTTGAACTACCCCAGGGAGCTGCCGAGACTGCTCCAATGCCAGATGTTGGTCCACAATCTTTAATCACTGGATGATTAGGTAGATAAACTTGTAAATGTCTTTTACAAGCAATTGGTCCCATACCTGGTCCTCCCCCACCGTGTGGAATACAAAATGTTTTATGTAAATTAATGTGACAGACATCTGGACCAAAATTTCCAGGCTTTGCAACTCCAACTAAGGCGTTTAAATTTGCTCCATCCATATACACTTGTCCACCATGTTTGTGAACTAACTCACAGATATCAGTTATTTTTTCTTCAAACACTCCATGAGTAGATGGATAAGTTACCATTAGTGCCCCAAGATTTTCTGAATGTTGTTCAGCTTTTTTCTTTAAATCATCAAAATCAACATTTCCCTCTTTATCACAATTAACAACAACCACCTTCATTCCAACCATTTGTGCACTTGCTGGGTTAGTACCATGTGCTGAACTTGGAATTAAACATATATTACGATTAGCCTCACCCCTATCTAAATGATACTTTCTGATAACCATCAAGCCCGCATACTCACCTTGAGCACCTGCATTAGGTTGCAAAGAAACACCTGAAAAACCAGTTATAGAACGCAACCAATTTTTTAGATCAGTAAATAAATCTCTAAAACCCTCCATTTGTTCAATTGGAACAAACGGATGAGGTTCTGCAAATTCTTTCCATGATATTGGTATCATTTCGGCAGCAGCATTTAATTTCATTGTACAAGAACCAAGTGCAATCATAGTTCTGTTCAATGCTATATCTTTATCTTCTAATCTTTTTAAATATCTTAGCATTTCAGTTTCTGAATGATATGAGTTGAAAACTGGATGTTCTAAATATTTTGAAGTTCTTAATAAATTTTTTGGGAGATTAGGTAAACTTACCGATGGATCTTCTTTTTTGATTGATTCTGCTGCATTAAAAATTTTTAATAGTTGATTTACTCTATATACATTTTTTCTCTCATCAAATGATACAGCAAGCATTTCAGAATTTACTTTTCGAATATTAACTCTCTGATTCAGAGCATTCTTATAAATTTGATCAGTCTTTTCTTTGGTAATAATCGTTACGGTATCAAAAAAATTATTCGAATAAAGCTCGTATCCAGATTGTTTTATTTTGTCAGCAAAACTTTTTGCTAATTGAGACACTCTTTCTGAAATATTTTTAATTCCATCCGGACCATGATAAATAGCATACGCTGCTGACACAATTGCTAATAAAGCTTGGGCGGTACAAATATTACTCGTCGCCTTATCTCTTCTAATATGTTGCTCTCTAGTTTGTAATGATAATCTATATGCTTTATTACCATGTCTATCAACTGATACACCAACAATTCTTCCGGGCATTGATCTTTTAAACTCATCTTTTGTAGCAAAAAAAGCTGCATGTGGACCTCCATATCCCATTGGAATTCCAAATCTTTGGGAGCTTCCAACTGCAATGTCGGCACCAAGTTCTCTTGGCGTTTTTAATTTTGCTAGGGCTAACAGATCACAAGCTAATACAGCTTTCCCATTCTTTTTGTGAATTTTGCTAATTGCTTCACTTGGGTCTTTTATATCTCCTAAAGTTCCAGGATATTGCAAAATTCCACAAACTAAATCTTCTTTTAGCTGGTCTAAAACTTCATCTTCTTTACCGACTAAAACCTTTAAACCCATTGGTTCAGCTCTTGTTTGAATTACATTTATTGTTTGAGGATGACAATCTTCAGAAACAAAAACTAAATTACTATCTTTTTTATTTAATCTGTGACTTAGACCCATAGCCTCTGCTGCTGCTGTGCCTTCATCTAATAAAGAAGCATTGGCAATATCCATTCCTGTAAAGTCAACAATCATTTGTTGAAAGTTTAATAACATCTCAAGTCTTCCTTGAGCTACCTCAGGCTGATAAGGTGTATAGGAAGTATACCAACCTGGATTTTCTAGTATATTTCTCAAAATTACATAGGGTGTATAAGTTCCATAATAACCCATACCAATAAAATTTGAGTAAACTTGATTTTTTTTCGAAATTGCTCGTAACTTTCTTAACGCCTCGTATTCTGAATTTGAGTCACCAATATTAAGTTCACCTTTAAACTTTATTTTTTCAGGAACAGTATTGTCAATCAAGTCATCGAGTGATTGATAATTTAATTCTTTTAACATTTTTGATTGTTCTTCTTTAGAAGGGCCAATATGTCTTCTTAAAAAATCTTTTTCTGAATTTGGTAACATTATGCTGAAGTCTCCTTTGCAAATTTATCGTAATCGTCTTTATTCATTAAAGTATCCATTTCCGATGGATCTTTTATTTTAAGTTTAAAAAACCACGCTGAGTCTTCTGGGTCTTGATTAATCTTTGATGGATCATCTACTATAACTTGATTAGTATCAACTACTTCACCACTAACAGGGGTATATACATCACTAGCAGCTTTAGTTGACTCCACAACGCCAGCTGTACCATCTTTCTCTACGCTAGAACCTTTTTCTGGAAGCTCTGCAAAAACTATATCACCTAACATCTCTGTAGCATGTTTTGTGATACCAATTGTTGCAACATCTCCATCTAATTTAATCCACTCATGCTCTTTTGAATATTTTACTTCACTCATTAGTTTACCCCTTTGACATAACTTTTTTTATAAAATGGTAAGCTGCAAATACTTGCAGGATGTTTTTTACCTCTGACTTCTAAAAATACTTTAGTATTTTTTTTTGAAAATTCATTTTCCACATAACCCATTGCAACAGGTCCATTAACACTTGGTCCAAATGTACCACTTGTAATTTCTCCAATATGAACATCTGATTGATTAAATATTTTTGTTTTTTCTCTAGCAATAATTCTTCCCTCAGGTTTGATACCAACTCTTATTTTACTGACACCATCATTTAATTGTTTAATGATTATGTCAGAGCCAATAAAATCTCCTTTAGAGATTCTTTCTTTTGAAATAGCCCACTTTAAATTTGCTTCCACTGGTGTTTTGTCTTTATCAAGATCATGACCATAAAGACATAAACCAGCCTCCAATCTTAGTGTATCTCTTGCTCCAAGACCTATCAATTTAGATCCTTTATTGATTAATTCTCTAGTTAATTGGTCTACAAAATCATTTGTGATTGATATCTCAAAACCATCTTCACCCGTATAACCAGATCGCGTAATATAAACTTTCTGATTTTCAAATTTAAACCAGTTTCCAGACATAAAGTTAAGATCTTTTACACCATTAATAACATCATTAAGAATTTCTGATGATTTAGGACCCTGAATGGCAATTAGAGATCTATTTTCATCCAGAACCATTTTGTACTTCTCTTCAAGAAGTTCTTTTAAAATTTTAAAGTCATTATCTTTACATGCTGCATTAAGGATTATCAAAAAGCCCTCATTTGTTTTTGTGATAATTAAATCATCATGTATCCCAGCATCTTTATCCATTAAGAAGCTGTATTTCGAATGATTTAATTTCAAATTTTTAAGATCTAAAGGAAAAATTTTTTCTAAATCTTTACTTAAGTCTTCACCACCATAAATAAATAGCTGACCCATATGGGAAACATCAAAGATACCTGAGTGATTTCGTGTGAATTTGTGTTCCTCTACAATACCTTCCGAATATTGTATCGGCATTTGATAGCCTGCAAATTCAACAAATTTTGCATTACAATCTTGATGTAATTGGTACAGCGATGTTTTTTTTGTTTCCATATTAACTCTTTGTACCCATCTGTATATTTGCCTGAGAGTTTTGCTCCTTCGGCGAGAATTAAATCTCTTTCCAGAGTTAATATGTTACGGTCCTTTTTGCCTGAGAGATTCCTGGGTGGTTGCTCCTTCGGCGCTACGATAGTCTGTAGTCTCTCCCGTGGCAGGATATTCTTACATGTGTGGAAAAAAGTCAATCAGAAACAATTTTTTTTTGCTTACTTAAAAGCGAGTAAAATTGTAATAAAACCGCAGAAAGTATAATTGCGCCACCAATTAATCCAAATACAGAGGGTCTTTCACTTACGAAAAGGAATGCCCATATCGGTCCTAGGACAGATTCGGATAACATTATGATTCCAACCATTGCAGACGGTGTTGTTCTTGCACCGATAGTTATAAATATAAAACCAAAACCAACTTGAAAAAAACCTGCGAGAAAACCTAAAAAGATATCATGAGGAGAAATCATGATTTTAGTGGAAAGCAAAAAACCAATTAGACATGAACTCACACCAGCAACGAACTGGGCTGGCACCATATCCACAGAGGGAAATTTTCTCACAATCATTATTAAAACTGCAAAAGTAATTGGCATTGTAAATGCTGCAAGGTTTCCAGATAATTCTCCAGGAGATAATGAATTGCCAACCATTAATAAAACACCTGTCATCGCCAGACAGATTGAAAACAAAGTAATTAAATTTATTTTTTCCTTAAGGAAAAAATACCCAAATATTGCAAGAAATAGTATTTGAAGTGAAATGATAAAATTAGTATTAGCAACAGTGGTGTTGTACATAGCAAACACATATCCACAAAAACCAAAAGATAAAATAATTCCACCAAAAAATCCTGGTAATCCAGATTTATAAAATGACTCAATTGTTTTTCCTCTATAACTTAAAATTAAGAAAGCTAGAACTGTTAAAGAAAAAAATAAAGATCTCCAAAATAGAATTTGCCATAACGTAGCTCCCTCAAAAGATTTTACAATTAATCCACCAAAACTTAAACTTAATGCACCTAAAAAAATTAATAATGGTCCAGGTAAGTTTCTTATAAAAGTCATAAAATTTGTGAAATTAAATTTTGCGTCTCTAAGTCATATAATTTAAATAATGTTTCTGCATCAGCTAATTCAACTTTTTTAAATTTAATCTTTGAACCTGGGGTTAATTGAACCAACTTGTCATAATCTGCACTGATAACAACTCCTATTTTAGGATAACCTCCAATAGTGCCATGATCTGAAAGCATAATTATTGGATTTCCATCTGCTGGTACTTGAATAACACCTTTTAATAAACCTTCTGATTTAATATTGGTATCAACAATATTTTCTATTTTTGGTCCCTCTAGCCTCATACCCATACGATCTGATAATTTTGATATTACAAATTCTTTCTCAAAAAAAATCTTTTTTCCTTCGTCAGAAAAATAGTCAAAATTTGTTCCTTGGATAACTCTGATATTTTCAATTTTTGTATTAATGTAATTTAATTTTTTATCACTTAAATTTTTATTGATATTTAAAATATAAATCTTTTGTCCATCTTCTATTTTTTTTCCATTATTTGCACCAATATTTGCTTTTGTGTTAACAGAGCAACTTGACCATTGATAATTAACATCAAATTCACCACTTACTGCTAAATATCCATAAACAGATTTATTAGTGCTTATAATATCTAACTCATCACCATTTTCTAAAGCGAAAGATTGATAACATTTTCCTTCGATAGTATTTTTTTTTTTTCTAATTATAAATTTTACATCCCCCGTGATTGCAAAATTAATATTTTCACCAAAATACTTTAACAAAGGACCTTGATAAGCAAATTCAATTATTGGAAAATTTACTTCATTACCAACAAGTTTATTAGAAATTTGAAAATTTCTATTATCCATTGCTCCACTAAATGGAATACCAATATGATAAAGATTTCCTCTACCCTGATCTTGAAATGTTGTGTTAATTCCAGCTCTTTTTATTTCAAAATAATTTTTATTCATTGTTATTGTAATATTGTTCTTTAGTAATTTGCTCAAAAGTAACTACATCACCTGGATTAATTAAATTTGGATTATTCTCATTAGTGCTATCAAAAATAACTTGTGGTGTATTTCCAATGATATTCCACCCACCAGGACTTTCAAATGTATAAACATTTGCAAATTGTTCTGTTAATCCAACTGAGCCCTTAGGCACTTTTACTCTCGGTGTTTCCAAACGTTTTGCCTGCAACTCATTTTCCAGATCACCAAGAAAAGGCATACCTGCAATAAAACCAGTCATATAACAAAAAAATTCCTTACCAAAAAATTTCTCATAGATTTTATCACGAGTTATTTTTAATTTTTCCTCTAATCTTTTTATATCTAATGAAAAATTTTCATCACAACAAACAGGTATCTTTATTCTATTTGTCTCTAATTCATCATCATTAGTAATATTTAAATTTTCGATTAATTTTTTGATCATTTGAAAATTTTTTTTTCGAAGATCGAATGAAATAATTAATTTATTATATGAGGGAGTTAAGTTATTGATCCCATCAATATTTTCTTTTTGAATACTTTTAAAATATCGTATTACTTTACTATTTATTTCTTTGTTTACCTCAGACCCGAAATCACAATACAAAGCTGCGTCACCAAGATTTGATATATTTTTAATCATGCCATGTTATACTTACAAATTATGAGTATGGAAATTAATATAAATTGTGATTTAGGTGAAAAATCAAAACATCACTCAAATAAGTATGATCCAGATTTATTAGAAATCGTAAATTCAGCAAATGTTGCTTGTGGCTATCACGCTGGAGATGAGCAAACCATGAATCAAGTAGTAAAAATTTCGAAAAAAAATGGAGTGAGTATTGGTGCACATCCTTCTTTTAACGATCCAGAAAATTTTGGTAGAGAAAGAATGAATCTTTCTGAAAGTGAAATAAAAAAACTTATAATTGATCAATATGAAATTCTTCAAAAAATAGCTTCTTCTCATGGAGAAAGTGTATCTCATGTAAAACCTCATGGGGCCTTAAATAATATGGCATGTGAGGATATAGAGTTAGCTACAATTTTAGCCAAAACTATTAAGGATATTAATAAAGACATAATATATCTCGTACCTACTGGATCAAAAATGCAAGAAGCTGCAAAGAAATTAGATATGAAGTTCGCTTGTGAAATATTTGCTGACAGAAATTATGAGGATGATGGCAATCTTGTATCGAGAAAGAAATCTCATGCATTAATAACTGACCCTGAGCTAGCAAAAAAACATGTATTAAAGATGGTGCAAACTCAGTCGCTTAATTGTCACAGCGGGAAGCAAATACCTTGTGAAATCGACTCTGTTTGTATACATGGTGACAATCTAAGTTCATTAGCAACGGCTAAGTCGATAAGAAATAACTTAGTTGAAAATGGTTTAGAATTAAAAACTTTAAACAAAATGAAAAAATTTATTTAATATGAAAAAAATTATCTTAACTTTATCTATTGCCTTCTTTATCACAACAAACGTTTTTGCAGCTGGTTCGTCTTCTAGCGGATCAAGTTCAACAAAAACAAACTATGATAAAGCGGTAGTGCATATTAAAAGTGCTAAAAAATACGAAAAAAAAGGAAAATTAGAAAAAGCGCAAAAAAGTTATGCAAAGGCACAAAAGCTTTTAATCAAATCAAATGAAAAAAAACCTGGTAAAGCTGATACTCTTAACTACTTAGGTTTCACAACTAGAAAGCTTGGTGATTTTGAAAATGGTGAGAAGTATTATCTTCAAGGTTTAGCTATTGATCCAAAACATAAAGGTATTAACGAATATCTTGGTGAATTGTATGTAGCAACTAACAGGCATAATCTTGCAGTTGAAAGGCTCGGAGTTTTAGAGGGTTGTAATTGCGAAGAATATGATCAGTTAAAAGCTGTCATAGCTGGCGAGAAATCAAAATATTAATTTATATTTTTAATCATCTGTTCTGGCATCCATAAAGCTATTTCTGGAAAAATTACAACTAATATTACTGCTAGAACCATTAGTAAGAATAATGGAAATGCACTCCTCGCAATGTAACCCATATCTTTTTTTGCCATACCTTGAAGTACAAATAAATTAAAACCAACGGGTGGGGTAATTTGTGCCATCTCAACAACAATGACTAAAAAAATACCAAACCAAATCATATCAAATCCTGCTTGTCTTATCATTGGCTCAATAATTGCCATCGTTAAAACAACAGCTGAAATACCATCAAGAAACATTCCTAAAATTATATAAAAAATCATTAAAACAAATATCAAAACATATGGAGATAGATCCATATTTTGTATCCAAAGAGCTAGATTTCTTGGTAGCCCTGTAAATCCCATTGCCAAAGATAAAAACGTTGAGCCCGCTAAGATAAATGCAATCATA
>CACIUF010000008.1 GCA_902589765.1 uncultured Pelagibacteraceae bacterium
AGTCAGTCTTGTTTGTACAAACAGCCATAGAAATGCTATTTTTTTTTGACCATATTAGAAAATCTTTGACACCATTTATCAGAGTACTTTCGTTTACAATGTTTTTTCCATAGAAGTCGGTAAAATCTTTAATCATTTCTTTTTTAGTCTTTTCGTCTTGTACTTTTCCAAACTCTTTTTTAGCTTGCCCCCAAATGGATCTACCTAGCATTGCACCTGCGCCTTGACCAACAAGATTTCTTATTTCCTCAGTAGATTTTGTGGGATAGCCAAATTTTTTCATCACATGATTATGAGCTCGCATTAAATCTGGGGCTGTATCAACTAAAGTTCCATCTAAATCAAAAAGAATTGTAAAATTTTGCCTCATAAATAAAAGTTTTTTTAAGAAATATTATGTGAATTAAGAAACATGTATACTTAATATAAAGGATTTTATAGATGAAACAATTAAATTTACAAAAGCTTCAGAATATTCTTCGAAAAAAATTTTTAAAAGATGGTGTAAAAATGATTGGTCCTGAAACAATTTTTTTTTCGAAAGATACTAAATTAGGAAAGAATGTGATTATTGAACCTTACGTAGTAATTGGTCCAAAAGTAAAAATAGGAAATAATGTTACAATAAAATCTTTTTCACATTTAGAAAATTGTAAAATAGAAAATAAAGTTGATATTGGACCGTATGCCAGAATAAGACCAGGCGCTGTTTTAAAGGCTGGTTCAAAGGTTGGTAATTTCGTAGAAATTAAAAAAAGTACTTTAGGCATAAATTCAAAAGTGAACCACTTAACATACATCGGTGATAGTGAAATTGGTAAATCAGTCAACATTGGCGCTGGAACAATTACTTGTAATTATGATGGAGTAAAAAAAAGTAAAACCAAAATAAAAGACAATGTATTTATTGGTTCAAATTCATCATTAGTAGCACCATTAACAATTGAAGAAGATAGTGTGGTTGGAGCTGGTTCAGTTATTACTAAAAAGGTAAAGAAAAAATCATTAGCTTTAACTAGAAGTTTACAGACTGAAATTAAAAATTATAAAAGAAAGTTCAAATAGTTATGTGTGGAATAATTGGAATTAATAGCAACAAACCTGTATCAGCAACTATTATAAATTCTTTAAAAAAATTAGAGTACAGAGGTTATGACTCGGCTGGTATGGCAACGCTCTATAATGGATTGATAAATGAGGTAAAATCTGAGGGAAGAGTAGAAAACTTAGAAAAAAATTCTTTAGTTCAGAACATGCAGGGAACTATAGGTATTGGTCATGTAAGATGGGCGACACATGGGCTTCCAAATAGTGTTAATGCTCATCCACATTCTTCACAGAATGTTTCTGTTGTTCACAATGGAATTATTGAAAACTCGACGATATTAAAAAAATTTTTAATTGGAAAAGGTCATAAATTTAAATCTCAGACTGATACAGAGGTAATAGTCCATTTAATTACTGAAAATCTTAAAACAGAAAATATTGTTGATTCAATTCAGAAAACGTTGAAGTCATTACATGGAAGCTTTGCACTTGGTATAATTTTTAAAGATCAACCAGATTTAATTGTAGGTGCAAGAAGAGGCTCACCATTAGCTGTTGGTTATGGTCCAAATGAAAATTATCTTGGTTCAGACTCTTATGCACTTAAATCAATGACAAACAAGATTACGTATTTAAATGATGGTGAATTCTGCATTATAAAAAAAGATCATGTGGAATTTTTTAGTGAAGAAGGAACCAAAATTAATAAAAAAGTTTTAGAATTATCCTCTAAAGAAGAAAAATATGACAAAGGTGATTACAAACATTTTATGGCTAAAGAAATTGAAGAGCAGCCAAACACAATTAGAAATGGAATTAATGAGTATATAGATATGTCAAATAAAGATATTAATATTTATAACTTTCCTTGGAAAAGTAATGAGATTACATCAATAACCTTGATTGGATGTGGAACTGCATATCATTCATGTTTAATGGCAAAATATTGGTTTGAGGAAATAACATCATTAGATGTGAATATTGATATAGCATCAGAATTTAGATACAGAAAAAATAGATTTAAAAAAGACACACTTTATGTATTTGTCTCACAATCTGGAGAAACAGCAGATACTTATGCTGCTCTAGATCTTTGTAAACAAAGTGGTGTTAAAACGTGTGCAGTAGTAAATGTAGTAGAAAGCTCAATCGCAAGAGACTCAGAATTTGTATTACCAATACATTGTGGAACTGAAATAGGTGTCGCTTCAACCAAAGCTTTTCTTGGACAAATATTAATTTTATATATTCTAGCCTTAAAGCTTGCTTTATTGAGAAAAGATATTGAAAAGAAAAATTTTGATAAAAAAATTGATGACCTTAAAAATCTACCAAAACTTGTTGAGCAAACATTGTTGATTGATAACAAGATACAAACGATCTCAAACACTTTTAATGAGGCTAAGGGTTCTATGTTTCTTGGAAGAGGTTTTTCTTACCCAATCGCTCTTGAAGGTGCATTAAAACTAAAGGAACTTTCATACATTCATGCAGAAGGTTATCCTGCGGGAGAAATGAAACATGGTCCTCTTGCATTAATAGAAGAGGGTATGCCAGTTGTAGTCTTAGCTCCAAGAGATAATTATTATAAAAAGACAATTTCAAATATGCAGGAAGTAATTGCAAGAGGAGCTAAAGTTTTATTAATTACTAATAAAAGTAAGGATGAAGTCATTTCTGAAAATATTTGGGAGAAAATCGAAGTTGAAAGTACTAATGAAGATCTTTTACCATTTCTTTTAACTATTCCTTTGCAAAAATTAGCATATTACTCTGCATTGAAAAAAGGTTATGATATAGACAAACCAAGAAATTTAGCAAAATCAGTAACAGTTGAGTAAGATTTGTTTAAAATTGATTTCAAAAATAAAAGAGTAGATTTTTTCAGATTGGCAACTTTTGCTAAAAAAAATAATCTTAATCACAAAGAGTGTTTAATGCAGGCCTTCAATCAAAATGTGCTGATAGAAGAAAATGTAGTTTTGCTTAAAAATTTTATTAATAGCTTTGAGAACATAGAACAAATAAATTCTCAGTTATATCAAGATGTTTTTGCATCATTTATAATTGGGGAAAAATTTGAAAAGACATATCTTGAATTTGGTGCAACAGATGGTCTCAATCTTTCAAATTCTTATCTACTTGAAAATTCATTTAATTGGAAAGGTGTATTATCTGAACCAAGTCCACAATGGCATGAAGCTTTAATAAAAAATAGAAAAAAATCTGATATTATAACAAAATGTATTTGGAAAGAGTCTGGAAAAAAATTAGATTTTTTTATGTCTGATGCAGGAGAGCTTTCTACTTTAAAAGATTTTCTCGAAAGTGATAAAATTTCAATGCCAATCAATAATAAAATGAGAAAAGAAAGCGGAAAAACTATTTCTGTTGAAACAATTTCTTTGAATGATTTGGTTAGAGAATACTTTAATAATATTTGCCCATCTTACATATCTATTGATACTGAAGGCTCTGAATATGAGATTTTAAAAGCTTTTGATTTAAATAAATACAGACCTAAACTATTTACAATTGAGCACAATTTTACTGAAAATCATACAAAATTAGATGAACTTTTAATATCCAATGGTTATGTGAGAATATTTAGAAAATTAACTGCTTTTGATGCATGGTATATTCTGTTAGAAAATCTTTGAGCGAATAAAGTCGATTAGTTGAATATTTCTAAAACTCTGGTACAACAATCTTGAGTTGAATATGAAAAATTGGAAAGTAAATAGTTGGAGAAAGTACCCAGTAAAACATATTCCGGAATATCCGGATAAAAAAGAACTGGAGCAAGTTTTAAATAAAATTAAAACTTTTCCACCATTAGTTTTTGCTGGAGAAACTAGACATTTGAAACAACAGCTTGCTGAAGTTGTAGATGGAAAAGCTTTCTTATTACAAGGTGGAGATTGTGCAGAAAGTTTTGCAGAATTTCATCCTGACAATATAAGAGATACATTTAAAGTTATTCTTCAAATGTCATTAGTTTTAACTTACTCCGCATCTTTACCGGTTGTAAAACTTGGAAGAATAGCAGGTCAGTTTTCTAAACCAAGAAGTGCACCTACTGAAATACAGGGTGGTAAAGAATTACCAAGTTATTTAGGGGATAATATAAATGCAATTGATTTTACAGAAAAAGCAAGAAGACCAGATCCAAAAAGGATGTTTAAAGCGTATTCTCAATCAGCATCAACTCTAAATATTTTAAGAGCTTTTTCAAAAGGAGGTTTTGCTGATTTAAATAAAGTCCATCTATGGAACTTAGATTATATTAAGAAAAGTCCTCAAGCTAAAAAATTTAAAGAGCTAGAGGATAAAATTGCTGATGCATTAGCATTTATGGAAGCTTGTGGAATAACTTCAGATTTTAATAATAGATTATACACAGTAAATTTCTGGACTTCACATGAGGCATTACATTTACCTTTTGAGGAAAGTATGACCAGAGTTGATTCTACTACTGGAGAATACCATGATACCTCAGCTCACTTTGTTTGGATTGGGGACAGAACAAGACAAATTGATGGTGGCCATGTAGAATTTTGTAAAGGTATTGAGAACCCAATTGGAATTAAATGTGGACCAACTTCTAAGCCGGATGAAATTGCAAAAATTTGTGAGTTGATAAACCCAAATAATGAAAAAGGTAAGATTACTTTAATCTCAAGGTTTGGTCATAAGAATGTAGAAAAATTTTTACCTAAATTGATCAGAGGAATAAAGAAAGAGGGTTTAAATGTTGTTTGGTCATGTGATCCAATGCATGGAAATACGATTAAATCGACGACTGGTTTCAAAACAAGACCTTTTAACGATGTTGTTAGTGAGGTAAAAAACGTATTCGCTGTTCATCAGTCAGAAGGTTCTTATGCTGGTGGTTTACATGTTGAAATGACTGGACAAGATGTGACAGAGTGTACTGGGGGTGCAAGAAAAATATCTGATGCTGACTTATCTAGTAGATATCACACTCATTGTGATCCTCGTTTAAACTCAGATCAAGCAATTGAATTAGCATTTTTAATTTCTGATGAGATTAAAAAGAATAGCAGCTATTCAAAAAACGCTATTCAAGCGGCATCTTAGACTGTTGTTTTCAAATTAATTAAGATTAAATATTAGACTATGAATCCTGCTGAAAAAGTAAAATTTATATCAAATTGGATCAAGAATTATGTTGATCAAATGCCAAACAAAGCTCAATCTTTAGTGATTGGTATTTCTGGTGGTATTGACTCCTCTGTTTCAAGTACTTTGAGTGCGATGACAGGTTTAAAAACTATTGTTTTAACTATGCCAATAAAACAAAAAGAAAATCAGCATGATTTAAGCTTAAAACATCAAGAGTGGTTAATAAAGAAATTCAAAAATGTTGAAGCCCATACTATTAGTTTAGACAGATTGTTTGAAACATTTTCATCTACATTAAATAAGTTTGATAATGAACATGGTTATGCAAATTCTAGAGCAAGGTTAAGAATGACAACTCTTTATCAAGTAGCTGCAGCTAATAAAGGCATTGTAGTTGGGACTGGAAATAAAGTTGAGGATTTCGGTGTTGGCTTTTACACTAAATATGGTGATGGAGGTGTAGATATTTCTCCGATTGCAGATTGCAATAAAACAGAAGTATGGGAATTAGGTAAAGAACTTGGGATATTAAAAGAGATAATTGATGCTCCACCAACTGATGGCTTGTGGGATGATGGTAGAACAGATGAAGGTCAATTAGGATTCAATTATAGTGAATTGGAAGATGCGATGAGCAACCCAAATTCACCACATAGAGACCAATACGAAAAAATTAGAAATCAAAACTTGCATAAAATGGAGCCTATTCCAGTTTGCAAGATTCCTGGTTAATCAATTAGATTAACAAATCACTAAATTAAGTATATTTCTTAATCATTAATGATGGATATTTTTTTAACAAATAATTTAACTAACAAGAAAGAGCAGTTCATTCCAAAAAATAAGGAAAAAATAGGAATGTATGTCTGTGGACCTACTGTTTATGATGATCCGCACATTGGTAATGCAAGACCTTTGGTTGTATTTGATATCTTATTTAAATTGCTTAAAAATAATTTTTCAAAAGTAACTTACATTAGAAATATAACTGATATTGATGACAAGATTATAAAATCATCTCAAGAACAAAAAATTTCCACAAAAGAACTTACTGAAAAAGTAACTTCAGGTTTTCTAAAAGATTGTGAATTTTTGAATTGTGAAAATCCAACTCATCAACCTAAGGCTACAGAACATATAGATCTAATGATAGAGATGATTACTGAACTAATTAAAAAAGGTTTTGCTTATGAAAATCAAAAACATGTCTATTTTGAAGTAAAAAAATTTGCTGATTATGGAAAATTATCAAATAAAAATTTAGATGAGTTGATTGCTGGATCAAGAATAGAAATTAGTGAAAATAAAAAAAATTCTGAGGACTTTGTTTTATGGAAACCGTCATTAAATGATGAACCTTACTGGAATTCTCCTTGGGGAAAAGGAAGACCTGGTTGGCATTTAGAATGTTCTGCAATGTCCAAAAAATTTTTGGGCAATGAATTTGATATTCATGGCGGCGGTATAGATTTAATTTTTCCACATCACGAAAATGAAATAGCACAATCTAGATGTGCAAACGAAACAAAAGTTTTTGCGAATTACTGGATTCACAATGCCTTTATCACAATGTCTAATGAGAAAATGGGCAAGTCTCAAGGAAATATTCTGAAGATTAAAGATTTTAGAAATAAGATTAGCGGTCAAATAATTAGATTAGCTTTGATGAGCACACATTACAAACAACCGCTTGATTGGAATGATAAGTTATTGAGTGATTGTGAAAACACTTTAGACAAATGGTATCGGGTTTATTCATCTGGTTTAAAATCTGTAAAAATTCCAGATGAAATTTTAAAACCATTATATGAAGATTTGAACACTCCTGGTTTTATTGCAAATCTTCATAATTTATTTGAAAAAGCCACTAAAGGTGAAAGCGTAGATTTATTTATATCAGCGTGCCAGTTTATTGGTTTAATGCATGAAAGTGTTGAACAATGGAATGACTATAAAAAGAATAAAGTATCCATTAGTGAATCTGAAATTAGGGATATGCTTAAATTAAGAGAGAAAGCTAGAGAAAATAAGAATTATAAAGAGGCTGATAGAATTAGAGATGAACTTTTAGACAAAGGTGTTTTAATAGAAGACAAAGATGGTAAAACACTTTGGAAATTTAAATGAGCAAAGAAAGATTATACATATTTGATACAACTCTAAGAGATGGAGCTCAAACCCAGGGTGTTGATTTTTCTTTAGAAGATAAAGAAAAAATTGCCTCAGCTTTAGATAGTTTAGGCGTTGATTATATCGAGGCAGGAT
Source organism: uncultured Pelagibacteraceae bacterium (assembly GCA_902589765.1). GTDB lineage: Bacteria > Pseudomonadota > Alphaproteobacteria > Pelagibacterales > Pelagibacteraceae > Pelagibacter. The sequence continues at coordinate 7,459 of CACIUF010000008.1, forward strand.
GGCCTGGTGCTAATCCAACAGATACAGAATTTTTTCAAAAAAAACATAATTTTAAAAATTCAAAGTTGACATCTTTTGGGATGACAAAAAAATCAGGAAGAAGTGCAGAAAACGATACTGGTTTATCAGCACTCATGAATTCAAACACTTCTGCTGTTTGTTTAGTAGGAAAGTCTTGGGATTTTCATGTTGATGTAGCTTTAGGAATAACTAATGATGAAAATTTAGATAATATTTCTGAAAGTGCCAAACATTTTGTAAAAGCAAAAAAAGAATTCATGTTTGATGCAGAGCATTTTTTTGATGGTTATAAAGCAAATCCAAAATATGCATTGTCTTGTATAAAGGCTGCATATGATCAAGGTGCAAGATGGATTGTTTTATGTGATACGAATGGAGGAACACTTCCCCATGAGGTCTCACAAATAGTAAATGAGGTTTCAAAAGTAGTTCCAGGTAAAAACTTAGGGATCCATGCACATAATGATACTGGCAATGCAGTTGCAAATTCTTTAGCTGCAGTTTTATCTGGTGTTAGACAAATTCAAGGAACAATTAATGGTTTAGGTGAAAGATGTGGTAATGCAAATTTAATGTCATTAATCCCAACATTTTTTTTGAAAAAAGATTTTTCATCTCAATTTGAAATCAGTATCAAATCAGAAAACATTAAAAATTTAACTGAATGTTCAAGATTATTAGATGAAATTTTAAACAGAAAACCTAATCAGCATTTACCTTATGTTGGTGCTGCAGCATTTTCACATAAAGGAGGATTACATGTATCTGCTGTACAAAAAGATCCAAAAACTTATGAACACATCAATCCAGAGGATGTTGGTAACACTAGAAATATTGTTGTTTCAGACCAATCTGGAAAATCAAATATCATATCTAGATTAAAGAGTATCAAAATTAATATTGAGGAAAGTGATCCAAAAATTAAAAAATTGTTAGACGAAGTTAAAGATAGGGAATTTATTGGTTATAGTTATGATGGAGCTGATGCCTCTTTTGAATTATTGGCTAGAAGAATTATTGGAGAAATACCAAGGTATATTTCAATTAATGAATATGACGTTTCCGTAAAAAAAAATAAGTCTGGAGAAATAGTTTCTTCTGCAAAAGCTCAATTAGAAGTTGATGGAGAAAAAATTATGTGTGAAGGAGAGGGGAATGGACCAGTAAATGCATTAGATAATGCTATTAGACAAAACGTAGATAGACTAGCAAAATATTCAAAATATCTGAAAGATTTGAAACTTGTTGATTATAAAGTAAGAATTTTAAATACAGGAACAGAGGCGGTTACTAGAGTGTCTATTGAAAGCACAGACTCTAAGGGAAAAAATTGGTTTACTATTGGTGTGTCTACAAACATTATCGATGCTTCGTTCAAAGCATTAATTGATAGCTTAGATTATAAACTATTTAAGGATAATGCTCCAGCCAGTAAATAGATGAGTAAAAATAACATCTCATTTATTTTACATAAACCTCAATTGTCAGAAAATATTGGTGCATGTGCAAGAGCAATAAAAAACTTTGATTTTAAAAAATTAGTTATAATTAATCCAAAACCTATTTTTCCAAACGATAAAATCTTAGCCACATCTGTTGGGGCAAAAGATATCATTAATCAAAGTAAAAAATATGACAATTTAGATAAAGCTTTAGGAAAGATTGATATTTTGATTGCTACTTCAGCAAGATTTAGAAATAAAAATATAAAACATATTAATTTAGAAGACTTAAAAAAGATTAATTTTAAGAAGAAAGTTGGTTTTTTATTTGGGTCAGAAGCATCCGGTTTATCAAATGATGAAATTAGCTATGCAAATTACACTTTACAAATACCTACAAATCCTGATTTCAAATCATTAAATTTATCTCATAGTTTAATCATAATCGCTCAGTATGTAGCTAGTCTTATCAAATTAAAAAATATTCCGTTTAAAAAATCAAAAAAGGTAAAATCAGCAAGTAAAAAAGAAATTCAATCAATGCTAAGTCTTTGTATTAAAAATCTAGATGAAATAAATTTTTTTAGACCTAAAGAGAAGAGACCAAAAATGCTAGAAAACCTAAGAAACATTTTTTACAAAATGGACTTATCTGATAAAGAAACACGTATATTATCTGGTGTATTTGCAAGTTTGGGTAAAAAACGTTGATTGACAAAATAATGAGTAAGTTTATAAAGCCCTCTATCAAATGACAAAAAGATTAAACTCTAAACATAAAGTTGACAGAAGATTGAAAGTAAATCTTTGGGGAAGACCTAAAAGTCCATTTAATACTAGAGCATATGGACCAGGCCAACATGGTCAAACAAGAACCTCAAAACCTTCAGATTATGGAATTCAGTTACAAGCAAAACAAAAATTAAAAGCTTATTATGGAAATATTAATGAAAGACAATTTAGAAATATCTATAAAAAAGCTAGCATGCTTAAAGGTGATACAAGTGAAAACCTAATTGGATTGTTGGAAAGAAGATTGGACGCAGTTATTTATAGAGCGAAGTTTGCAACTACAATTTTTTCTGCAAGACAACTAATTAATCATGGACATGTAAAAGTTAATGGAAAAAAAGTTAATATTGCTAGTTATTCTGTTAAAGAAGAAGACACTATAGAAATTAGAGATAAGTCAAAACAACTTGCAATAATTGACATTGCTTTAGCTAGCAAAGAAAGAGATGCTCCAGAATACATACAAATGGATGAAAAAAATAAAAAATTTAAGTTTGTTAGAGTTCCAAAATTTGAAGAAGTACCATACCCAGTTGTTATGGAGCCAAATTTAGTAATTGAATATTACTCTAGATAATAATTATTTTTTATAATTAATACCTTTATCATCAAATAATTTTTTTAATTCTCCGCTCTCATACATTTCTTTAATGATATCACATCCACCTATAAACTCTTTTTTAATATAAAGTTGCGGGATAGTTGGCCAATCACTAAATACTTTAATTCCATCTCTTAAAGATTGATCTTCTAATACATTTACACCCTTAAAATTTATTTCTAATATTTTAAGTATATTTATAACAGCCATTGAAAAACCGCATTGTGGTTGATCTGGAGTACCCTTCATAAAAAGGCACACATCATTAGTATCAATATGGTTTTGAATTAAACTTTTTGTTTGATCATCCATTATTGTTCCTTAGTTTTAATTGCTAAAGCATGTAACTCATTTCCCATCTTACCTTTTAATGAATCATAAACCATTTTATGTTGTTCAATTTTGCTTTTTCCTGCAAATTGAGAAGAGGTTATAGTTGCTGAATAATGATTACCATCTCCAGCTAAATCTTGAATATCTATTACAGCGTCTGGCATCGCTTCTTTAATATGTTTTTCTATTTCTTTTAAATCCATTGCCATTTTTAACTCATATATTTAGTTAGCCAACTTGTATAATAAGACTTTAATTCGTCAATTGTAAGTTTTGTCTTTTCATTAATTATTATATCGTTTTTCGTGATAATACCAAATTCCTCATAATACACAGAATTTTTATCTAAAATTTTTGCAACTTCTTTTAAATCTTCTTTATTTATCTCTATTAAATACCTTCCTTGATCCTCTGAAAAAAAATATTCAATTTCATTCATTAAATTCTTTGACTTATTAATCTTAATTCCCTTATCACCTTTAATGCACATTTTGCTTATCGCAACTAATAAACCTCCTAAAGAAATATCATGAGCACTTTTCACAAATCCTTTACCAATTAAATTTAATATTGTTTCCCCATTATTTTTTTCATTAAAAAGATTTACCTCTGGTGGTGGACCATTTTTTTCATCTAAAATTGTTCTAGTAAATAAACTTTGGTCAATATGACCTTCAGTTTTACCAATGATTAAAACTAAATTATCAACTTCTTTTAAATCCATTGAAATCATTTTTTTGTAATCTTTAATTAAACCCACACCACCAATTGAAGGAGTTGGTTTGATCCCAACTTCTTTAGTTTGGTTGTAAAAAGATACATTGCCAGATACCACAGGGAAGTTTAAATATTTACTTGCCTCTCCAATCCCCTGAACACATTCAACAAACTCACCCATGTTGTCTTCTTTTTCGGGACTTCCAAAATTTAAACAATTCGTAATAGCGATTGGAGTCGCTCCAACTGAAATTAAATTCCTCCAACTTTCAGCGACAACCTGTTTACCTCCTGTTAATGGGTGGGCCCAACAATAAACTGCTGAGGAGTCTACTGATGCTGCTACAGCTTTATTAGTTCCATGTACTCTTACCACACCAGAGTCTCCACCTGGTTTTTGAATAGTGTCACCCATTACAGTATGATCATATTGTTGCCAGATCCATTCTTTACTACAGATATTTTGATTAGATAAAATCTTCTTTAGTACATCCTTAATCTTTAATTTATTTAAAACTTCATTTTTAATTTTATTTTTTTTGGGTAACTTTGATTTTTTCCATTTACGATCGTACATTGGAGAATTTTCAACAAGAATATTAACAGGTATTTTTGCTACTTGTTCTTGATTGAAAAATAATTCGATGTTTTTTGAGTTTGTTGTTTTTCCAATGACCGCAAAGTCTAAATTCCATTTATCAAATATTTTTTTTGCAATATCTTCCTTGCCATTTTCTAAAACTATTAACATTCGTTCTTGGCTTTCAGACAACATAATTTCGTATGGAGTCATTTTAGTCTCTCTGCATGGGACTTTATTTAAATCAATTTCAATGCCTAAATTTCCTTTTGATGCCATTTCAATACTCGAAGAAGTAAGACCAGCAGCCCCCATGTCTTGAATGGCAATAATTGAGTCACCAGCCATTAATTCTAAACATGCCTCTAGTAAAAGTTTTTCTGTAAAAGGATCACCAACTTGCACAGTTGGTTTTTTTTCCTCAATTTTTTCATCAAAACTAGCTGAAGCCATACTTGCACCATGAATTCCATCTCTACCAGTCTTAGAACCCACATAAATTACAGGTTTATTTAAACCTGCAGCCTTAGAGTAAAAAATTTTATTTTTTTTAACTAGACCAAGTGTCATTGCATTAACTAAAATATTTCCATTGTAAGAACTATCAAAAGAAGTTTGTCCAGCGATAGTTGGCACACCCATACAATTTCCGTATCCACCAATACCATGCACAACTCCCCGTAAAAGATTTTTTGTTTTTTTATGTTGTGGTGATCCAAAATGTATCGAATTTAAATTGGCTATCGGTCTTGCTCCCATCGTAAATACATCTCTCATTATCCCTCCCACACCAGTTGCAGCCCCTTGATAGGGTTCTATAAATGAAGGATGATTATGGCTTTCAATTTTAAAAACAATCGCATCTCCATCTTCGATATCAATAACACCTGCATTTTCTCCTGGACCTTGAATCACTTTTTTTCCTTTGGTTGGAAGTTTTTTAAGGTGAAGTCTTGATGACTTATATGAACAATGTTCATTCCACATTGCAGAAAAAATTCCAAGTTCAGTAATATTTGGAGTTCTTTTAAGTAATTGACAAATTTTTTTATACTCATCAGACTTAAGACCATGATCTATAGCAATTTGTTCATTAACTTCCATTATTTAATATTATTAATAAGGTTTTTGAAAAAAATTGAGCCATCTTCCCCAGATAAACTTTGGTCTATCATTCTTTCAGGATGAGGCATCATTCCTAAGACATTTTTTTCTTTATTGAAAATGCCTGCAATATTTTTAATTGAGCCATTAGGATTATATTGATCTTCTATCTTGCCTTCTTTATTACAATAATAAATTGCTATTTGATTATTATCCTTAATTTCTTTTAATTGATCTTTGGTACAAAAATAATTTCCTTCATTATGTGCAATATGAAATTCTAGAACATCTTTATTAAGATTTTTAAAATATGTATTTTCTTTGTTATCCAATTTCACAAAGACATTTTTACATATAAACTCCAAGTACTTATTTCTTAACAAAACTCCTGGCACTAAACCTGTTTCAACTAGTATTTGAAATCCATTACAAATTCCCATTACTAATCCTCCAGATTTTGCAAAATTTATCACTGACTGCATTATCCTAGACTTTGATGCCATACTCCCGCATCGCAAGTAATCCCCATACGAAAAACCACCTGGAAGCACAACTAAATCACTTTTAGGGAGTTCATTATTATCATGCCAAACCATCTTGTTGTTAAACCCAAATTTCTTGAGCGCAACATCCATGTCTCTATCACAATTTGAGCCAGGAAAAGTTATTACAGATGACTTCATTAATTATTGTGTTTCAATAATTTTAAAGTTTTCGATTACAAGATTAGCTAAAAGTTTTTTACACATGTCCTCCACAACAGCTTTTGCTTTGCTTGGATCATTTTCATTAACATCTATTTCAAAATATTTACCTTGTCTTACTTCACTTATATTTTCAAAACCCATTCCATCTAGGGCTTGATGGATGACTTTACCCTGTGGATCTAAAACATCTTTTTTTAATGTTATTATTGCGGAAACTTTCATTTACTCTTTTTTTTTACTGAAGAGAGTTTTGTTACGTTAACAGCGGATACATTTGATTGTTCATGAAGAATACCAAGTCGTTTTGCAACTTCTGTATAAGCTGGTATTAAATCTCCCAAATCTTTTCTAAATCTGTCCTTATCAAGTTTTTTATCAGTAATTGAATCCCACAATCTACAAGTATCGGGGCTGATCTCATCTGCTAAAATAATATGATTTTTCCCACTTTCATGTGTAAAGCCAAACTCTACTTTAAAATCAACTAATTTTATTCCAACGCCTCGAAATAAACCAAGTAAAAAATCATTCAGTCGTTTTAAATTTTCATCAATCAAATCAAGTTGAATTGCGTTAAGCCAATTAAATGCCAGAATATGTTCTCTGCTTATGTTTGGATCACCTAACTTATCATCTTTGAGGCAATACTCTATTAATGGATAATCAAGTACAGTTCCATCTTCAATACCTAATCTTTTTGTTAAAGATCCAGTTGCAATATTTCTTACAATGAACTCAATAGGAATAATATCCACAAGTTTCACAAGTTGTTCTCTCATATTTAGTCTTTTTACTAAATGATTTTTAATTCCAATTTGATTTAGGTTTGATAGTATATGTTCTGAAATTCTATTATTAAGTACACCTTTACCTTCAATAGTACTTTTTTTTTGATTATTAAATGCTGTTGCATCATCTTTAAAATATTGAATAACAAGATTTTTGTCAGAAGTTGCATAAATAATTTTAGCTTTTCCTTCGTATAGTTTTTTCCCTTTTTTCATTAATTAATTACTCTCCTAAAAATAAAATTGACATTTTTCATGTGTTTTGAATAGCTAAATATTGATTTTAATTTCTTCATTGGTATTTTGCTCATTATATATCTGTCAGAACGCACTACATCAAATAAATTTAAATTTTCAGCAAAACATTTTTTTGAGAAATTTTGAACCATCCGATATGATTTTTCTCTAGTTAAACCAGTTTTTGTAAGTTCAAGCATTAACTCTTGTGAAAAAATTAAACCTTTAGTTATATTTAAATTTTCTAGCATTTTTTTTGGATAAACAATCATATTATCCAAAATATTTGTTAATCTTACTAATGCAAAATCAATAGTTATATTAGCATCAGGACCAATATTTCTCTCCACGCTTGAATGTGAAATATCTCTTTCATGCCATAAGGCTATATTTTCAAGCGCAGGAATTACTGTACTTCGGACCATTCTTGAAAGACCCGTTAAATTTTCACTTAAAATAGGATTTTTTTTATGGGGCATTGCAGAGGAGCCTTTTTGTTTTTTTGAAAAAAATTCTTGTAGTTCATACACCTCACTCCTTTGTAAATGTCTGATTTCTATTGCCACTCGTTCAATTGAACCAGCAATGATACCAAGAACTGAAAAATAAAAAGCATGTCTATCTCTTGGAATAACTTGAGTTGAAATTGGTTCAACTTTTAAGCCAAGTTTTTTAGCAACATGTTTTTCCACATTTGGATTAATATTGGCAAAGGTTCCAACTGCACCTGATATAGCACATGTCGAGACTTCATCTATCGCATCAACTAATCTTTTTCTATTTCTTTTAAATTCTGCATAAAAAGAAGCAAGTTTTAAACCAAAGGTAATGGGTTCAGCATGTATGCCATGGCTTCTTCCCATGCATGGTGTAAATTTATATTTATTAGCTTGTCTTTTTAATACTTTTAAAATTTGGTCAATATCTTTGAGAATTATTTTTCCTGATTGAACTAATTGAATATTGAAACTTGTATCCAAAACATCTGATGATGTCATTCCTTGATGAAGGTATCTTGCTTTAATTCCAGCTTTCTCTGTAACAGAAGTTAAAAAAGCTATGACATCATGTTTAACTTGTGCTTCAATTTGATGAATTCTTTTAACGTTAATTCTCGCTTTTTTTCTAACAATTGAAGAAACCCCTTTAGGAATTTGATTTAATTTTTCCATAGCTTGTGCTGCAGCTATCTCTACATCTAACCAAATTTTGTATTTATTTTCCTCTGACCAAATATCAGTAAGTTCTTTTCTCGAGTATCTTTTAATCATTAATTATAAATATGGAGGCTTTACATAACCTTTAGCAGATTCTGTAAAAATTTCATAACCATTTTCTGTTATTCCAACTGTATGTTCAAATTGTGCAGACAAAGATTTATCTTTTGTAACTGCTGTCCAACCATCATTAAGCATTTTTGTAGCAAATTTACCCGCATTAATCATAGGTTCAATTGTAAATGTCATTCCTGGTTTTAGTTCCATTCCTGTATTTTTAGTTCCATAATGTAAAATATTTGGTGACTCATGAAAAGTTGTGCCTATACCATGTCCACAAAAATCTCTGACAACTGAAAAACCTTTTTCTTCTACATATGTTTGAATTTCATGACCAATATCTCCAAGTTTTTTTCCAGGTTTTAAAATTTTTATTGCCCTCATCATTGACTCATGTGTTGCATCTATAAGATTATTTAATTTTACAGAAGTTTTACCTATACAAAACATTCTACTTGTATCTCCATAGTGGTTATTAATGATTGCAGTTACATCCACATTGACTGCATCACCTTCCTCTAAAATTCTTTCTTCAGATGGAATTCCATGACAAACAACATGGTTTAATGATGTACATAATGATTTGGTAAAGCCTCTGTAATAAAGAGGGGCAGAGTAACCTCCGTTGTCTCTAATAAATTCGTAACCAAGTTTATCAATTTGTGCAGTTGAAATACCTTCTTTTATATTTTCAGTAAGCATATCTAAGGTCTGAGCTGCAAGTTTTCCTGCAATTCTCATTTTTTCAAATTTTTCTGAATAATTATTCATTTATAATCTTTAACTTTTTTTCTATTCTTATTTCTTTTGAATTTAGTCTACATCTATAAGCAAGAAAATTAACACCAGCTTTTTTCGCAATAAGATAGTTTTTATAATATTCTTCATCAATATCTTTCGCAATTTTAAAATTTTCCATATTTTGTATTTGAACTAAGAAGATCAAATATGATTTATAACCTTTTTTTATGGCATCAATAAGGGTAAGAAGATGTTTTGAACCTCTTGTAGTAATTGCATCAGGAAATTCGGCAGTTTTTTTCTCTCTAAAAAGAGTTACATTTTTAACCTCAATAAAGGTTTTTTGCTTTTTTTTTTCTATCAAAAAATCAAACCTAGTTTCTTTGTTGTAAAAAACTTCTGACTTTATGCTATCATTGTTTTTTAATTCATTTATTAAATTAGCATTTAGTCCATGTTCAACAATTTTGTTGGCCATGTGAGTATTTACACCAACTAAATTATTCTTGGCCTTAATCAATTCTAAACCATATTTAAGTTTTCTTTTTGGATTATCATTTTTGAGTAAGAAGACTTCATTTCCTTCATCAAGCAGACCTTTCATTGAGCCTGTATTTGGACAATGGGCTGTAACAACTTCTTTATTTATTTTTACATCTACAAAAAAACGTTTATATCTTTTGATTAATTTGCCTTTTATTAAAGACTTGGTAAATTCCATATTCAAATTATAAATAATATGACAAAAAATACAAAAGTTAATGCTGCTATATTAATTATTGGAAATGAAATTCTTTCAGGCAGGACTCAAGATACAAATACAAGTACTTTAGCTGTTTGGCTAAATTCACTTGGTGTGCAGGTAAATGAAGTTAGAGTGATACCAGATACAAAAAAAATTATAATTGAAAATTTGAATGTCTTAAGAAAAAAAAATGATTACGTCTTTACAACTGGTGGTATTGGTCCAACACATGATGATATTACCGCTGAGTCTGTTTCTGAAGCTTTTGGATTAAAATACGAAATTCATCCGGAAGCTTTTAAAATTTTAGAAAGTTATTATAAGCCAGGAGAATTTAATGAAGGTAGACAAAAAATGGTCTGGATGCCACAGAATGCAAAATTAATTTTAAATCCAACGAGTGGGGCACCAGGATTTAGTGTTGAGAATGTGTTTTGTTTACCAGGTGTCCCATCAATATTAAAATCAATGTTAGGTAGTTTGAAACAAAAAATTGTAGGTGGTGATCCAATACTGAGCCATACCATAAGTTTAAGAACTGTAGAGAGTGAAATTGCAAATTCTTTATCAAAAGTTCAAGATCAAAATAAAGATGTTGAAATTGGAAGCTATCCATTTTTCCATGCTGGAAAACTTGGTGTATCCATAGTTCTTAGATCTGAGCAGCAATCAAAAATCGATACTTGTAATGCTCAGATTTTAGATTTTATAAAAGAAAAAAAAATTGAAATAGTAGATCGATAAATGCTTTATTTTGCTTATGGGAGTAATCTTCATCATTTTCAAATGAAAAGAAGATGTAAGGATAGTATTTTTTTAAAGAAAATAAATTTAAACAATTTTAAGTTAACCTTTAGAAGTAAATATAGAGCGGCAGATATAGAGCCAAAAAAAAATTCAATTGTGCCCGGTGGACTTTTTGAAATATCTAAAAGTGATGAAAAAAAACTTGATGTATATGAGGATTTTCCAAATTTATATAAAAAATATTATTTTTTATATTATGGAAAAAAAGTTATGACTTATACAATGACTCACAAAACATCTTTTAGATTTCCAACTGAAAGATACCTTAATGTTGTAAAAAGGGGTTATAAAGATTGTAAACTTGATCAAAAATATTTGTTAAAAGCTTTATCAAATTGATGATAACTCGTTAATTATGAAATGAATTTTTTTTGCATCAAAAAAATTTGGTTTTAATAATTTTTTTTCATTAATACTTTTTTGAAAATTTTTTAGATTTGTTAAGACAGGATAAAATCTGAAATCTTTTTTATCATTTATTGGTTTAAAAATAACTTTATTTGATTTTTTCAATATAAATTGGTCACTTAAACTCTCAGTTTTTGAAAATAATTCAAAATTATTATTTTTACCGAAAATCTTGATTTGGTGAATAGGTTTTTGTTTGGATTTTAAAGATAAAATTTTAAAATTTACGTAAATAATAAAATTTTTTTTAATATTTTTTAATTTAATTTTTATAGAAGAAGGATTCTTTTTTCTATTTTTATACAGTTTTTCAATGACAAAATCACCAAATAAGTCCCCCAAATAATATATACTATGACATATGTAATTATAAAAAATACCACCACCTTTATTATGAGAATTTTTCCATGAAGACCTTTTTTGATGAGAAATTTTGATTGTCCAATTTATTTGAATTTTTTTGATATGAATTTTTTTTAGAATATTTTTTTTAAAAAATTTAAATGCTGCTATTTTGGGGAATTCATAATTCACCATATGAAATAATTTTTTATTTTTTAATAAATTGGTAACTTGTATGACTTGTTTGTAAGATTTAGTAACAGGTTTTTCACAAAAAATGTGAATTTTTTTCTTAATAGCTGTTTTAATTATTTCTAGATGTGTTTCTGGTGGAGAAGATATTATTACTGCATTGATTTTTTTGTTACTAAGCATTTTTTTCCAGTCCGTATATATCTTAATTTTATTTATAGTTTTGAAATTACTAGGATTTTTGAAACAAAAAGCAATTGTGTTAAATTCTTTTACTCTTTGAATTACAGTGAAAATAAGTTTATAGCCAAAATTTTTTCCAATTATTCCTACATTAATTTTTTTCATTTTTTAAAAGCAGACATTAGAATGTATAGGTACCATTTAAAATAAAATGGAATTGTATAATAACTGAATTTACTTTTACCACTTGTTCTTACTGGCCATTTTTCAGGCAATTCTGTAATTTTATAATTATTTCTATGTGCTTTTGCTAACAATTCTATACTAAAAGTAAAACCCTTCTTTGACTCAATTGGGAATTTTTCAACAATTGATTTTGAAAATAATCTAAAGCCGTTGGTTGCATCTTTTGTGGGTAAAGATGTAAAATTAGTTAATGTAAAAGACACAAACTTCACAATTAACTTTTTTATTAGTGGCGCCCCCTCATAACTTCCACCATCAATAAATCTACTCGCGCAAACTATATCATAACCTTCATTAAACTTATTAAACATTTTAGATATTAAATTAAAATTCTTGTGATCATCTGCGGGGTAAAGCAATGTTGCCTTAGATTGAATATTCTCAAAACCTGTCTTTATAGCTCCATTAAACCCTTCGTATTTATTTTTTAAACAGATTACTTCAGATTTATTAAATCTTTGATTTATTACATTAAGTGTGGGATCTTCATCGAAATCATAAATAACTAATATTCTATAATTTATTTCTGAAATTTTAGAAATTTCTTGTAACGTTTTTGAGATATTACCTTCCTCTCTGAAAACTGGCACTATGATATCTAAATCATATTTCATTTTAATTTAAATGACTTGTTATTATCTTATATAAAGGTATTTATTATTCAATAGATATGAGTGTTTCTGATTTAAAACCTGGTGTTATTTATGAATGTCAGATTTGCAGGTCAAAAAAAATATATGAAATTTTAGATCTTGGACATTCCGGTTTGTGTGACAGCTTACTCAGGAAAGATGATTTAAATAAATACGAAAAAAGTTATCCACTAAAACTTTTTAAATGTAAAAATTGTCATTTACTTCAAATAAATTACGTCGTGGATAATAAAGAGGTCTTTCATTTAGATTATCCGTATAAAAGTGGCATAACAAAAACTCTTAAAGACTTATTACATAGTACCAGTAAATATGCAGTTAAAAATTTTGAATTTTCAAAAAACCCTCTGGCTATAGATATAGGATCGAACGATGGTACTCTTCTTGAAGGTTTTAAAAACCAAGGATTCAAAGTTTTAGGTGTTGAACCAACAAATATAGCTAAATTAGCAAATAAAAAGGGAATCAAAACAATTCAAAAATTTTTTGATACTAAAACTGCTCAATATATAAGAAAAAAATTTCAGAAAGCCGAGGTAATTACTGGAACAAATATTTTTGCTCATATCAATAAACTTGATAGTTTGATGAAAGGAGTAAAAAGTTTAATAAATATAAAAAATGGAATTTTTGTCACCGAGTCTCATTATGCAGTGAATATTTTAGATGAAATGCAATTTGACTCAATTTATCATGAGCATTTAAGATTTTATTTATTAAGGCCTTTAATTTTTTTATTAAATAAATATGGTTTTAAAGTAATCGATGCATCCCGAATACCAAATTATGCAGGCTCTATAAGAGTCACAGCAACTCTTAATAAAAACATACAACCAAAAAAAAGTGTAAAAAAGTTAATAAATCAAGAAAAAAAGAGGGGCTTTTATTCCGAAAAAAAATATAAACAATATGCAAATAAAGTAATTAAGGTAAAAAAAGATTTAACTGAATTACTTTGGAAATTAAGATTAAAAAGAAAAAGAATTGTAGGAGTAGGATGCCCTGGAAGAAGTATAACTTTATTAGCTTATTGTAATATAACTAGTCAATTGATTGATTATATCGCTGAGCAAAGTAGTTCATTAAAGTTAAATATGTTTACCCCAAGCACACATATAAAAATTATAGATGAAAAATATATGATAAAGTATCAACCAGATTATGCACTTATTTTATCTTGGCATTATGGAAAAAATGTGATGAAAAATTTAAGAAATAAAGGTTATAAAGGTAAGTTTATTATGCCGTTACCGAAACCTCGAATTATTAATTAAACACAATAATAAAATTTATTTCGTATAATGGAATTAAGTAAAAAAAAAGAGATCATCTTATATATTATACTTAGCTTTTTTTTTGCAATAACAGTTCAGCAATTTCCACTTTTTAAAGGTAACTCGTTGCATCTGCTTCATGCCATAAAAGATTTTGAGTTTAATAAGTTGCAAAATGACTGGATAGCTAATCAAACTAATCATTTACCATTTTTTACTATGTTTAATCATTATTTGATTAAATTTTTTTCACTTAAAATATTATATTTTGTTCATTTTATATTATTATTATTATGTTCCTTTTTTTTATTTTTAATTTGTAAAACTCATTTCAAAAAACTTTCAAATGTTTATTTATCTATAATTTGGTTTGCGCTATTTTTAATCATTTATCACGAAAATAGTTTGTTTGGTGGTGTTGCGGGTCAAGATATTATCAATGAGGGTTATCAACCTGCAAGTTTTGGTGTACTTTTTTTTATTGGTATTTATTTTTTCCTTAAAAAAAAAAATTTATTTGCAGTTTTTTTTATTTGTTTAGCGGCAACTTTTCACCCCACTTATACACTTCATTCAGGATTTTTGATAAGTGGAATTTTAATTTATCTTATTTTTAGAAAAGAATTTAAAGAATTTTTTAAAGTCTTAATCTTTTATATCATTTTAATTTTACCAATAACGATCTATGTAATTTATAATTTCTTACTCATAGAAAGTGATATACTTTTAGAGGGTCAAAAAATTTTATTAAATAGAATTCCTCATCATGCAAATATAAATCATTGGTTTTCTAATAAAGATCTATTATCTGTTATTACTTATTCAATTTCGTTGCTTATTGTCTATAAAAACAAGCGTATATTTTTACCAATATTTATTTTTGGTTTTGTTGCAATTTTTTTATCTGTTGTTGATTATTTTATTTCAAATAATACACTATCACTTGCATTTCCATGGAGAAGCTCAGTTATTTTAATCCCACTATCAACAACTATTATTTTATCTTTCTTATTATCAAAAATTTCATTAGAAAATAAAACTCTCAAATTAGTAAGTATTGTTCTTTTTGTTTTATCTTGTTTTTTCTTTTTTATTAAAAATCATTATATTAAAAATTTAAATAAAGATTTTAATAAAAATTTAGAGTTGGTAAAAAAAATCAATAAAAATTATGACTCTATAGAGAGAATTTTGATTCCTGATAATTTGACATATATAAGAATGAATACTGGTTTACCAATATTTATTGACTGGAAACACCATGCTTTTAGATATGATGAAATTATTCATTGGAAAGAAAGATTAGATCTTACAAGAAGTTTTTATAAATCCAAAGATTTTGATGATAAAAAATTAATTTTAGAGAACATTAATAAAATTGAAAAAGTCACGCATATTCTTTTTTATAAAAAAAATTTTCCTCTAAATTGTGAAAATTTGATTGATGATAAAAACTTTATATTTGTTAAGAAAAATAGCTGTTTTGGGATCAATTAACTTTATAAATTATTTATTATAAATCTATATATTAGATATCCACAGAGTTTCAAAAGGTTTTAAAAATACAAATTGGTTATTTTTAATTTGTATTTTTGAACCCATTAAATTTCTAATTTTTTGATTGTTTCTTTTAATTTTTATTTTTTGGGCCACTGAACTTAAATTTGTAACACACATTATTGTTTGTTTTTTATCTCTACTTATCCTTTTAAATCCAAATACTTTTGATCCAAAATTCATATTTATTCTTTTTGCATTTGGGTGGAAAGCTTTTTGCTTTCTTCTAATGTTGAGTAAATAACAAATATTTTGATAAAAAATACTTTCTTTAGTTTTATTATTTTTTAGTTTATTAATGATATTCTTAAAATTCCATCTATATCTGTTTACGTCTCTATTGTTACCAGTGATAACAAACTTAGTTTCATCATTAGAAGTACCAAAAATAGAATTAAAATATATAGCTGGTATTCCTTCAAAAGAAATCATTATAGCATGAGCTGAGATATATCTTTCTAAATAAAATTCACCTTTTTGATCATAATCTGATTTTTTTAAAGCATCAAAAACTGTGATATTTGCCTCATATACCTTTTTAACTTTATTTTGAACTTTTCTGTAAGAAAATTTTGAGCCATTTTTTTTTAGTCTCTTTAGAAAATTATTTAATGTTTTTTCATTTAACAATCCCTCTGTTGGTCTCATTCCTATTCCATCATGTGAAGCAATAAAATTTAAATAACAATTTTCATTTTTTGTATTTGGAAGATTTTTACTCCACTTATTTAGATATGAACTATTTTCAAATAAAAAAGCATGAATTAATAATGGTGGTAAGGAAAAATTATATATCCAATTAGCCTCGTCATTTTTACCAAAATAACTCAAATTTTCTTTTTCAGGTAAATTTGTCTCGGTAATGATCGTAGTTTGTACATTTAGCAGATTAATTATATTTCTTAAAAGTTTAATAATTTCATGAGTTTGTTTTAAATTAATACACTTACTTCTATTTTCTTTCCAAAGGTATGCAATAGCGTCTAATCTAAAAATAGTAACACCATTATTAATGAGATGAATCATTATTTTGATGAATTGAATTAATACAGATGGATTTCTAAAATTTAAATCAATTTGATCTGGGCTAAATGTTCGCCAAAGATAATCAGATTTTTTAAAAATTTTTATTTTTTTTAGTAATTTATGATCTCTTGGTCTAACCACTTTAGAAGTGTTAAATTTATTGTTGACTGTTAAAAAATAATCTTTTCCAGGATTCTTTTTTTTTAAAAAATTTTTAAACCACAAACCTCTTGCTGATGAATGATTAATAACCATATCGGCCATGACATCACTTGATTTTGAAACATTCTTTATATCTAACCAATTACCAAGTTTATTCTCAACTTTATAATGATCTTTTACAGCAAAGCCACTATCACTGCTTGAGGGATAGAATGGTAAAAAATGAATAGTATTAAAATAATTTTTTAATTTTTTCTTAAAGAAGCCTTGAAATACTCTAATCGATTTCTTTTTCTCAGAATATACACTATCACCATAACAGATAACTAAAGTAGTTTTTTCAGAGATATTTTTCTTCTTTTTTGGATTTTTTTTATTAAAATTTTTGATTGTTTGAACAATTTCATTCTCAAAGTAATCAATATCTTTTTTAGATAAGATTATTTTGTAAATATTATCTAGTCTAGATCTTATAATTCTCTGATCTTTTTGAGTTAACATTAATAATATTTTTTATTATCATCATTAACTACTTTTTCAAGTCTTCCAAGAAAATCTGGTATAGCGCTTTTTACTCTGCTCCATGTGGGTATAAAAGGGGTATCCATCGGATTAAGAATAAAAGCCTCTCCAGCTTTCATTATGTTTATTGCAAATAATTCGACTGCTTTTTCCTCAGTGTGAGAATCAAATTTTAAGCCATTCATAACTGCATCATTTCTATATATATCAATTAAATCTAAGGCAGATCTATAATAAGTTGCTTTTAATGATCTGAACTTTTCCCTACTAAAAGTATTACCTTGAGTTGCTAATTTTTTGATAAATGTTTTGATAATATCAATAGACATTCTTGATAGTCCTTTTGTTTCATCATCAATTGATAGCACCTGATGTTTGTGATCATAAGTATCCGCTAAATCTACTTGACATATATTTTGTGGTGAAAAACTTCTTTGCATTTCAGATAAAATTCCAACTTCTATTCCCCAGTCTGAAGAAATTCTCAATTCAGGTAAAACATTTCGTCTAAATGAAAACTCACCTGCTAAAGGATATTTAAATGATTTCATAAAGTCTAAATAATCACTTTTACCAATAGTTTTTTCTAAAGCTGTCAATAGTGGAAAAACTAATAATCTTGCCACTCTTCCATTCATTTTTTCATTTGCTACTCTTGGATAATAACCTTTGCAAAATTCAAAATTGAAAAGGGGATTTACTACTGGATAAAATAACTTTGCAAGCATTCTTCTATCATAAGTTTTAATATCACAATCATGTAAAGCAACGGATCTTGCACTATCTCTTGCTATACACATGCCTATACAATACCAAACATTCCTACCTTTACCGAGCTCACTTGGTGCAAGATTGTTTTTTTTTAATTCTCGATCAAGTTTTTTCAAACTAGGACCATCATTCCATAGAATTGAAAAAGGTGATTTTAATTTCTTAAAAAATTTCCAAGCTTTTTTTGCTTGTGCTTCATTTGCTTGGTCTAATCCAATTATTATGTGATCTAAATATTTTGTTTTACTTATTTCTTCAACTATTTTTGGTAAAGCCGTTCCTTCTAATTCAGAATAAAGACATGGTAAAATTAATTCCATTTTTCTTTGTTTTGAAAATTTTGATAGTTCACTTTCAATGACCTCTGTGGACTTTGTTTTAAAGTCGTGCAGAGTTGAGACCACTCCATTTTGAGAAAAATCACTCATGGCGAGTTTTTAATCTCAAAAGTCTAATTTAACTAGTGCCGTTTTAATCACATCAGCCCAGCCCTCAGGTGATGGCTTGTTCGAAACTATTAGATTATCTATGTTTATTTGATCCTGTTTAAATTGATCATTAAAGACTAAACATGGAATATCACAATTTCTTAACATATCTAAGTCATTGAAATTATCTCCTACAGCTATGACCTTTATTTTACTTTCTACCTTTTTGTAAATTTTAAGAACTTGATTCATTGATTTAACTTTATCTGTATTATCACCTAAGTTTAAAACACGACCTCCTTCTTGCATACTTAATGAGGAAGACTTTAAAATATTTAGTAATCTAATTTTTTCTTTTTTGTCACCTTCAAATAAAAAGGGAATTGTATATTTCCGATTTAAAGCATTTTTTAAATTATTTTCTTGAAGACCCAAAATATTGATTTGTTCTTTTGAATTCATTTTTGAAATAAATTTACACTTAGCTTTAAGATTTTCAGGAATTTTAGAATTAAAAATTTCAATTAATTCCTGTTTATCTCTGCTCAAAACTATTTTGTTTGGAAAGTTGCTATTAATTAAATTCAGTCCATGAATTGAAGATCCATTTTCAGATATATAAGGAAGATCTAAGCCAAGTTCTGATATAAATTCCTCTATCTCTTTTTCAGTTTTACTAGTATTTGGAATAATAATAATCCCCTCATCAATAAGACTTTTTATATAATCTTTTATCTCATCAAATTTAAAATTATCTCTATGTAACAATGAACCATCTAAATCAGTAAATATAATTATTGAAAATTTTTTACTCAAAGAAATCTATCTTATCCTGTTTTTATTTTTGTCAAAAAATAAAATTTTGTCTTTAGAAAATGATATTTTAAGTGGCTGATTGTTTATATCTTCTGACGATTTAATAATAATTTGGGTTTCTGATAATTTAGCGTGAATAATTTTTTCGAAGCCTAAATTTTCAATTAGATCCACTTTGACGTTTAGTTTAATTTCACGATCATCTTTAATGCTGATATCTTCAGGCCTAATACCTAAATAAATCTCATCTTTAAAATCAAAATTTTCAAAAGTAATTTTATTTTTAAACAATTCAATGGTGTTTGAATTGATTATTTGTTCTTTATTAATTTTGACAATATTCATTTTTGGGGAACCAATAAATTCTGCAACAAAAATATTATTGGGATCAGTGTAAATTTCATTTGGTGTTCCAAATTGTTCGATAATTCCTTTATTTAGCACTACAATTCTATCAGCTAATGTCATTGCCTCTATTTGATCGTGTGTTACATAAATAATATTTGTTTTTAATTTTTTGTGTAACTTAGAAATTTCAACTCTCATTTCAGATCTTAAAGCTGCATCTAGATTTGACAATGGCTCATCAAATAAGAATACTTTAGGATTTCTTGTAATAGCTCTTCCGATTGCAACTCTTTGCCTTTGTCCACCTGAAAGTTGTTTGGGTTTTCTCTCTAATAGATCTTCAATTTGAAGCGTAGCAGCTGCGTGATTAACTTTTTTTTTAATTTCATTTTTTGAAATTTTTTCCATTTTCAAACCAAATGACATATTTTCAAAAACATTCATGTGTGGATATAAAGCGTAAGATTGAAAGACCATTGCAATTTCACGCTTAGAAGGAATTAAATTATTAATTAGCTTTGTATCTAAAAAAATTTCTCCTTGATCGATACTTTCTAGTCCAGAGACCATTCTTAATAAAGTTGATTTTCCACAACCTGAAGGACCTACTAAAACTATGAATTCCCCATTCTTTATGTCTATGTTAAAATTGTTGATAACTTTATTTTCGCCAAAAGATTTTTCGAGATTTTTTATAACAATTTTTGACATTTATTTGATTTAAAGGGATTTTAACTAACCATTAAATGTTGTTAAAAATTTATTACACTGCTAGATTTATCGCAATGAAAAAATCGCGAACATCAGAGAAAACTAAATACCAGAGAGAAACAATATAAGAGGGGGAATGCATGATTAGAAAAATCATAATTAATATATTTGCTCTAGTATTTCTAATTACTAATACTAGTTTTGCGGATATTAAATTTTGGACAACGGAGGTCCAACCTGCAAGAATGGCAAAACAAGAGGAGATGGCTAAAGCGTTTGAAGCTAAAACTGGCATCAAAGTTGAAGTCATACCAATTGAAGAAAAAGATCTTGGCACAAGAGCTACTGCAGCAGCAGCAGCAGGAGATCTTCCAGATGTGATTTATCACACTCTTCAATATGTTTTACCATGGGCTGAGGCAGGCATATTAGATGTTGATGCAAATAACGCTGTAGTTAAGTCGTTAGGTAAGAAAACATTTGCACCGGGCGCATTAAATATGGCTAAGAAGGGTGGAAAAATTGCAGCTGTACCAGTTGATGGCTGGACACAAATGGTCGTTTATAGAAAAGATCTATTTGCTGCAGCTGGCTTAGAGCCACCAACTTCATATGCAAACATTGTTAAAGCAGTTAATGCATTATCAAGCAATGACATGTTTGGCTTTGTAGCTGCCACAAAAACAGATGAAAACTTTATGAGCCAAGTACTTGAACATGTACTTTTAGCTAATGGAGTTAATTTTGTTAAAAAAGGTGGAACTAAAAAGCAAGGGAAAGCTTTAAAGAATTCTTTAGAATTTTATAAAGTAATTGCGAAAGCAAGCCCTCCAGGAGAATTATTCTGGAAACAATCAAGAGCTTTATACTTTGCTGGAAAAACACCAATGATTATTTGGTCACCATTTATTATGGATGAGTTAGCAGGTTTAAGAGATTCTGCTCCGCCAACAATTAATAGTGATCCGACATCACCAGAGTTAGCTTCTAAAACTGGTTTCATTACTAATTTTAGTGGACCTAACAATAAAAAAGGTGCTGCTTGGGCTGATGTAAGATACTTTGGTATTACTGCGGATGCAGATACAGATGAAGCTAAAAAATTCATCGAGTACTCTATGAGTGAAGGTTATACAGCTACATTAGGAATTGCTCCGGAAGGAAAATTCCCAGTAAGAAGAGGAAACAAAAGTGATCCTAGTGCTTACACTAAAGCTTGGAGTAAATTACCAGTAGGTGTTGATAGAAAAGCTCCTTTAACAGATCTTTATTCTGCAGATGTTATTGATAACATCGTTGCAGGTTTAGATACTGCAAACAGATGGGGTGTCAAAGAGGGTGAACTATCTCGGGCATCAAAAATCATCAATTCTCAATTCTTAAATAGAATCACTAGAGAATATATTGATGATCAAATCTCAGTTGATGAAGCGGTTAAGAAAATTAACGCTGAATTAGCTAAGTTTTAAATAATAAATTTATAAAGAGCGGATAATATTTTATTATCCGCTTTTTATTATGAGTGATTCATTATCAAAATTAGAAAAAAGAACTGCTTACACTTTAGTTTTACCTGCAGTCCTATTAGTTTTTGCCATCGTATTATTTCCTATATTTGCCAATGTTTGGATTAGTTTCAAAGACATTGAATTAAAAGATATTAGAATTCCAGAACCTCGAGCAAAGAAAATTGTTAAATCAATTTCAGAAAATCAATCAGAATTAAAAATTGTTTATAAATTACGAAACAGTTCTTTAATTCAAGAAATAAGAAATGTTCAGTTTCAAGATAAATTTCCAACAAATGTTTCACCAGTCAATCTTGATTCTAGATGTAATTTTCAATCTAAAAAAGTTGTTTGTGATTTTGGAAATTGGGAGGCAAAATACAGGGAAAATTTTGAGATAACTATACAGAATATCAATGGTGAAATAATTGACAAAAAAATAATTAAATCTCAAAAACCAATTCTTAGTGGGAAAGCAGATAACCCGTTACTCACTACGAATTTTACTTTAGAAAATTTTAAAAAAGTTTTTTATGAAAATAACTTTGTTGAATTACTTTTAACAACATTTTACTTCACTTTTTTTGGCACAATTGGGGCAATTATCTTTGGAATTTTAGCAGCACAATTAGTTAATCAAAATATTCAAGGTCGAACTTATATGCGAGGTATTTTACTTTTTCCATATGTAGGTCCTGTAGTTGCTTTAGCTTACACTTGGACACTATTGTTGGATCCAAATAGCGGAACTTTAAACGCATTATTGGTTAATTTTAACATCATAGAGCAACCAATAAATTTATTAGGTCAAAAATACATAACCATGAGTATTTTAGGATTTGAATTTAAATTAAGGTTGGCTTTAACTACAGTCATCTTTTTTGAAATTTGGCGCTATTTTCCACTCGCTTTTTTATTTATTTTAGCAAGATTGCAGGCAATACCACAAAGTTTGTATGAAGCAGCGGAGGTGGATGGAGCAAGTCCTATTCAAAAATTTATCCATATTACACTGCCTCAAATTACAGCGATTATCTCAATTTTATTTATGATTAGGTTTATTTGGAACTTTAATAAATTTGAGGATATCTTTTTATTAACCGGTGGCGCTTCAGGCACAAGAACTTTACCTATTAATGTTTATCAACAAGGGTTTGCTGTATCAGATATTGGAATGGGCTCTGCTGTTTCGATAGTCATTGTGATGTTACTTCTTAGTTTCATGGTTATTTATTTTAGATTAATTGGAAAGAGGGCTAATGAAGTTTAAGTCTCTTACAATATTTTTAATCATTTCATCTTTTTTTCTGACATGTATTTTGTCAATTTGGAAAATCATGTCGACATTACAGGGTCTAAACTTTACTAATTTAAACATCACACCTGTATTCTTAATTGGTATTTTATTATCTTTAGCATTTGTCTTAATCGGCAATAAAATTAATCACTTAATTAAGATTTTTTCATTATCATTTATATTTTCAATTTCATATTTTTATTTGAATGAGGCATCTCCATATTGGTATATATTTGGAGTTTTCTTAATTACTTTATTTTTTACGAACAAACTCAAAAAATACAATATGCAATCTTTACAGGAAGATTTTATATCAGAAAAAATTATTTTCGATTTTATCACTTTATTTGGCATTGTTTTTTTTGCATTTGTAATTTTATTTCCATTTTATATTATGTTTGTTACCAGTTTTAAAACTCAGATCGCTTTATTAGTTAATCCTTTAGACTTTAGTCTAGATTTTACAAAAAGCTTAACTGAGTTATTTAAATCTTATTTTGTTATCTTTGAAACTTATAATTTTGGTAGGTATATCTTAATAAGCTCAGCAGTTTCTATCGGAACTGTTATTGTCACATTATTATTTGCAATCCCTGCAGCTTATGCTGTTGCTAGATTAAACTTTTTCGGCAAAAACTTTTTATCAACTTCGATCTTAATTATTTATATGTTTCCAGCTATAGTATTAGTCATCCCTTTATACACTGTGTTTAGTCAACTTGGATTAAGAAACTCAATCTTTGGTCTATTGATTGTTTATACGGCCACAACCTTGCCGGTTGCTATTTATATGTTGCAAGGTTATTTCAAAAGTATTCCAAAAGAAATTGAAGATGCTGGCATTATGGATGGTCAAAATTGGTTTGGTATAATTTTAAAGATTATTATTCCTTTAAGTTTACCAGCTATTGCATCCGTTGCTCTTTATGTCTTTATGATTGCTTGGAATGAATTCCTATTCTCATTGATGTTTTTAGATAGTCCTAAGTCCTTTACTTTATCACGAGCCATTCAATATCTAAGTGGGGACGCTGAAACACCACGCCAATATTTAATGGCTGGCTCAGTAATAGTCACTTTACCAGTTCTATTCATATTTATTTATTTTGAAAAATATCTTGTCAGTGGCTTGACCGCTGGTAGCGTAAAAGAATAATAAATTTTACATATTGCTCTTGTTCAATTATAAATATTAGCATAAACACTCATGAAATTCATTAATGCCCTCGTGGTGAAATTGGTAGACACAAAGGACTTAAAATCCTTGCCGCTTGCGGAGTGCCAGTTCGAGTCTGGCCGAGGGCACCATCAAACTATATAGGATGGATGACCTTGATAAAGCTTTATCATTTCACAGGCAAGGTAAGTTAGAAGAAGCTGAAAAAATATATTCTGATATTTTAAGAAAAGATAAAAATAATCCTGAGATACTGCAATTACTTGGCACTATAAATCTACAATTAAAAGATTATAAAATTTCCGAGGAGTATTTTTTAAAAAGTTTAAATCAAGACTCAAATAACTCAAGAACTTTAAATAATCTAGGTTTATTATATAAAGAAATTGGTAATTTTGAAAAATCAATAAATTACTTTGCAACTAATATTGAAAAAAATGACTTCGAAAATAGCTGGGTTAATAAATCAAACATATTGTTAGAATATAAAAAATATGATGAAGGCTTAAAATTTACAAAAGAAGCATTAATTAGATTTCCTAAAAACAGAAAAATAAAAAATAATCTTGCAGTATTCTATTTTGAATGTGGAAATCAAAATGAATCTTTAAAAATATATAATGAATTCGATAAGGATAAATTACATTTTACAGATAGTTATCTAAATTATGTAAATATATTAATTAAAATAAATAATTTTTCGGAAGCTTTAAAAATTCTAAATTCACTTATTTTTACAGATCCACAAAACCAAAATGCTCTTAGACAACGTTCTTTTATTTATAAAAAATCTTTAGATTTTAAAAAAGCTGAGGACGATTTACTTCAAGCTATTAAAATTGATAAACTTAACTTTTTAAATAATAAAATGCTTGTCGATATTTATATTGAAAAAAATGAATATCAAAAAGCAATAACTTATTGTGACTCAATGATTAATGTAAATATTGAAACAAACTTTTTTCTTCCAAAAAAGATATTTTGTAAAATGAAACTAGGTATTTTCTCAAATTTAAAGAAAGATCTTGATGTATTTAATAATGATTTAAACGAAAATAACTTATCATTGGACCCTTTGTTGATTAAATATATAAATGATGATGGACATTTTCAAAAAAAAATTGCTGAAAATTATTGGGGGCAAAATCCAAAAAATAATTATTTATCAAAAGTTTTTAATAAAGATAATATTAATAAATTAAAAACAAAAATAAGAATAGGATACTTTTCAGGAGATTTTAAGGATCACGCAGTATTTCAATTAATACAGGATTTATTTTCAAATCATGATAAATCAAATTTTGAGATTTATGCCTACTCAACGTTTAAAAAAGAGGGATCTTCTAGAGAAAAGATTATAAAAAATGTTGATAAATTTTTTGATATTGATGATTTAACAGACGAAGAAATTTTAAAATTAGTTGTTTCTCATTCACTTGATATAGCCATAGATCTCTCAGGTTACACAAATAATAGTAAATCTCATTTGTTTGAGTATAACATTTCAAAAATAAAAATTAATTATCTTGGTTTTCCAGGTACCATGGGAACAAATAAATATGATTATATTATTGCTGACCAAAATATTATTCCAAAAAACAGTTTAAATCTTTATTCTGAAAAAGTATTGTATATGCCCGAAGTTTATCAACCTTTTAGTCCTAAAATTTTCGATTTAAATGTCGAACGAAAAGAATTTAATTTACCGGAGAATGTTTTCATTATGGGATGTTTTAGTAGAATAGAAAAAATTCTTCCAAATATCTTTAATATCTGGATGAACGTATTAAATAAATATGAAGATGTTTATTTAGCTTTGTACATTAAAAATGAAGATGTAATAAAAAATATTACCTCTTATTGTAAAGAAAATAATTTTAACTCTAATCGAATCCTTTTTCTTAAAACTATTGAGCATAAAGATAATTTAAGAAGAATAAGCACTTTTAATTTGTATTTAGATACTTTCCCATACAATGGTCATACAGGTATTTCAGATAGCTTGTTTCAAAGTTGTGTTCCAACAATTTGTATTACTGGAAAGTCTTTTGCAAGTAGAGTTTCATATAGCTTG
>CACIUF010000009.1 GCA_902589765.1 uncultured Pelagibacteraceae bacterium
AAACTAAAGAAATAACTGAGAAAAAAAATATTGACGTTGGAAATAATAACGTTGTTTCTCTTAATGATGTACTTTTAAATTACGCATCTTCTAAAAATTTTGGAATACCTTTTACTTTTACCCAAGAAGAGTTCAATAAATTTAAGCTGACAACAATTAAAAATGTAATGCAAAAAGGTGAAAACATTGGTTATTTAGCTATTACGGAAAATGCAAATGATGTTAAAGCAGCTATAGATGAAAGAAAGACTTTTGTAATTAGAACAGCTTTAGCTATTGGTTTAGTAATATTAATTTTCTCCTTTGTTTTAAATAGATATTTCTTAAAACCAATTAAAAATTTAGTAACGTATACGGAAACAATTAGAAATAAAGTTCCGAAAGTTACTAATCTTGATATTTTAAAAAAAAGAAATGATGAACTAGGATTACTCTCAAAATCACTAGATGATATGACAAATGAATTAACTAAAAGGATTTCACATGCTGAAAATTTTTCAACAGATTTAGTTCATGAAATAAGAAATCCACTAGCTTCTCTCAAAAGTGCGTCTGAAATTTTACATGATACGACTGATGTTGAGCAAAGGATTAAATTAATTGATATTTTGAGTCATGATGTTCAAAGAATTGAAAGATTGATTACAGATTATTCACAAATGCTAAAAGATGAAGTTGCGTTAAGTAAAGAAAAAATTAAAAAAACTTGATATCGAGCCAATTATTAAGTCAGTCGTAGATGATTTTAATAATATTTATAAATTAAAAAGAGGAATAAATATTTCTTATTCGAACGATGGAAAAAACAAATATTTGATAAATGGAATAGAAAATAGGATTGAACAAATAGTTGCTAATCTTTTGGATAACGCAATATCTTTCAGTGGTGATAATAAAGATGTAATTGTTAAGGTTTCAAAATTAGAAAATGACAAAGTTTCAATCAATATTTTAGATGAAGGATTTAAAGAAAAAGATACTAATAAAATATTTAAAAGATTTTATAGTAATAGACCTGATAAATTTGGACAACATTCAGGACTTGGTTTAAATATAGTTAAAAATTTAGTCGATTTACATAATGCTACAATAAGAGCATCTAACAGATTAGACAAAAAAGGAGCAAGTATGGAAATTATATTTCCAAATGCTTAAAGAGTTCTATTGATTAATTAATTCTTTATTGTTAGAAGACGCATCATGGAAGATTTCAAAGTTAAAGATTTGACCCAAGCTGAATTTGGAAGAAAAGAAATTTCAATAGCAGAGAGCGAAATGCCTGGCTTAATGGCTTTAAGAGAAGAATACTCTGGAAAGTCACCGCTAAAAGGAGCGAAAATTATTGGATGTCTGCACATGACTATTCAAACAGCTGTTTTAATTGAAACACTTGTTGCTTTAGGTGCGGAGGTAAGATGGTCATCATGCAACATTTTTTCAACTCAAGATCATGCAGCGGCTGCAATCGCCAAAGCTGGGATTCCAGTATATGCTTGGAAGGGAGAAACTGAAGAGGAATATATTTGGTGTATTAAACAAACTATTGAGGGTAAAAAAGATTGGGCGCCTAACATGCTTTTAGATGATGGAGGAGACCTCACTGCAATGATGCATCAAGAGTATAAAGAATTACTTAAAAATGTGAAAGGTGTTTCAGAGGAGACGACAACAGGCATTAAAGCTCTTAATAAAATGGAAAAAGATAAAACTTTGTTAGTGCCTGCAATAAATGTAAATGATTCTGTCACCAAATCTAAATTTGACAATCTCTATGGATGTAGAGAGAGTTTAGTTGATGGCATCAGAAGAGCTACAGATGTTATGATGTCTGGAAAAATTGCTATAGTTGCTGGATTTGGAGATGTCGGTAAAGGAAGTGCTGCATCTTTAAGACAAAGTGGTGCTAGAGTATTAGTTACAGAAGCTGATCCAATTTGTGCATTACAAGCAGCAATGGAGGGTTACGAAGTGGTTTTGATGGAAGAGGCAATTAGCAAAGCTGACATCGTCGTTACAGCAACTGGTAACAAAGATATTGTTACAGCTGATCATATGAGAGAAATGAAAGATAGAGCAATTTTGTGTAACATAGGACACTTTGATAACGAAATTCAAGTTGAAGCTTTGAAAAACTATAAATGGACTGAAGTAAAACCTCAAGTTCACGAGATAGAATTACCAAGTAAAAAAAGGATTATTTTATTAGCAGAAGGTAGATTAGTTAATTTAGGTTGTGCCACAGGTCATCCAAGTTTTGTAATGAGCGCATCGTTTACTAACCAAGTGATTGCACAGATAGAGCTTTGGAATAATCATAAAAACTATGAGAACAAAGTTTATGTTTTACCAAAACATTTAGATGAGAAGGTTGCCACACTTCATCTTAAGAAAGTTGGAGCAAAATTAACTAAATTATCAAAAGAACAGGCAGACTATATTAGTGTCGGAGTCGAAGGTCCTTTTAAACCTAATGCCTACCGCTATTAAAAGTGATAAAATAGATTTATCTTCAGAAAAAGAAACAGAGGAACTCGCTGGTACATTTTTAAAAAAAATCAAGCCTGGATGCTTTATTTTTTTATATGGTGAAATCGGAGTAGGAAAAACAACTTTTATTAGATATCTTATTAATCAAT
The DNA here is from genome assembly GCA_902589765.1 of uncultured Pelagibacteraceae bacterium. GTDB lineage: Bacteria > Pseudomonadota > Alphaproteobacteria > Pelagibacterales > Pelagibacteraceae > Pelagibacter. Next base: position 2,637 of record CACIUF010000009.1, read on the forward strand.
TTCAAAAACTTAATAAATTGGAGATAACAGAAGTTACGAGTCCCACTTTTAATTTGTTAAATGAGTATCAAATAAATGATTTCAAGATAAATCATTATGATCTATTTAGATTAAAATCTGCTGAGGAAATTAAAAATTTAGATTTATTTGAGGATAATAAAAACATAATTACTTTAGTAGAATGGCCACAAATAATTAAAGAAAAACCAAAAAATTTGATAGAATTAGTTTTCAAGTATGGAAAAGATCACAAAACTAGATCTGTGCAAATTAAAGGTTTATAGCTTCTATTCCTGAATGCCAAAATTAATAAAAATAAAGGGGGATGCATCTTTTAGAAGTTTTTTCAGAAAAAAAGTAAATGGTAAATCCTCTATCGTTGTTTATGCCAAAAAAGAAAAATTTAAAAATTTACTTGTATACGATGCAATAAATAAAATTTTAAACAAGAACAAAATTTTAGCGCCACGATTATATACCCAGAGATATGAAAAAAATTTCATTGAAATAGAAGATTTTGGAAATGAAACTGTTTTCAAAACATTAAAAAAAAAGGGTAAAAATAAACTAAGCTATTTTAATCGAATAATTAAATTGTTAATACAAATACAGTCTATCAAACATAGAAAAATAAAAAATTTTAGAAATCAAAATTATATAATTCCAAAATATAATAAAAAGATTTTAATAAATGAAGCAAATTTATTTTGTGATTGGTATGCAAAAAATAATTTATCAAAATTAAAGAAAAAAAGATTTTGTAAAAATTTTAAAAAGATCATTAAAGAATTAACTTTGAAATTAAAATTAAAAGATAATATTTTCGTCCACAGAGATTTTCATGTTTCAAATTTAATGTCAGTTAAAAACCAAATAGGTCTTATTGATAGTCAGGACGCATCAATTGGTAACAAAGCTTATGATTTAGCTTCTTTAATAGATGATGTGAGACTACAAACTTCTTACTCTTTTAAAGAGAAAATTTTTAAGTTTTATACAAAAAAACAAAAAAACTTGGATATTAAAAAATTCAAGAATGATTTTGAAATATTATCAGTTTTAAGAAATCTAAAAATTATTGGAATATTTACCCGCTTAGCACTCAGGGATAGAAAAAAAAATTACTTAAGATTTATTCCTTACACATGGCAACTGATTAATATGCGTATTGATCAAAATCAGACATTCACTGATTTGAAAAATTTATTAGGTCAAAATTTTAAAAAGATTAAATGAGAATTAAAACAGCTTTGATATTATGCGCAGGCTTCGGATCGAGGTTAAATCCACTTACTTTAAAGACACCTAAACCTCTTTTGAAATTAAATGATAAAACAATGTTAGAAGTTTGCATAAATCTAACTTTGAAATTGGGTGTTCAAAAAATTTTTATCAACACATTTCATTTAGGTGATCAAATCTCAAAATTTATTGAAAATAAAAAGTTTCCAATAAATATTCAAATAATCAAAGAGGAAAATGAGATACTTAATACAGGTGGAGGAATATTAAATTTGATCAATTATTCAGATGACAACGATTTTATAATTTTTAACCCTGATACTTTTTGGCATAAAGATTATCTTGATGAAATCACTCAAATGCAAAATTTTTATTTTTCTAATAAATTAAATAATGTTCTCCTGCTATCAAATAAAGAATTGAGTTTCGATAAAAATTTTTTAGGCGATTTCATATTGGAAAATAATTTGATAAAAAAAAATGAAAAAAACAATTTGATATATATTGGTTGTCAAATTCTGAACAAAAGTTTATTTAAAGAATATAGAGTCTCAAATTTTTCTATTACAAAAATATGGGATAATTTACGAAAAGAAAATAAATTAAATGGTTTTCAAAGTAAAAAAAAATTTTATCATTTAACAAATTTAGATGTCTTCAAAAAACTAAAAGATCTTTAGCTCTTTCCTTATCAAGATATTCACATTTCGCTATTGCGAAATTTTTTCTAAACTCTATCAACATAGGGTTTCCAGTGGGTATTTCTAAATTAGAAATTTGTTTATTATCTAAATTAAATAAATTTTTACATAGAGCCCTAATAGAGTTTCCGTGTGCAGATATTAAAACATTATTATTTTTTAAATTTTCTTTCACGTGTTCTTCAAAAAAATTTATAACTCTTTTATAAGTGTCTTTTAAAGACTCAGTGTCAGGTAAAAATTCTTTCGGAATTTGTTTATAAGTATCAATATTAAGTGGATGATATGGACTTTCCTTTTTTAGTGGATCTGGTCTTAGATCCCATGATCTTCTAAACTCATAAATTTTTTCCTCGCCAATTTTTTTACTCATTTCAATTTTATTCAAACCAGTTAGTGCTCCGTAATGTCTCTCATTCAATTGCCAAGCTTTAGTAAAATTTTTTTTATCATCTAATTCTTGTTGAATTATTTTAAGAGTATTATTTGCTCTTAATTGAAGAGAAGTGTAATAAAAATCAATTTTGATGTTTTTGTTTTTCAATAAAAATCCTGCTTTTTTTGCCTCCAATATACCTTTTTCGGTCAAATCAACATCAACCCAACCAGTAAATTTTTTCTCTAAATTCCAAGTACTTTGTCCATGCCTCACTAATATTAAAAAACTCATATAATTATCTTTAAATTAAATTTATAAATAAAACTATCAAATTAAATGATAAATTTTTTTTCAAAATTTAAAATATTTTTTTATGTAATTAATTTATTATTAATCATCTTATATTTATTCCCTGGGAGTTTATTGGGATGTGTTTTTTTTGATAATTGTAAAGTTCAACCACAAATTACATCAGATTTTCTCCAGATATCCTCTAACCACTTTTACGCTTTCGGATTGGTTACTATTTTAGGATATTTTACTTTTTTAAATTCAGAAAAATTAAAACTAGTTTTATATTATCTTTTAGTAATTTCAGTTTTATTAGAAGTGTTTCACATATTAATTCCTGAAAGGAGTTTTCAGTGGTCAGATCTGTTTGGAAATTTATTAGGGGTGATAGTTGTAATTTTTGTCAAGAATCTTATAAATAAATATGGGATCATTAAAAAATAATTTTGTTATATTATTTATTTTTTTTTTAACAGGATGCTCATCAATTCCATCAAATACTGCAAATAGTTGTTCAATATTTAATGAGCGTTATCTCTGGTACAAGTACGCAAAAAAAACAGAGCAAAAATGGGGCACTCCTATTTATATTCAATTAGCTATTATAAAAATGGAGTCAGATTTTGACTGGTTAGCTAAGCCAGCTAGACAAAAAATATTTAAAGTAATCCCTTATAAACGCCCATCAAGTTCATTTGGATATTCTCAGGCAGTAAAAGGGACTTGGGAACAATATAAAAAAGAAACAGGAAATAAGTTAGCTACAAGAGCTAGATTTAAAGATAGTGTTGATTTCATTGGTTGGTATACTAGTAAATCAGAAACAATTTTAAAAATTTCCAAACAAGACGCTTTTAAACAATATTTGGCCTATCATGAGGGCTGGGGAAATTTTAAGCATTATAAAAAAAATAAAAAAGTTATTGGATTAGCTAAAAAAGTTGAGAAACAATCTAATATTTATAAAAAACAATTATTAAGTTGCAGCAATTCTTTAAATAAAAATAAATATATTATTTTTTAGAGAGTTCTTTTTTTAACTCCAGGTCTATTACATCAATCCTTTTGGTGTTTTTTGCTAAAGCTAAATACATAGATGGAGTAACGTATAATGTGAAAAAAGTTGAAATTATCATACCACCCAAAATGGTTGCTCCCACAGCTAATCTTGATCCTTCACCTGCACCTGGACCAATATTTCCTATAACCAAAGGCATCATTGCGATCATTGTACTTAATGATGTCATAATGATAGGCCTAAATCTTACTGCACAAGCCTCTTTCACAGCTAATTCAATACTTTTTCCTGTAGTCCTTATTCGATTGGCATAATCAACAATTAAAATACTATTTTTAGTCGATATACCGATAAGTATTATCAAAGCGATCTGAGAAAAAATATTAACTGAACTATTTAAAAATAAAATAAATACTAACCCACCAAAAATTGCCAAAGGAACTGTTAAAACTATAATGAATGGATGAATGAATGAATTAAACGTTGCAGCCATTACCAAGTAAGCCGTGAGCAATGCGAGAGCAAAAATTATAAATAATTCATTACTAGTCTCTTTAATTTCCTCAGATTTACCTTTCCATGTAATTTGATTTTTTGGAGCCAAATCTGCCATGATACTCTCAAAGAATTTTATCGCCTCGGTTAAAGTGTATCCTTCATTAATATTTGCAGATATCGTGACTGCTCGTTGTCTATTGTATCTTGCAAGTTCTTTCGCTGAACCCTCTTCTTTAAAACTAACTAAATTTGATAAAGAAATTAGTTTTCCATTTGTTTCAGAACGAACAAAAATTTTTGAAACACCTTCTTTGTTCCTTCTATCAGATAAATATTGCTGAACTACAATTGGGTATTCTTTACCTAATTTATTGAAAGTTGTAATTTTTTTCCCCCCATAAAGAGTTTCAAGTGTTTCTCCTATTGCTTTTGTTGATACACCTAAATCTTTAGCTTTATTTTTGTTAATAACTAATTTCACCTCAGGTTTGTTTCGATTGTAATCAGACTCAATTCTTGAGAGACTTTTATTTGATCTTAATTTTCTTATTACTCTTTTTTGAATTTCTTCAAGTTCCTCATAGGTACTTCCATAAATTACCATTTGTACTGGCTTATTATAATTAGATACCCTGATTGATTGTGGAGATATTGGAAATGCAAGAGCTTGAGGCAATGTAACAATTTTTCCAATAGCCTCTCTTAAAACAACTTGCTGTCCTTTTTTCCTATTTTTCCAGTCATCTAAAAGTGCAATTATGATAAAACTATTATATGAGTTTGCTGAACTGCCAAAACCAGGCACTCTCATAATAAATCTTGAGTATGGACTATCTTCAGCTTGTAAAAGCGGGATTAATCTAGCTTCGACTTTTTGTGCTTGTTCTTGTGTGTACTCAAAAGAACTTCCTTCATCTGTTGCGCCAATGATTAAATAAGCACCACGATCTTCCATCGGCAATAATTCTTTTTTAGAGAAACTAAACAACAATACAGAGCAAATAATTATAAATACAATAAAAGAACCCACTGATTTTGTTTTGTGAGCAATTACATCTAAAGTCTCTCTATAGAATTTTGAAAATCCTAAAAATATTTTTTCAAATTTTTGTATAAAAATCCTCTTCGAAGTCTTTTTATTTAAAAATTTACTAGCGAGCATTGGCGACAAAGTAAGAGCAACAAATGATGAGACAACTATAGAAAATGATAATGCAATTGCAGTTTCTCTAAATAATGTTCCTGAAATTCCCTCGATGAATATCAGTGGTAAAAATACAGCTACTAAAATTAATGTTGTTGCTATGATTGCAAATGAAATTTGTTTGGATCCTTTATAGGCAGCAACTAGTGGAGTTTCTCCATTTTCTATTCTTCGATATATTGCATCAGTCATAATCACCGAGTCATCAGTAATTATTCCAATCGCTAAAATAAAACTTAAAAGAACAAATATATTTATGGATAATCCAAAGATATAAAGACCTAAAAAAGATGCTATTAAGCTTACTGGAAGAGCAATCGCTGGAACGACTACAGCTTTAAGATTGCCAAGAAATAAATAAATTATTAGCACTACTAATACAAAAGCAATCAAAAGAGTTTTATATACCTCTTCAATAGCAGCTTCTACGTAGTTTGCTCTGTTAAATGAAACTCTTAAATCTAATTCACTTGGTAAAGATTTTTTAACTTCTACAATCTTTTTTTTGATTTCATTTGAAAGTTCGACTGTTGAAGCTCCACTTCTGGCATAAATACCAATACCCACTGTCCTTAAATTAACCTGATCTTTTGTTTGGGCTTTAAAAAGTGTTTTTTCTGAAACAGGTCCAAATTCAATATCAGCAACATCAGATAACAAAATGACTTTATTATTTGTTTTTTTGATTGGTAATTGTTTTATAGAATTTATGTCATTGTATGATTTATCTAAATTTAATGTTAGGTCAATGTTGTCTGCCTCAAGAGTACCAGCTGGAAGACTTATATTTTCTCCACGCATTGCAAGTTCGACCTCCTTAATAGTTAGATCATTTGCAGCAAGTTTAATTGGATCTATCCAAACTCTGATACTTAATTCTCTTAGACCACCAACAAGAATTCTTCCAACATTTTTAATACTAGAAAACTGATCCACTAAATATCTTTCTGCATAGTCTCCTAATTCAAGATCACTCCAAGTTGCAGATGATAACGACAACCACATGGTCGTAGTAAAACCAGCTGCCCTTTTTAATATTTGAGGAGGATCAGACTCAGATGGCAAATTATCTACAACTCTCGCAACTCTCTCTCTTATATCGTTAGCAGCATTATCTAAATCAATACTAGTATCAAACTCTACATTTATTGTGCTTCTTCCATTCTCAGATTTTGAGTCTATATTTTTTATACCTTCAGCACCTCCAATAACATCTTCAACGACTTGAGTAACTTCTTGATCCACAATTGATGCTGATGCAGATTTGTAATCTACTTGAACTTGGACTACAGGCGGCTGTATTCCATTGGGTAATTCTCTAACTGGTAATTTCCAAAATACAAATAAACCAAAAATAATTAAGATTAAAGACATTACCCAAGAAACAGCTGGTCTTTTTATGCTTAGTTCAGTAATAAACATTTATTTTGTAATAGGTTTTATTTTTCCTCTAGGTCTTACTTTTTTTAATCCTTCCGCGACGATTATTTCCCCTTCACTTAATCCAGAAATTACCTCGATGTTTTTATTACTTCTTAGACCTGTTTTAACCTCAGTTTTATTTGCAACATTTTCGCCATTTATTTTGTAAACATAGGATTTGTCGCCTTCAATCATCACACTTGTATCAGGTACACTTAATGAGTTTCTAAGATTAAATTTAACGCTTACTTCTAAAAGAGATCCCGAAATTAGTTCGAGATCATTATTTTGCACTTTAATTCTGGATAATATGCTTCTTGTATCGGCGTTAATCCTGCTTGATACAAAATCAACTTCACCTGAAAAAGTTTTATCCTTAAAACTTGATAACTTTACCTCAACTGGAAGGCCTTTTTTAATAGATGCCGAATAATTCTCTGGAATTTTAATGTCTGAGTAAATAGTTGAATTATCATCTAGTGTTATGATGAATATATTATTAGATACAAGAATATCTTCAGTAAGACCAGTATAACCAAGTACTCCGCTGAATGGAGCTATAATATTTCCACTTTTCAACTTGATTAATACATCTCCTTTTTTAACAAAGTCTTTCAATTTTAAATCTTCAAAAAGATCATCTTTTTTTATTTTGAAAGTTTCAGATTTTTTTGAGATTGCAGTACCAAATGTCTCTATTGTTTCAGCAAATTCTTTTTTTACCACTTCGGTGACAATTATTCCTGGAGGGGGTCTTTTACTGAATTTTTTTTTAAAATGATTTCCAATCATTGTTCTACCAATAATTACTGCTGCAATGATTAGAAAAAATATTAAAATAATTGATATAGTTTTAGTTGATCTTTTCATTCTTTTTAAATTAACCCGTATTCAGCCCAAGAGCCATCATAAATACATGGTCGATATTTATCATTTATTAAAGAATAAGCTAGTGCCAAAACACACGCGGTTACTCCAGATCCACATGAAAAGACAATATTTTTATCATTTAAGTTTTTTAAGGAAGATTGAAAAATTTTTTCAAGTTCTTGTTTATTTCTAAAAGTTCTATCCTGATTAAGACAAGAGCCAAATGGTATGCACACAGAATTTTTAATACTTCCACTTTTTAATCCCTCTCTAGGCTCAGGAACCTTTCCTTCAAATCTTTCTTTGCTTCTAGCATCAACAACCTTAAAATTTTGGGTTTCTATATTTTTATTAATTGAATCTTTGTTTTTAACTAATTCCTGATTTTCAAAACTTTTGTAGTCTGACTTCACAACTTTTGATAAATTATTTGTTACTTTTCTTTTTTCTTCCAGCCATTTTTTTAAACCCCCATTTAAAACATGAACTAGTTTAGGATCATGACCATAATAGATAAAATTAAACCAACAGCGACATGAGCTAACAACATCAGAATTATCATAAATAATAATCATATCCTCATTTTTGATTCCCATCTTTGAGACTATTTTTTCCCATTCATTTTTATTCACTAACATATGTGGAAGATTTGTATTTTTGTCCGAATTATCATCTAGGTCAAAAAAAATGGATTCTGGGATATGTTGAGTTTTATACTCTTCAAAACCATTTCTTTTCGTTTGTGGCATGTGCCACGAGCAATCAATTATTTTTACTTTGTCTTTGTTATTTTCGAGCCAATCAGTTTCTACTAATGACATTATCTCTTTTCTAAATATTTTTGATGATATTCCTCAGCAATACAATAGTTTTTTAGCAAGGAAATTTTTGTTACTACTTTCCCTGATAACTTTTTATTTACCTGGTCCAGAACATCTTCTGCAATTTTTTTTTGATTGTCATTCAAATAAAAGATTTCACTTCTATATTGTGTACCAAAATCTGGTCCTTGAGAATTTAGTGTAGTTGGGTCATGAATTTCAAAAAAAATTTTTAAAATTTCTTCATAAGTAATTACCTTCTCATCAAAATCAATTCTAACAACTTCAGCATGATTTGTACTCCCTGTGCAAACTTCTTTATAGGTGGTTTGTGAACTATTACCACCGCAATAGCCAACTTCAGTTTTGATAACACCGTTAATTTTGCTGAATTTGATTTCAGGTCCCCAAAAACATCCAAGTGCTAAAACTGCTATTTCCATTGATTATGATTTAAATTAATTTACAAATTATTCGTATGCTTAATAAAAATCAATTGGGATTTTTGTACATGTTTATGTCTGTTTGTGCATTTTCACTAATGGATATAATTGTCAAGTGGTCAGTCGATTATCCAATTGGACAGGTTTTATTTTTTAGAGGGTTTTTCGGAATATTATTTTATTTTTTCATTATACCAAGAGATAGACTTCACAATTTTTATCAAACCAAAAGACCAGGCTTGCATGTTCTAAGGTGCTTGTCGGGTTTAATTGCTTTAGTAGCAATTTTTATTGCTTTAAGAAAATTACCCCTCGCAACTGTGGTAAGTATTTCTTTTGCTGCTCCAATTTTTACAACTATATTTTCAATTTTTTTATTAAGTGAAAAAGTTGGAATTTATAGGTGGTTAGCCGTGATAGTCGGTTTTATAGGAATATTAGTAATCACTGAACCTGGAATAAGTGAACTTAACATCTATTATATTTTTCCAATAATATTTTGTCTTGGCCTATCTTATGTTGCAATATCAATAAGGCAGTTATCAACCACAGAACCAGTTTGGTTAATTTCATTTTATTTTTCCTTATCAATAACTTTATTGAGTTTTTTAACTATTCCACAAGGATGGGTTATGCCCAATTTACAAGATTTTATTTTATTATCTTTTGTTGGCATTTTTGGAGGTGTTGCAAATTTATGGTTGGGTCAGTCATATAAGTATTCTGAGGTTTCTTTGGTAACCCCTTTAAAATATTTAGCTCTTTTGTTTGCAATAATTTTTGGATATTTCATTTGGGGTGAGGTTCCAACAATCAAAACTCTTCTTGGAGCCTTTTTGGTAATTACTTCAACATTAATTATTTTTAGAAGAGAAATTTACAATAAAAAAATAATCACTTCTAAAACAATCAATGACTAAAGTTCCAAAATATTGGAATAAAGCTAAAAGATATTTATCCAAAAGGGATAAAATAATGTCAAGATTGATTAAAAATTATCGAAGTCCTAATGAGACGATTCTTACCTCAAGAAAGGATATTTTTTTTTCATTATGTAAAAGTATTATTGGTCAGCAAATAAGTGTTGCTGCAGCAAATTCAGTTTTTTTAAAATTTAAGAAAAAATGTAAAAATAAAATTAATCCTAAAACTGTATCTAAATTGACCTCAACACAACTTAGAAATTGTGGATTAAGTAGACAAAAAGTCTTAGGAATAAAAAGTTTAGCAAAACAAATTCTTAATAAATCCTTTAATCCCAAATTAATAAAGAATATGAGTGATGAGGAAGCTATAGTTTATTTATCTAATTTAAGACAAATAGGCAGATGGTCAGCTGAGATGATTTTACTTTTTACTTATAATAGATCTGACATTTGGCCTATACAAGATATAGGACTTTTGAGAGCGATTTCTAAAAATTATAATAAAAGATATCTTCCACCGGAAAAATTCGTATCTTTACTTCAAAAAAGATTTTCACCTTATTGCTCGGTAGCTACATGGTATTTGTGGAGAAGTATAGATCCTGAACCTATTCAGTACTAAATCCCTCAACGATTTGCATGTGTCTTATAGTAGTCTTTTTGGCTAAATCCCAACCAGCCTGATATTCTTTTGATTGATGACATTTTAAAGCTTGCTCGTAATTTGGAAATTCCCAAACCACAGTTCTTAAAAAATCATCACCATCGAAAGTTGTATGTTTACCACCTCTAACCAAAGGTAAACCACCATAACTTTTAATAATTGGAGTTACTGTCTCTGCATACTTTTTTAAAATTTCTTGGTCATCTACTTTAGTATACAAACTTATCCAATAAGCTTTCATGATTTCTCCTTTTTAATTATTTTTAATTATGATAATAAATTTCATGGCAGAGAAATTAATTATCAGTTTTGATGAATATACTCAAATTGTTGAAAAGTTAGCAATACAAATTCATGAAAAATATAAACCAACTGTATTAGTTGGCATTATGAGAGGGGCAGCTCCTATTATTGATATTTTATCAAGAATTTTGAAATTACCAATAGCATATATTGTTATTCAAAGTTATTCAGGTAAAGGTTTAGAGGATCAACAAGGCCAATTGATGTTTGCAAGAGAAATAAGTTCTTTGGCAAATAATAAAGATTTTAATAAGGTCCTTCTAATAGATGATCTTTCAGACACTGGTTTAACACTTAATAAAAGCATTGAATGGTTAAAAAATTATGGCCCAACCAAAGATTATATAAAAGAGGTAAAAACTGCTTGTTTATGGAAAAAGAAATCGTCAACTTTCGAACCCGATTTTTGTCCTATCAGATTAGACTCAGATCCTTGGATTGTTCAACCTACTGAACATTATGAAGAATTGTCTATCGAGGAGATTGTAAGAAAAAATAAACAGGGCTAGTATAAACTAGCCCTGTTCAATTAGTATTTAAGCAACAGCAAAACTTACAACACTTAAAATTGCTATTACCCAAATAGCTGGTGAAGTAGTTGCAAATTTACCAGTGAATATCTTGATCAAAGCATATGATACGAAAGCTAGAGCAATACCATTGCTGATACTATAAGTTAAAGGCATAGCGATCATTGCAAGAATTGCTGGAGCAGATTCTGAAACATCATTCCACTCTATGTCAGTAATATTTCTTATAAATAGAACTGAAACAAAAAGTAAAGCAGCACCATCAATTTGTTTTGGCAAACTAGTTGCTAAGGGCGCAAAAAATATACATGCTAAAAATAATATACCAATAACCAAAGAGGTCATTCCAGTCTTTCCACCAGCTTTTACCCCAGCCCCAGACTCAACGTAACTAGTTACAGTTGTAGTTCCCATTACAGCTCCTGCAACAGTACTAACGCTGTCTGATAACATTGCTTTATTGATGTCTTTAACTTTTCCATCTTTGCCAACTTTTCCAGCTACATTGGCAACTGAAGTTAAAGTTCCTGCAGTATCAAAAAAGTCTACAAACAATAGAGTAAATATGACTGTGGACATTCCAGCTGTCATAGCTGCAGATAAATCAAACTCAAAAAGATAAGTCATTGAAGGCGGAGCACTTGCGATACCATTAAACTTTGCAAGACCCGTAGCCCAAGCAATTATACTAAATACTAAAATACCAATAATGATATTACCTTTAACGTTCATCTTATCTAAAACAATTATTGCAATAAAAGTCGCGCATCCCAATAAAACAAGTGGATCACTTAAATTTCCAAGCTGTACTAATGTTACAGGATTATCAACAACTACTTCCATTATTTGAAGACCGATAATTGCTAAGAACAAACCAATTCCAGCACCAATTCCTAACTTTAAACTCTTGGGAATAGAGTTGATAAGCCATGCTCTTATTGGTGTTAATGATATAATTAAAAATAATACACCAGCAACTAATACAGCACCCAAAGCTTGTTGCGGTGTATACCCCATACCTGCACAAACTCCAAAAGCTACAAAAGCATTAATCCCCATTCCTGGCGCAAGACCAATCGGCCAAGTTTTTCCATGAAATGCCATTATGAAACAAGCCAAAGCAGTTGCTAAAATAGTTGCAGTGTAAACTGCACCAAAATCAAAGAAACCTTTTTCGGGTCCAGCAAATTCACCTGATAAAATAAACGGATTTAAAAACATAATATAAGCCATGGTTAAAAAAGTAGTCGTTCCGGCTATTACTTCTGTTTTAAAATCTGTTTTGTGTTTTTTGTAATCAAAATATTTGTCTAACATTATTCCTCCTATTCAGACTAAATAGATGATTCTTTTGATAAATACTTAGCTAAATCTAATTTTATCAACATAATTCAACTAAGAAGTTTATATTTTGGTCATATTTAGAAGCTAGAATATAAAAATGAGAAATTTTAAATTAATCGTGTTGTTACTTAGTTTCTTCCTAATGGTCACTGCATGCCAGACTGTACAAGAAAAAACTGACAAAATTGTTGAGCAAGAAAATAAAAGATTGGGTAAATACATAGGTCAATTATCCAGTGAACTTAAAATTGATCTTGGAAATCCTGATGAAGATTTTAAGAACGAAAAAGGAAATCAAGTTCTTGTATATAAAACAAAAAAATATGGTATTTCTTGTGAAAGAAAATTTGAGGTAGACACCAACTCAGTGGTGATTGGATTTTCATCAAAAGGATGTTTTTAGTTTACTTGCGGAGCTAGTTACCCCGCAAGCAAGGTTTTAAATTATCTAATTTCGATTAGTTTTTTCTTCTTATGCTCTGGCACAATTCTCTCGCAAGATATTGTTAAAAGTCCATCTTTGAGCTCAGCACCATTTACTTTAACGTCATCAGCAATTGTAAACGATCTAGCAAATTGTCTTTGAGATATTCCCTTATGAATGATCTCTCCATCAGCATTTTTATCTTCAGATTTATCAACTTGCTTTGTTCTTACAGTTAATAAATTATCTTCGAACTCAACCTCAACATCTTTTTTATTGAATCCTGCTAAAGCAACTTCAATAGCGTAGTTATCTTTACCAGTCTTTCTGATGTTGTATGGTGGGTAATTGGATTGCATTGTCATTGCACCATTTCCCAACATATTCTCAAATTGATCAAACATATCGTCGAACCCAATCGAGAATGGTCTTAATGAGTTAAATATAGATAGATCCTTACTTGTCATATATCCTCCTTTGTTAAGCAAGTTTATTTATAAGCCCCATTAGGCGACCTACCTCACTTATGTAGGAACGATTTAAGTTTTTTCAAGATTGAGAAATTAAATTTTTTTTGAAATTTTTAGTGCAAATGCATAGTCTAAAGCTATTTCTTCTATAGCACCATCTCTACCTGATTTTCCACCATGACCTGCATCCATTTCTGTTTTTAAAAGTAATAAATTATTATCTGTTTTTAAGTCTCTAAGCTTGGCAGTAAATTTAGCAGGCTCATCAAACAATACTCTATTGTCACTTAAACTAGTGGTAATTAACATATGAGGGTAGTCCATTTTTTTTATATTATTATAAGGAGCATAAGAAAATATATAATCAAAGTGATCTTTATTATCTTTGGCATTACCAAACTCATCAAATTCACCAACTGTTAATGGTAGAGAATGATCAAGGTTAGTAGTTAAAGAGTCTACAAATGGAACCGCCATTATAATTCCTAAAAATAATTCTGGAGATTGGTTTACCACTGCTCCCATTAATAATCCACCTGCAGATCCACCCATACCAATGATGTTACCAGCAGAAGAGTATTTCTTTTTAATTAAATATTTAGCTGCATAAATGTAGTCCTCAAAAGTATTTTTTTTGTTTGTTAATTTTCCTTCTTTCCACCATTTCATACCTTTTTCCATTCCACCTCTAATATGAGCTGTAGCCCAGATGATATCTCTGTTGATCAAACTCAAACGTGTAGATGAAAAACCAGGGCTCATTGAATTTCCGTATGAACCATAACCGTACAATAAGACATTTGCAGTTCCATCAATCTGGGTTTTCTTATGTCTTGTTATTGTTAAAGGAACCATTCTTCCATCATGAGATTTATATTCAATTCTCTCTACGATATAATCTTCTGAATTATGGCCTGATGGAATTTCTTGTTCTTTAACTAATTTTTTAGATTTATCTGAAAGATTATATGAATAAACTCTTGAAGGAGTTTTCGGCGATGAATATCCAAGGTAAATTTCGTCTGTGTTTCGATCTTTTTGCTTAAGAGAAATATTTGGAACGTATACCTTTTCATCTGAAAAAATTAATTCTTCCTCAAAATTTGTTGAAATATTTCTAATGAATAACTTATCTAATGCATCAGAAGTTTCTGATCGAATTATCCAATTTTTTAAAAATACACAACCACCAATTAAAACTTCATTTTTTGAAGGTACAAAAGGTTTCCAATTTTGGTTCTTTAAGCTTGATGAGATATCAATCTTAAAATCTTCAGCTTCATTATTTGTATGATTGTAAAAATTGTTAGCCCAAGAATTTATTGAGTATAAAATTCCTCTTTGTCTTTTAATGATTAATTTTGGTTTTGGAGTTATTTCATCAACACCAAAGTAGTATTGCTCTGATGTGTTGTGATCAGAAGTTGTAATTAGATAATACTTTTCATCGGAGGTTAAGCTTATTCCAACTGTAAAAGCCTCACTCTTTTCTTCAAAGACTAAATAATCCTCACTTAACTGGTCTCCAATTTTATGTCTATAGATTTTCCGGGCACGATGATTTTCATCTAATTTTGAGTAAAAAATATATTTATCGTCAAGACTAAAAGTAATACTACCAGATGTGTCTGTTATTTCTTTTGTGACCAACTTATTTGTTGAAATATCTCTTATGAATATTTTGTAATATTCCGACCCTTTGGTGTCCAGAGAATATGCAAGCAACTTATCGTTATGGCTTACTTCTAAATCTCCCACACCAAAATATTCAACGCCTAATTTTTCTTTTTCTTTATCTCCGTTCCAAATTTCTTCAACATTATCTGTATTAATTTTTTTACGGAGTTTGATAGAGTAATTTCCTTCTATTGTAGTTTTTGTCCAATAATCATAAGTGTGATCTCTAAAAGGAAGAGACTCATCATCTAGTTTTATTCTTCCCTTTATTTCATTAAAGAGTTTTGTCTGTAAGTCTTTAGTATCTTTAAGATGATAGTCAGTATGACTGTTTTCCTCAATTAAGTATTTTTTCACTTCTGGATTTAATTTATTTTTGTCTTTCAAGACTTCAAGAATATCTTTTTGATGTATCCAGCTGTAATTATCTTCCCAACTTGTGTTGTGACAAGATTTTATTTCCAGTTTTTTTCTTAGTTGTGGTACCTTCATAGAAAAGAAGAACTATATGAATATCATAATTTATACACTAGTCATTTTGACTATTTTATACTTTCTATTGAAATTTATAAGCAAGATTTCATCAAAAAAAATATCAAAAGGTCTAAGGATTTTATTAATAATTGGATTTATTGTATTAGCAATTTTATTTGCCATTGGTGGGCGTTTTTTATTAACGTTGCCTTTAACACTAGCTAGTCTTGCATTATTAAAATTAAAAGGCCTATCTATTTTCCAATTAATATCGCTTTATAGATTAATTCAAACATTGAGAAGATCAGGAAGATTTTCTTTTAATCAATCAAACTTAAATAACTCATCTTCAATATCAGTTACCGAGGCATACAAAATATTAAATTTAGATGTAAACAATAAAATTACTAAAGATGATGTAAACAAAGCTTATGTAAAAATACAAAAAAAAATACATCCAGACATATCTCCAGAAACCTCAAGACTTTCCGCAATTGTCAATGAGGCCAAAGAAATTGTTCTTAAAGATATAAGTTAGTCTTTAAATTTATTAATTACATTTATCACTTCACTTACAGAAATTAGATTTGGGTCTGCATTTGTTCCATGATTAATCTCATCGATATTATATCCTTTTGGTATAATTCTATGATAGTTATTACTATAGTCTGTATAAGCTCTTGGAGCATCTAGTAAAAATACCAAGCTTTTTTTTCCGTTTTGTGAAGTAATATGTGACCCAAAAGAGTCATTACCCACGTACATATTCGCTGAACATAAGTAAGGAATCACATCATAAATATTTTTATTACTTAAAGTAAGGAAATTATTTTTTTTAAGATTATTTACAATTTCAGTTTCAATATCCTTTTCATTTGGACCACATAAAATAAAAAAAAAATAATCTCCCATTTCATTAAGGCTATTAATTAAATTGGCAAAGTTTTTAGCTCCCCATCTTGTTGTTGGTCCCGATGATCCTGCACCAATCACAATTTTATAGCAATTATTATTTAATTCTTTTTGAACTCTTGCAATTCTGTCCTCTTTAATAAAAAATTTTGTTTCAGTATTACAATCATCAATTTTAAGAAACTTTTCAGTAAATTTTTTTGCAGTATTTACTAAATGCAAATTTTTTTTTTTAAAGAAACTATAAGAAGAAATATTTTTTATACCAGCAAATTTAGCTGCAAAATATATTCTTAAACTTGGATAGTAAATTAATAGATTTTCAAAATTGAATTTTTTTAGAATTCTACTGAGCCGAAATATATCAAAAATTTTTTTATGATATTGATCTAAGTAATAGACATTTTCTACAAACGGATCATCAGCTAGCGCATCTTTTAAATTTTTACATAATGTAATGATGGTAACAGGTCCATATTTTCTTGCAATCTGATGACAATAAGCGAGATGGAGTAAATTCGCACCTAAGCCAGCATAACTTAAATAAATACCTGTTTTCATAAATTTTTATACATTTCTTGAATTAATTTTTTACCAAATATATTAAATTTGAATTTAAATTTATGTTTTAGATATAAAGAATTTTTACTGGACCCAATTAAAAATTTTTTTTCATTTTTTCTAAAGAATTTCCGATTTATAGTATAATACTTTTCGTAATTAAGACCATTTAAACTATAAGCCTTTTTAATGACTTCTTTACCAGAAATTTGATTTCCAGCAGATATAAAAAAATCTTTGGTTTTTAATGTCGATGTCAGTAATACAGCCTTAACAATTTCAGTAACCCACGAATAATCTCTAAAAGTATTTATGTTTCCAACTATAATTTTTTTTTTATTTTTTGCTCCTAAACAAACTTTTTTAATAAAAAAGTTTTTATCTCTCAAAGGAGATTCTATTTGCATAAAAACTAAGCTTGATGCATTTACTCCAAGTTTTCTATATTTTTTAATTAAATTAAATACTTTTTGTTGAGTTCTTATATAAGGGTTTTTATTAGATGAAAATGTAGAATTAATATTAATAAACCCACTAATTGAAGAAAATATATAGCCTGAATTTGCTTTATAAAATTTTGTATCTAATTTTTCTTTTTTCAAAAAAACTAAAAAATTTTTAGTTCCAGTAAAATGAGAGTCAAATGTTTCTTTTTCATTTTCTATGCTCTTTGTCAAAGAACTTTGTCCACTAAAATAAAAAATTTTCTTTGGCTTATATTTTTTTATAATTTTCTCTATTTCATTTTTTTTATTGGTATTAAGTTTTTCGAATTTAATTTTATTTTTGATTTTGAGATATTTATAATTCGTAAAATTTTTATTTAATGATCTAGAGGTAACAACCACTATTTGGTTATTCTTTAAAAGTTCAGCTGACAAATATGCACCCAACACACCTGAACCAATGATTAAGTTTACTCTTTTATTCATTTTTTTTTGAATTATTATATGTTTTAAAAAATATATGACTTTAATAAAAGGTATTTATGCAGCTTCAATATCAGTTCTGAACACTGATTTAAGCTTAAATATTGAAAAAACCATATCACATGCAGAAAATTTGATTGATCAAGGTTGTCATGGCACGGCAATATTTGGAAGTACTGGCCAAGCACAATTAATTCCAATCGTTGAAAAAATAAAATTACTAAATCATCTTTCAGAAAGTAAATACAAAGAAAAACATTTAATCGGAACAGGTTTAAATTCTTTAAATGAAACAATTAATTTGATGAAAATTTCAGTTTCTCTAAACTTTAAAAAATTTTTAATCATGCCACCAGCTTATTATAAATATCAAGATAAGGATGTAATAAACTTTTACAGCAAAATTATTGATGCAATACCAGAGTCTAAAATTATACTTTATAATTTTGAAAAATTGTGTGGATATAAATTTAGTATTGAATGTGTAGAAAAATTGGTACAAAAATTTCCTGATCAAATTGTAGGTGTTAAGGATAGCTCTTACAATTTATTTGAAAAGTTAAAGTTGGAAAATTTTTCAGTTATGCCAGGTTCAGAGTCAAAATTAATCAAAGGATTAGAAAATGGTTGTTCAGGCATTATTACCGCAACTTGCAATGCTACATCCCAATTAGCCCGAAAAGTTTACGATGATTTTAAAGAAAAAAAAGATCATTCTTTAAACCAAAAATTAGTCAATGTTAGAAATACTTTTGAAAAATATAATTTAATTTCGGCTCTTCATACTTTATTTTCAAGAGAGAACAAAATTTATGGAAATCTTTTACCGCCTTTAAGTCTACTTAGCGAGGTTGATGAGAGAAATCTTTTGCAGAGTTTGAAAGATTTAAATTTTGAAACAAAATCACAATTAGCAGCTTGAGATGTATTTAGCGAGATTTCTGAATAAAGTATTTAAAAAAGGAGGTTTTATCCTAACAGATGCTGACTCCAAGGATTATATTATTGGTCAGCCAACTGACGAGCCTATAAAATTAAAAATTCTAAATAAAAAACTTCATTACAAATTACTATTCCATCCAGATCTTTACTTTGGGGAGGCATATACAAATGGAGATATTGTTATCGAAAATGGATCTCTTACAGATTTTTTAGATCTAGCATTGATGAATATTGGAAGAAACGAGTTAAACATTTTTAGTTATCTTTTAAATAAACTAAGGGGGTCTTACAGATATCTTACCAATTTTAACTTTATCAAAAAATCTAAAATGAATGTTTCACATCATTATGATATCAAAGATGATCTCTATGATTTGTTTTTAGATCCTAAGAGACAATATTCATGTGCTTATTTTAAAAATGAAAATGATAGTCTTGAAACTGCACAGGATAATAAGATTCAACATATAATCAAAAAATTAAATATTCAACCAGACCAAAAAGTTTTAGACATAGGATGTGGCTGGGGATCGTTAGCAATTGATATTGCTAAAAATGCTAAGTGTGAAGTTACAGGAATAACCCTATCAGAAAATCAACTAAACTATTGTAATCAAAAAGCAAAAGAAATGAATTTACAGAACCAAGTAAAATTTAAACTTATGGATTATAGAGAGTTGGATGAAAAATTTGATAGAATAGTGAGTGTTGGCATGTTTGAACATGTTGGAAGGAAATTTTATAAAAAATTTTTTAAACAAATTGAAAAATTATTGAAAGATGATGGTGTTTCGTTAATTCACACTATTGGGTCTGTTAACCCACCAAGAGATCCTCATCCTTGGATTACAAAATATATTTTTCCTGGTGGTTATACACCAAGCTTAAGTGAAGTCACGAATCCTATTGAAAAAGCTGGCTTAATTGTAACCGACATTGAAGTTTTAAGACTTCATTATGCTTATACTTTAAGACACTGGAAAGAAAACTGTTTAAAAAATAAAGATAAAATAATTCAAATGTTCGATGAAAAATTTTTTAGAATGTGGGAGTTTTATCTCGCTGGTTGTGAAATGGCATTTAAGTGGGGTGATCAAGTTGTTTATCAATTTCAACTCACTAAAAATTATAGATCAACCCCTGTGACTAGAGACTATATTTATCAATAAATTATTGATAGAATCATTTCTTCTCAGAAATGAAAAAAAAACAAAAAAAATCAAAAAAAAAAAGAAAAGTATTAAAAAAAGCCAAGTCCTATAAGTTTCAAAGAAAAGGTAAAAAAACTAAAAGGGTTGTAAAAAAATTTAAAAAAAAAAGAATTATCAAAATAAGAAGAAATAAAGTTAAAAAATTAAAAAAAACTAATTATTTAAAACAAATTAAAAAAACCCAAAACGATAGTATAGTTTTAAAATTAGTTAAATTACAGCTATCCCTGAAACCTCAATTTAATTTTAAATTTAATTTTGGTTTAGAAAAACATATTCAAGGTTTTTTTGACAAAATTTCAGAGACGATTTCAAGTTATAAAGTTTTAAAACGTGATGAAAAAAGAAGAATTAAGATAGAAAAAATTGAAAGAGAGAGGGCAGAAAAAATTGAGTTGGCTAAACAAAAAGAGGAAGAACAAGCTCTCAGAGTTAAACTAAAAGAACAAACACTTAAAGAAGAAGCTAGATTAGAAAAACAAAGAGTAAAAGATATAAAATTATTCCTAAGAAAAGAGCAAGCTCTTTTGAGAATTGAGCAAGCTGAAAAACAAAAACAGTTTTTAAAACAATTAAGACTAGATAAACAAATTGAAAAATTTAGAATTAGAGAGGTCAAGGAACTAGAAAAACTTGAAAAAATTTCTTTAAAAGAAAAAAGAGAAGACTATGCAGGTTTACAAGAAAGAATTGATAAACTTAAGGAAAAATATCGATTACTTCGAGATCAAAAAATCAAAGAAAGGGTTGAAGCATTAGGGGTTAAACTTCAAGGTGATGAAGATAGAGAAACCTTATTAGAAAAAGAAAAAGAATATACTTTAGCAAGACAAAAAATTGAATTTGCATTAGAAAGTTTTTACAGAAGTGCAAGTAGCCTAGTATTTCAGTTAAATAAAAGACATGTCACCCGCGATATGTCTATTTTTCGTTGTATAGATAGAAGATTTGAAACAGGTGAAGTTTTTATTAAATGGGATGAGTCACAAGATGATGATTGGTTATTATTAATTTATATTAAAAATAATTCTCCAGATGAAGGAATTGTTATTGAGGATAAAACTAATCCTGAAAAAAATCTTTCTCATGAGTTTAGAAATGTAGATATCTTCAAAGCCTCAGATACAATGGTAGACTCTTTAACGCAACTCATTGCAAGGAAAAGAGCCAAAAATAATAATTAAACATTTTTATTAAATTGGGTATTATCTGTAATGATTTTAGGATCTGCCTTTTTAATAATTTTATATTTAATTTTCAGATACATTATTGCGTGGATCACATATTTTAATAATTTAGACCCAAGACTTGGTGATAGTACATGGCGGTTTACTTATGATTATCCAGTAGTCGGTGAGAGAGATATCTCTGAT
>CACIUF010000010.1 GCA_902589765.1 uncultured Pelagibacteraceae bacterium
TTCCAACAATCATAAAAAATATGCAATGACATGGTTTTCATTAGCGATTTCAATTCTTTTGCTATATCTATATTTTAGAAAAAAGAATTATTAAATGAATTATATAAGTACAAGAAATAATGAGAAAAACTTTACTTTTAAAGATGTTTTCCTCAAAGGTTTGGCAGATGATGGGGGACTATTTGTTCCAAAATCAATTAAACCCTTTAAAAAGGAAGAATTAGATAATCTAAAAAACCTGAGTTACAATGATTTGGCTGCTGAAATAATTTATCCATTTATAGGAGATTTCATGTCTAAAGATGATCTAATCTCTTTGATTTCAAAATCATATTCAAATTTCAGATCCGACGATGTTGTAAAAATATCAGATCTAGGAGATTTAAAAGTATTAGAATTATTTCATGGACCTACACTTGCATTTAAAGATATCGCAATGCAATTAATAGGTAATTTTTATCAATATCATTTAGGCCGTGATCAAAAAAAAATCAATATAATTGTTGCAACTTCAGGCGATACGGGTGCTGCTGCCATAGACGCTTTAAAGGGAAAAAACAATTTAAATGTTTTTGTATTGCACCCTAATAATAAGATTTCACCAGTACAAAGAAGACTAATGACAATACATAAAGAGAATAATGTATTTAACATTGCGGTAGAGGGTAATTTTGACGATTGCCAAAATTTAGTTAAAGCAATGTTTAATGACGAAAAATTTTCTAAAGCAATTAATATGTCGGGTGTAAATTCAATTAATTGGGCAAGAATTATTGCTCAATCGGTGTATTATTTTTACGCTTACTTTAAAGTTGGAAATGGTCAACCTTTATCCTTTTCTGTTCCAACAGGAAACTTTGGTGATATTTACGCCGGTTATTTAGCAAAAAAACTAGGTCTACCAATTGATAAACTAATCGTAGCTACAAATAAAAATGACATACTGCACAGAGCAATATCTGGTGGTGATTATAGTCAAAAGAAAGTTGAGGAAACAAATACTCCAAGTATGGATATACAAATTGCAAGTAATTTCGAAAGGCTTTTATACGACGTCAAAGATTGTAACTCTGAAGTTACAAAAGATGTAATGGCTGAAATAAAAAATAACACTTATAAGATTGATAAAAACGACTTAGATAAAATCAAAAAAAATTTTATATCTGAAATGCTTGATGAAAACGAAACTGTTGAAATGATAAAAACTATCAATGATGAACATCAGATGGTAGTGGATCCGCACACTGCAGTAGGGATTGGTGCTGTGAGAAAACTAGGATTAGAAAAAAATTGTGTTGTATTGTCAACTGCGCACCCATGTAAATTTCCAAAAGCAATAGAAGATGCAATTTCAAAAACTGAAACTTTACCAGAAAGTCTTAAATACGTTAATGACAGAAAAGAAAAATTTGAACTTCTGTCAAATGATATTGAAAAAGTTAAAAAATATGTAATGAATTCGATATGAAACTTAAAATAAAAGATCAACTACCAGATACAGAGATTTTTCAACTTGTTGATGGAGAGCCTCAAAAAAGCAAATTAAGGGAAACTATTGGTGATGGTAAAGTTGTTTTGTTTGGTTTACCTGGGGCATTTACATCAACTTGCTCCAAACTTCACTTACCAGGTTTTGTAGCAAATGCAGATAAAATTAAAGCAAAAGGAATAGAAAATATATTTTGTTTATCAGTAAATGATCCTTATGTGATGAATGGCTGGGGAGAAATTAATAATACTGGAGATAAAATTAAAATGTTATCTGATCCATATTTATTATTTACCAAAGCGATTGGTGCGGAAGTTGATCGTAATGCAAAAGGAATGGGAATTAGATCAAATCGTTATTTGATGGTGATTGAAAATTTCAAAGTCGTTAATATCCATGTTGAAAAAGAAACCAAAGAATGTGGTTTAACCTCAGCAGAGAATTTATTAAATAATCTTATCTAGGAAAATCAGTTCTGTTGCCAGGTGCTCCAACTATAAATTGGCAGCATCTTTAGCGAGTAAATCTACTTCATTATTTAATTCATCATTTGAATGGGCTTTTACCCAGTTCCAACTTATTTCAAACTCATTATTTAGTAGATCTAATTCCGTCCAAAGTGCTTTGTTGCTTACTTCTTTTTTGTTAGCAGTTTTCCATCCATTTTTTTTCCAATTGTGTATCCACTCTGTTATTCCAGACTTTACATATTTAGAGTCTGTAAAAATTTGAACTTTGCTTCCTTTTGGAATTTTTTTAAGCGCCTCTATAGGTGCCAATAACTCCATTTGATTATTTGTCGTATCTTTTTTACTTCCTTTTAGTTCAGTTTTTTCTCCGTCATTTAATATTATTGCTGCCCAACCACCTTTGCCTGGATTGTTAAGACATGAACCATCGGTATAGATTTTAATCATTAACCTAAATAATCCTTGTAGTTTTTTAAATTATTGTGAATTATCAATTTTTGATAATATTCTCTTGGATCTTTAATTTTTATCAAAGCAGTTTTTGGAGTATTTGTATAGTCGTAAAGTCTTGTGAGAAAATATCTCATTGCAGCAGCACGGCATAAAATATTCAATGATTTTTTCTCAATACCAGAGATCTTTTTAATACTCTCATATCCCCTGATTAAATTTTTTACCTTTTTCTTATTTAATTTAAATTGTGATTTTTTTTTATCAAAACAAAGAGCGTTGATACATATCGCTATTTCATACATAAAATAATCATTTGCGGCAAAATAAAAATCAATAATTCCAGAGATCTTATTTTTTTTAAAAAATATATTATCAATAAAAAGATCACCATGTATTATTCCATTTGGCAATTTTTTTGGCCATTTATTTTTAATTTCTCTAAAATTACTCTTGAGAAATTTTTCTAAATTAATGAATTTTTTTGATTTAAATTTAATACTTTTTAATAATGGATTTAAATTCTTTATATTCATTGAGTTTTTTCTAAACAATTTTATTTTTGTTGAGGATGAGTGCATTTGAGCAACAGTTTTTCCAATATCATAACAATTCTTCAAACTAAGATTTTTTTTGTCTTTTCCATCAAGAAACGAAACAACACAAGCAACCTTATTCTTGATTTTAAATAGATATTTTCCATCATGATTTTTCAATGGTTTTGGACATCCTATCTTTAGATCATTTAGTTGATCCATTAATTTCATAAAAAAAGGTATTTCTTTTTTTTGAACTCTTTTTTCGAATATAGTTAATATAAATTTATTGTTTTTTGATTTTAATAAATAATTAGTATTTTCAATTCCTTGTTTGATACCTTTAAAACTTAAAAATTTTTGATTTTCAAATTTTTTATTAATAGACGAAATATCTTTCTTATTTATCTTTGTGTAAACAGCCATTTAATTTAATTTTTTTGGAACACGAAAAACAACGTTTTCTTTTATAATTTCCACTTCTTCTATAGTGACTGTAAATTTATTTTTCAATTCTTTAATGAAATTTTCGACAAGTATTTCAGGGGCAGACGCACCAGATGAAATTCCAATTATATTTGAATTTTCAATTAAGTTGAATGGAATTTCACTTTGTGAGTGGATCAGTATCGAGTTTTCACACCCTGACTTTTTAGCAACTTCAACAAGTCTTACTGAGTTAGATGAATTTCGACTACCAATAACGAAAAATAGATCACACTTTTTTGCAATGTTTTTAACAGCCATTTGTCTATTAGTTGTCGCATAACAAATATCTTCTTTCGCAGGCTCTCTAATATTAGAAAATTTTTTTTTAAGTATTGATATTATTTCTTTTGTATCATCTACTGATAGGGTTGTTTGGGTAACATAGGCAATTTTTTCAAAATTTTTTGGATCATAATTATTGGCTTCATCCTCATTTTGGATAAGGTCGATAGACCCTTTAGGCAGTTGTCCCATTGTTCCAATTACTTCAGGATGATTTTCATGCCCTATTAAGATTAAATGGTATCCAGCCTTATGAAGATTTTCAGCCTCTCTATGAACTTTAGAAACCAGGGGGCATGTTGCATCAACATAAGTCATATTATAATTTTTTGCATCTTGTGGAATTTTTTTTGGAACACCATGTGCAGAAAAAATAACTGGTCTTGTTTTGTCTTCAATTTCTTCAAGCTCCTCCACAAATATTGCACCTTTATTTCTTAGGTCATCAACAACAAATTTATTGTGTACTATTTCATGTCTAACGTATACCGGAGAACCATACTTTTGAATTGATTTTTCAACAATTTCAATCGCTCGTTCAACACCGGCACAAAATCCTCGCGGAGCAGATAACAATATTTTAAGTTCCTTGTTTTTCATTTTTATCTAAAAGATACTCAAGTAATATATGTGGAAATGTTAAAGACGCCAAACCTATAAAAATGACTTTAATAATCGAGTTATCAAAATCATATTTAAAATTGAGCAAATAAATACCAACTAAACAAATAATAGCAGTTAATATCGTAAGTGGCATAGCCTTTTGAATAAAAATCAATAACCCATTTTTAATATTATTGTTATCTAATTCGTAAATTAATGTGATGCTATGTCTCACAGAATGTAAAAAGCAAAAATAAGCAGTAAATGCTATTAAAGGAGAGAGATAGTAATTTAAAATTAATATAGAAAAATAATCAAAAAAAATAGAAAAATTTTTAAAAGTAAATTTTTTAATAAACAAAATAATACTTGAAATAGAACTTAAGATTATCCCTAAATCTATTAATCTATTATTCTCAATTAAACTCAAACTTGAATAAAAATTTTCATTATCAATTAATAATAATTTAAATATTGCTATAGTTTCATCAAAATGAAAATATAATGGTGCCAAAATAACGAGAGATCCCTTTAGAAAATACAGTATCCCAATAAAGTGTGAATTATAGTTATGCAAAAATTGTGTATCTTCTTTACCAAAATGATATGAGGCAACTAGTAGAAATATTATTAATAAGATAGATGGTATTAAAACCCAAAGTGTTACAACCATTACAGCCAATAAGATATATGAAAGATAAAATAGAGTTATATTTTCAATTTTAAAAATTTTTAGAAGCTTACCACCTTTAACATGATCTAAAGACCCATGTGATACACCAATAATTAAAATTAAAAATAAGCAAAATAATGGTGACAATATAAAGTTACTAAATTTAAATAGTATTAAAGAAAAAATGTTACAGAATAAAAAAAAAATAAAAGAATGATTAAGATTTATTTTTTTTATATTCATATTCATTTAGGTTTAATAAAATAAAGCTTTAATAAAAATCCATTTTGGCATTTTTAAAATTATAGTCAAATCCTCAAGAAAATTACTCTTATTGGAGAGAAATTTGATAATTGTTTTAGGAGAACTTTGAAACATTTTAAAAAAAATTTCTGACATCCTTTTTGGATGTTTTTCAAGAACACGTAAAAATACTTCATCCAAAAATTGATACTTTTTACCGATTTCAAATTTTTTAGTATGATGAATATTTTCAATATTTTTTCTAATAAATTTACTATGTTCCTGTATATTCAAAAAGGTATATCCTGTACTTAATCTTGTCATACCACCAGCAGTTCCAATATTAATTTTATTTTTTTCATTTTTAAATGATGGGTAAAAAAGTGGAATTGCGCCTATCTCTTTATAAGTAATTTTATAATTTTTTAAATTCAATTTCTTTTCGATATATTCTTTAATTTGTTGATCATAATCTTTTTGAGAGTCATCATTCATTTTTGAAAGCCAAGTACTCTCAATTAATGCCTTTTTTTTTGAGAAGGGAAGTGTGTAAAAAAAATGAACACTTTCCCTTTGATCACAATCAAAATCCATAAGATTAAAAATGTTTTCATCGAAATAATTATTCTCTGTCTCTATTTCAACTCCACAAAAGTGTTGCCATAAATTTCTAAAGTCTTTTTTGATAGAAGGAACGCTATTGAATATAAATGAATTTTTGGTGTTGATGTCTTTCAGTTCTTTTAAAAAAAAGATATTTTTATTTTTCTTTAATGAATTATTTATTTTCTCATAAAACAAACCACTATCGATGCTTTGATATGGATAATTTTCACATTCAAGAAAATTAGTTTTATTAGGTGCATTAACTGAAAAATTTTTCCAATTTTTTATAACACAATCATCAAAATTATGCTCAGATACTTTCCAAAAAGACCAGGTCTTATCTCTTTTGTACTCATCTCGAGGCTCGATTATTGCTAAGGTTTTATTTTCTAATTTATTATAGATCTCTAATTCATAGGCTAGAGATAAACCAGCACAACCACCCCCGATAATTATGTAATCAAATTCTTTCATCAAGATTAATTTCTTTACTAATCAATAAATGATCGTGTTCAATTTGATCATCATTTTTATTTAATAAAGAAAGTATAATTAGATCATAAATTGATAAAATCGTCTCCAAAACTTTTTCAAAGTTTGAAACGTAAATTTTTCCAGATTTACTATAATTTTCAAAGGTTTTCTTTTTCAAAATTTTATATCCAATTTTTCTGTATATTCGTCTAGCAACTAAGATGCTAAATCTAAAGCTTAGTGGAATTTCTCTTATTGAATAAAATGAATTTTTATAAAATGTATCTGCAAGTTCAATAGTTGAGTTAATTTCCTCAAAACTTCCATTTATATAAGATCTATTTTTTTTTGAGTCCTCAATCACATCTCTTGATATATTAGTGAGTTGCATTGCTATACCAAGATCGATTGCAGATTTAAGAGATTGTTTTTTGCTCACTTTTAAAATTTTTGCCATCATCAGCCCGACTGTTCCAGCTACTCTATAACAATAGATTAAAAGATCTTTTCGAGTATTTATTTTTACATTTTGCTTTATATCCGACTCTATCCCATCAAATAAATCATAAATTATCTCCAGAGAAATATTGAATTCATTAATAATATTCCACATATTTTGAATAACAGGATCTTCAAAATTTTTTTGTTTAAAATCACTTACAAATTTTTGGAATTTTATTTTTTTTATTTCTATTTCGCCTTCGTCATCTGCAATATTATCTACAACTCTACAAAAATCGTATAAATAAGAACAATTTTTATAGGTTTTTTTTGGTAAAAAAAAACCAGCCCAATTAAATGATTTTGCGTAAATAGATAAATAGTTTTTAGAGGACATTATAAAATTTTATCTAAAACCTTTGCTGAAGAAAGCACCCCAGGTACACCTGCCCCAGGATGAGTTCCCGCACCAACAAAATATAAATTGTTATAAATTTCAGATTTGTTATGAAATCTAAAGTAAGCAGATTGCGAGAATTTTGGTTGTATAGAAAAACCAGAACCATATTTTGTATTGAGATCTTTTTCAAAATAGTCAGGTGTCAAATAAAAATCTTCAACAATATTTTCTTTTAAGTTTGGCATTAAGTCTTTCTCCATTTTCTCTACTACTAAATTTTTCATTTTTTCACCTTCTAACGACCAATCAATTTTTGATTGGTTATTGGGAACAGGAACTAGAACATAGAAACAATCATGTCCATCTGGTGCCATGGATTTATCAGTGGCAGTGGGTCTATGTAAATAATAACTAATATCGTTATTTAATTTTTTATGATTAAAAATGTCATCAAGGTGCTCTTTATATTTATTGCCAAATTTAATGGTGTGATGTTCAACATTATCGTAGATTTTTTTGGTTCCGAAATAATAAACAAATAAACCCATTGAATATTCCATTCTATTTTTTTTCCACTTAAACATAAAAGAATTATTACTCTGGCCATTTAACATTTTCTCATAAACACCCGGTGGATCTGCGTTACAAACAACTTTGTTAGCGCTTATTTTTTTTGAATTGTCTAATTGAACACCTGTAATCTCATTTTGGTTTGAAATTATTTGAGTCACCTCAGATCCTTTAATTACCTCGATACCTTCTTCATTCATTAATTTTTCAAAACCACTTATAATATTTCCTGTTCCACCCATAGAATAGTGAATGCCCCATTTTTTTTCTAAGTATAAAATCAATCCATATATTGAAGTTGTGGTAAATGGATTTCCACCAACTAAAAGAGGATGCATGCTCAACATTCTTCTTAATTTTTCATTTTTAATATAAGAGGATACTAGTGAATATACTGACTTATAGCTTTTGAGTTTGAGTAATGCGGGTAATTGTTTCATCATCACTGAAGGCTTGTCAAAGGGTACATCAGCTAGTTCTGTAAAACCTTTATCAAAAATTTTTTTGGTGAAATTAACAAGTTTCTCATATCCTTCAGCATCCTCTTTATTAATAAGCTCAATCTGTCTTTTCATTTCATTTTCGTCACCAGAGTAATTGAACTTTGATTTATCCTCAAAAATAAATTGGTACCAAACTTTAAGAGGTGTTAATTTAATATAATCATTTGGATTTTTTTGAAATAATTCAAATAATTCATTAATTAAATATGGAGCTGTGATTACTGTTGGACCGCCATCGTAAATGAACCCATTCTTTTTAAAAACTCTTGCTCTACCCCCTAGGTCTTTGTGTTTTTCAATTAATGTAACATTGTGACCCTTAGCTTTAAGGCGAAGAGCGGCTGCTATACCACCAAAACCAGAACCTATGACTACAGAATTCATCATGATAATTTATATTTTTTTGGATAAATTGTAAAAAGTATTATGAGTTAATTTTTTTTAACTCTTCTTTAGTTTCTTCCAAATTTTTCTGAAACAACGTATCAAGTTTAGATTTATCAACTGAAGTTGTTATTATTTTTTTTACAGAGTCTATAGCTATTTTAACAGATGCATCTTTAATCTCTTTAATCGCTACTTCTCTCATTTGATTAATTTTATTTTTAGCCAAATTTTTCTTAATTTCTGAAGATTTATGAAATTTGTCATTAAGCTCAATGATTAATTTATCAGCATCTTTATTTGCCTGATCAAGTATTTCCTTACTTTCAGATTGTGCTGTATCTAATTTTTTCTGAGCATTATCTAATAATATCTTTGCTTCACTTCTCAGTTTCTCACTTTCATCAATCTCATTTTTTATGTCTGAGATTAATTTATTAAGAATAGTATTAATTTTTTGAGGTACTTTTAAATATATCAGACCCCCGAAAAATATTACAAAAGAAACTGCGACCCAAAAAGTTGAATCAATGACCATAATATTTATCTCCGTTTTTTTTTACTAGATCATCAACAATCGCAGAGATACTGCTATTATTAACTTCTGCTCCAATTAATTTTTTTAAAATTTCAGTAGATGTTACAACTGCAATTTTATTAATTTTTTCTGGAGCACTTTGTCTTAAAGTATCTATTTCCATTTCAGCTTTTTTAATTTCATCATCAATTTGTTTATCTAAAATCTCTTTTTTAGAATTAATATTTTTGATTACTTTTTCTCTAGCATCTTTAAAAATGTTCTTTGCTTCAATTTTACTTTTAAGAATAATCCCATCAAATTCTTTAAGTTTGGCTTCACTACTTTCTCTTTGTTTTTCAGCTGCCTCAATATTTTCTTGGATTTGTGATTTTCTTAATTCTAAGTTTGTACTTATTTTGGGCAGTATAAGTTTAGATAAAACAATA
Organism: uncultured Pelagibacteraceae bacterium; assembly: GCA_902589765.1. Lineage (GTDB taxonomy): Bacteria > Pseudomonadota > Alphaproteobacteria > Pelagibacterales > Pelagibacteraceae > Pelagibacter. The sequence goes on from CACIUF010000010.1 coordinate 9,580, forward strand.
TACAGCACTCCAAAAGTGAGTACGAGCCAGAAAATTTGTGAAATCCAAAACTCTGGATCTAATTGAGGCATTCCTCCACTTTCCGCTGCAAAAATCTTTTTTGTAAAAAAGAAATTTGTAATTAATGAATATAAAAATATTTTTTTAAACATTAATTAAAACGCGAAAAGAATAATCAATGCAACAACTAATCCAAATAATCCTGTTGCCTCTGCAAGAGCAAATCCTAAAAGCAAATTAGGAAATTGTTTTTGGGCTGCAGATGGATTTCTCATTGCACCAGATAGATAATTTCCAAAAATTATTCCGATACCTACTCCAGCTCCAGCTAAAGCTATTGCTGCAAGTCCTGCTCCAATCATTTTTGCTGCTTCTAATTCCATTATATCCTCCTTATAAGTTAATGGTGTAAATTTAATGCATCATTTAAATAAATGCATGTTAAAATTGCAAAAACATAAGCTTGAAGAAAAGCAACTAGTATCTCCAAACCAGTTAAAGCAACTGAAAAACTCAGTGGAAGCCATCCACCAACAATTCCGAGGCTTACAACAAAGCCCCCGAAAACCTTCATCATAGTGTGTCCAGCCATCATATTTGCAAACAATCTTACTGATAAGCTGATAGGTCTACTTAAATATGAAATAATTTCAATGACCACAATTAGTGGTAAAAGTACGATAGGAACACCACTTGGAACAAATAGTTTTAAGTAACCAAAGCCATGTTTTATAAAACCAATAACTGTAACTCCAATAAAAATAAAAGCTGCTAATATGAAAGTCACAATGATATGACTAGTCACTGTAAAAGTGTAAGGTATCATGCCGAACATGTTACAAAACAAAACAAACATAAATAATGAAAAGATAAATGAAAAATATGGTTTAGCTTTTGAACCAGCAGTATCGCTGATCATTTTTGAGACAAATGAATAGCTTAATTCAGCTAAGAGCTGGATCTTATTCGGAAGTATTGAGTTTTTCTTTGAACCAAGGTTAAATACTATTAAAATCGCAAGAGAACTAATGACCATGAATAAACTAGCGTTAGTAAAAGAAATATCAAAAGCGCCTACTTTTATTTCTGGACCAATCCTATAAACTTCGAATTGTGTCATTGGGTTAGCTGCCATAAATCCTTATCTATTTTTGCATTTTTTTTGCGGATCTAATTACATTAATTATCCCTGCAACTACCCCTACAAAAAAAAATATTAAAATTAACCAGGGTTTAGTACCAAAGGTCTTGTCCAAAAGAAACCCAATAATTGTCCCTACGGCGACTGCTGAAACTAGCTCAGTACTTAGCTTAAAAGCAGTGCCAATTGGAGATTGATTATCTTTTTTATTTTCTAGATCTCTTTTTGAAACCTTTTTCTTTGCAATCTCTAAGCGAGTTTTGAATGGATCTTTGGACATTTTAATTAATTACTTAGGCGACCATGCTTTCTGCTTTTTGTAAATCAACAGCCACAAGCTGACTTATTCCTTTTTCAGGCATGGTGACGCCATAAAGTCTATTCATTTTTGACATTGTCAAAGCATGGTGAGTAACTATGATGAATTTGGTATTTGTAATTTTTATTAGTTCCTCAAGTAAGCCACAAAATCTTGTGACGTTGGCATCATCTAAAGGTGCATCAACCTCGTCCAAAACACATATAGGCGAGGGGTTAGTTAAAAAAACTGCAAAAATCAAAGATAGTGCAGTCAAAGCCTGCTCACCACCTGACAATAAAGTTATTGATTGGAGTCTTTTTCCAGGAGGACTTACTAACATTTCCAAACCAGCTTCTAAAGGGTCATCAGAGTCAACCAATTCAAGTTTAGCATTTCCACCATTAAATAATTTTGTATAAACCTCATTAAATTTTCTATTTACCTTATCAAAAGCCTCAATTAGTCTTTCCCTTCCTTTTTGATTTAATTCATTAATACTATCTTTAAGTTTTATAATTGCTGTAACTAAGTCTGCTCTATCTTGTTCCATTTTTTTAATTTCTGTTTCATACTTTACTGTCTCTTCGTCAGCCTTTAAGTTGACCGAGCCTAACTTTTCTCTCTCTTGTTTTTTTTTATCTAATAAGTCTTCTTGATTAACAGCATCAGGCAGTTCTTCGACACCAAATAAATTTGAATTTTCTAAAATGTTTTCTTCCGTAAGATTTAGCTCAGAAATTATTCTATCGACTAAATCATTTTTTCTTTTTTTAAGTCCTTCAATTGTTGCCCCTGAGCTTGCTTTTCGTTCTCTTATCTGAATAGATTGTTCTTGTATCTCGTTTAGTTGATTTCTAAGAGTATCAATTTTTTCATCCGTAGTATTGATAATTTGCTCATTCTCATTTTTTTCATTTTCAGAAATTCTTAAATTTTCTGAAATTTGCCCTTTCTTTTCAGCCTGAAATTTTGGTTGATTATCAAGTTTATCTCGTTGCACATTAAGTTTATTTTTTCTATCACTTAGTTCTGCTACCATTTTTTCCGAATTAGATAAAAGATTTTTCCAACTCTCAATCTCCTTATCAATTATTGCAATTCTCTCATTTCTTTTGACAGACTCTCTTTTGATATTTTGATTTTTACTATAACTATCTGCGTATTCTTCGATGACAAATTGGCAATCATCTAGTGATTTAATTGCATCATCATTTTTTTGTGAGTAAATTAATTGTTTAATTTTATCGATTTCTGATTTTAACTTATTCTTGCTGTTTTCCAAATCTTCATTCGATTGTTTCTCAGTTTGATAATATTTTGAGTCGATTTCAATAAGCACACTTTTTTCTTCTTTCAGTCTTTTTTCATTTGAGTTTGCATCAATCACTATTCCTCTTTCCCTACTAATATCATCATCTATTGTTTGTAGAGATTTTTTTACGTTTTCTATTTCGTCTTGAATTCTACTATTTTCCTCATCTAGACTTTTTAGTTCTAAGTTTAGCCTTTGTATCTTCGATAAATTTTCAATATTTTTTTCCCGTAGAGGAGTTATTTTATCAACCTCAGTTTTAATCAGTTTCTCTAATTCGTTAATTTTATTATTAAAACCACTGACTTCAGTTTCTGCTTCTGTATTAATTTCATTTTCTATTTTAATTTCTTTATCGATCTCTAGTAATTTTAGATAATATAGTCCTGCTTCAATTTTTTTTATTTCATCAGAAATATTTTTGTATTTTGTAGCCTCTTCAGCCTGTTTTTGTAAATTTGCTAGTTGCCTTTCCTGTTGCCTTCTTAATTCATCAGCTCTCTTTAGATTATTTTCTGCAGCGCTCAACCTTAGTTCAGCTTCATGTCTTCTAACATGTAATCCAGAAATTCCTGCAGCTTCCTCTAAAATCGCTCTTCTATCAGTAGGTTTAGCAGTGACAAGGGCACCAATTCTGCCCTGACTAATCATTGATGGAGAGTGAGCTCCAGTTGATAAATCTGCGAAAAACATTTGAGCATCCCTTGCTCTAACTTCTTTATCGTTGATATAAAACTTCGAACCTTTATCTTTTTCTATTTTTCTTCTAACATTTATTTCATCTAACTCTCTAAATTGCACTGGACCCTCGTTATTTTCATTGGCAACTGTTACTGAAACTTCAGCAATATTTTTAGAAGGTTTATTTGATGTTCCTGAAAATATGACATCTTCCATGCCTGATCCTCGCATGCTTTTTGCAGATGTTTCACCCATTACCCATCTTAAAGATTCAACAATATTTGATTTTCCGCAACCATTTGGGCCAACAATACCTGTTAAACCATTTTCAATTAAGAAATTAGTTTTGTCTGCAAATGACTTAAATCCATTGAGTTGGATTTTTTTAAACTCCATGGATTAACTTATATCAGTTTTTCCAATGTTTTTTTTAAATTTTTATAATTAAGAGATTTTTCGAACTTTTCGTTATTAATTATTATCGTAGGAGTAGAATTAACTTTAAAATTTTTTGTTCCCTCGATTCGATCATTTAAAACGTAATCCTCTATTTCTTTGTTGTTAATACATTTTTCAAAATCAATATCAAACCCAGCATTTTTTAGAAATTCTTCCAAATTATTATTTACCTCTTCTATTCCCTTACCTTTTATCCAAGCTTGTTGATTAGAGTAAAGTTTTTCTAAAATCTCTAGGCTTTGATCTTGTTTGCACAGAGAAATTTTTGAAGCATTTAAAGCAGCAATATCTAGAGGAAAGTGTCGAAATTCTATTTTGACCAATCCTGTATCTATGAAATCTTTTTTAAGAGAGGGGTAAACATCTTTATGAAAATTTGCACAATGACTACATGTTAGAGACTCGTAGGCAATTATTGTAATCTTTGCATTTTGATTTCCTGAAACTATTCTCTTTATTTCTGCGTTAGCACTAGTGCTTAATCCAAAAATTAATATTAAAAATAGAAATAATTTATTCATTTTTCTTTAAAAACTTTAGTTAATTCAATTAAAGAATTTTTAATTTTTTCGTTTTTAACATCATTAAGTTTATTTTTGTACTTATTGTTTGTCACAGTTTTATTCTGAATTATCTTCTGATTATCTATTTTATTTTCATCGTTAAAACTTGTAAATTTAATCCGTTTTACAACTTCATCTTTAAAAAAAGCATTCATTCTATCCATAATTTCTTTTTTCGAATATTCTAACTCAACTTCATGACCTCTTTGCACCATTATTAAGAGCGTGCTTACACTGAACTTGTTAGTATTCTTAAAAGATTTTGGATAACAAACCTTAAATAATTTTTCACCAGCAATGAATTTCCAATTATTGAGTGTTTCGGAATAAATATGACCTCTTTTATTAATAAACTTTTTAATATTTTTTGGCAAAGTGTCATTGAAAGACCTTAATCCTTGAATGCTACCAGTTCTCTGCTTAATATATTTTTTATATTGCATATGAAAGATAAATTTGTAACAAAAAAAATTCTTAATTGGTACGATTTAAATAAAAGATCATTACCATGGCGAAAAAATGTTTCACCCACTAAAAAGCAATATTTTACATTAGTAAGTGAATTTATGTTACAACAAACTCAGGTTGCAACAGTTATTCCTTATTTTAATCGCTTCATTAAAAAAATTCCAAATCTTAGCTCACTTGCCAAAACTAATGACAAAAAACTATATAAACTCTGGGAAGGTCTTGGATATTATTCTAGAGTAAAAAATTTAAGAAAAACTGCTCAAGTTGTTAAAAAAAATTTTCAAGGGAAATTACCAGATACTTTTGATGATTTAATTTCTTTACCAGGAATTGGAAATTATACTGCAAGTGCAATTTTGGCGATTGCATTTAATAAGTCTTTTATACCGCTAGATGGAAATGTTGAGAGAGTTTTAAAAAGATATCTTTTTCTAAAAAAAGAAAAAGAAATTACCAAGGAAAATCTACACAAAAAAAAATCAATATTAGGAACATCCCCAAGGTCTAGCGATTATGCGCAGGCTTTAATGGAATTAGGGGCTTTGATTTGTAAACCTACAAATCCCAACTGTTTAAAATGTCCAATTTCAAAAAAATGTAAATCATTTCGTAAAAAAGATTTCAAACTTGTAAAGAATAGTAAAAAAAATATAGATAAGTATTTTATTTTAAATGTTTATAAAAAAGATAAAAAATATCTATTGGTTAAAAATACAAAATTTAAATTTCTCAAAAACTTAAGAATATTTCCAATGCAGGAATTATCTAAACCCAAAAAATTTAATAAAACTATAAATTTTAAAATGTCCAACATGCATATGAATATCAAAATTCAATATCCAAAAAATTTTAGAGAAATATCCTCTTCTTGTTGGGTTGATCAAAAAAAAATTGGTAATTCTATGTTGCCAACATTTACAAAAAAAGTTGTTAAGTATTTAGAGGGCAACTTATGAAAAAAATAGCCATTATCGGAGCTGGTATTTCAGGATTATTTATTGCTAATTTGTTCAAGAAAAACTCAGATTATCAAGTGGTAATTTATGAGAAAAGTAATTCGATTAATCTTGAGGAAGGTTATGGAATTCAATTATCCGTCAATAGTGTGAAGCTTTTAAATGAAATTGAATTTAATAAATTTGAAAATGCAAGAAAGTTTAATCCAAAAAAGATTATTTTTTTTTCATCTAAAAACTTCAAAAAGATATGTGATTTGAATATCTCTGATTTTAATTCAGAGAATTGTAAGTACACTACCTTGAAAAGGTCTGATTTAATAAATTTTTTGAAAAAGGATATAGAAAATTTAATTAAATTTAATCACAATGTCTCGAGTATAAATAAAGAAAATCAGAAAATTCAACTTACTTTTAAAAACAATGAAATTTTTGAATGTGATTATTTAATCATTTCAGATGGAGTTTTTTCAAAAAGTAGAAGTTTGATTTCCAAAAATAAAAGTCAACCAAAATACAACAACACATTAGCGATTAGAGGAAAGATAACAAATTCTTCCAAAATCGATAATGAAAATATTTCATTATTTTTAGGCTCTGATTTTCATCAGGTAATTTATCCAATAAATCAAAATGGAGACTTAAATTTTATAGCAATTATGAAGTATCAACTTACTTTAGAACAACAAAAAAATTATTCTTTATTTATAGAAAATTCCTTCATTAGAAAAGTTTTAGAAAAGGTTCCGAAAGAAAATAAAGAATTTTTTGATAAAATTAAGGAATTAAAAATATTCCCAGTATTTGTTAGTAAAGACTTTTTTAAAACAAATGATGATAACATTAATTTTATAGGTGATGCTTTTTTTGCTTTTCCACCTTCATTTGCTCAAGGGGCATCTCAATCCATAGAGGGTGCTTATGAATTATTTAAAAGTATTGAAAATAACTTAGAAGGGGATTTCTTTAAGAATAGAGTTAATAAAACCAAAATGGTCAATAAAAGATCTAAACTAAATCAATTCGCATTTCATTTGTCTAATCCTGTGGCTGTTTTTTTTAGAAATATTTTTTTGAAAAAATTTATCAAAAACAAAAAGTTTTTAGATTCTTATTTAGGTAAAATTTATAATAATTAATTTTTTGAAATTAATCTTTGTCTTAAATCATCTATAGGCACTATTTGCCCATTAAGATTATAATGCCAATAAGTCCAGCCATTACAACTTTCTGCTCCCAATATTGATGCAGCTACCTTGTGAATAGAGCCCTCTTTTTTGGCATGTTTTATACTTCCATCAGCCATAATTTTTGCACTGATTTTCTTTTTATTATCAAAAATAGTAGTGCCTGGTTTAATTATTCCTAATTCAACTAATGACCCAAAAGGTATTCTTGGCTTAGATCTACCATTTTGCAAAGTATCTAAATAATCATCTTCTATAGGTTTTGTATTTTTTAGTCGTTGTTCAGCTGCCTTATAATAGGTTTTTTCTTTTTCAATTCCGTAATACTTTCTACCTAATTTTTTTGCAACTGTTGCTGTTGTTCCTGATCCTAAAAAAGGATCTAAAACTAAATCATTTTTATTTGAGGTTGCTAATAAAATTCTGTGAAGTAGAGCCTCAGGTTTTTGAGTAGAATGTACTTTTTTGCCATTCTTTTTAAGTCTCTCAGAACCATTACAAATCGGCAACTCCCAGTTTGATCTCATTTGAAGATCATCATTTAAACATTTTAAAGATTGATAATTAAAAGTGTATTTTGATTTTTCTGATTTTGATGCCCAAATCAATGTTTCATGTGCATTAGTAAAACGTGTCCCTCTGAAATTTGGCATAGGATTTTTTTTATTCCAGATGACGTCATTTAAAATCCAAAAACCTAAATTTTGAATAGCAGTGCCAACTCTAAAAATGTTATGGTAACTGCCAATCACCCAAATAGCTCCATTTTTTTTCAAAATTCTTTTACATTCCGTTAACCACGAGTAGGTAAATTCATCATACTTTTTAAAATTTTCAAATTGATCCCATTTATCATTGACTGCATTTACCTTAGACCTATCGGGTCGTATAAGCTCATTCCTTAACTGTAAGTTGTAAGGAGGGTCAGCAAAAATTAAATCAAAAGTCTCACTGGGGATTTTTTTAAGTTCCCTTAAACTATCTCCATTTATTAATTTATTTTTAAAGTCCAAATTCATTTTATAAAAATAAATTAGACTCCAAAAAGATTCTTGGGTCAACCTAGGATTGAATTATTTGGATTCCATTTGTATGATGGTGGTTCACAACAACTACATCTGGTGTTTCTACGTGAAACCTATTTTAACTTGCTAATCGGTGAAAAGGTTTTTCTATGGTGAGAAGTGATCCCAAATTTTTTTATAGCTTTAAGATGTTGTTTAGTTCCATATCCATAATTTTTACTCCAGTAATAATTTTTAAATTTCTTACCTAACTTAGAGATCATTTTATCACGTGTAACTTTTGCTATGATTGATGCTGCAGAAATAGATGGTATTTTTTGATCACCTTTAATGACTGATTGAAGTTTATAATTTTTTAAATTTGGTGTTTTATTTCCATCGACTAAAATCAGTTTTGGTTTTTTTTTGAGTTTTTTAATTGCTCTTTCCATAGCCAATAGGCTTGCATGAAGAATATTTATTTTTTCAATTTCTGAGACAGAAGCTTTACCTGTAGCCCAAATAGAGTTTTTTTTTATGTATTTAGCTAAAAATTCTCGTTTATTTTTTTTTAAACTTTTTGAGTCTTTCAATAACTTCTTATTGATGGTCTTGTTCAATATTACGGCTGCTGCATAAACAGGTCCAATTAAGCTACCTCTGCCAACTTCATCAACTCCAGCAATAGTTTTCATTAAATCGTAATATTTAAATCTTTAATTTTTTGTTTAATTTTTTTTAGATCTGCCCACGAAAATTTTTTATTTTCTGGAAATCTAATTAGATAGGAGGGGCTAAAAGAAATCATGATAGGAATAGTTTTGTTCTTTAAAATTATTTCTTTCCACTTACCTCTTTCATTAGATATTTTGCTTAATCCTGTAATTGCCTCCATTGCTGTGCTGCCCATTAAAATTAAAATTTTTGGATCTATTATCGCAATGTGTTCTTTTAAAAATATTGCATAACGTTTTATCTCCTGTCCAGTGGGTTTTCTATCTTCTGGTGGTCTGAAATTAATTGAGTAGGTGGTGTAAATATTTTCTCTTTTTATATCGATTGCTAGTAACATTTTGTTCAAGAGATTGCCCACTTCTCCTTGAAAGCATAAGCCAGTTTCATCCTCTATTTCTCCTGGAGTTTCTCCAATTAACATCACATCAGCATTAATGTTACCTTCGCCCAAGACCAAATTCTTAGAATTATTTTTTAAATTACAATTTTCAATTGAATTAATCTTTGTTTTAAGATCATTCAGCAATCCATTTTTACTAATTGAAGTTTCTTTATTTTCAGCTGAGTCGACTTTAAATCTATTGATTGGTTTATCGCTAAAAATAAAATCAGTTTCAATTGTTTTCATGAATTCTTGAGCATATTTAGCATTTTGATTTAAAGTCTTTTTAATCATACAATGTAGTAATGGTACTTAAAAATATAAAATTTATACTTATTGTATTATTATTTTATCAGAACACTTTGTTTACGAAAAGTAATTCTTTTGAAAAAATTGATTCTAAAAATTTATCAAAATATTTTTCAGGTATAGTTGCTTTTGGCAATAAAAAAAATTCTGAAGCTTTAGATTTTTTTAATTCATCTAAAATTTTGATTAATGCTCATGATCCATTTTTAAAAAGGTATGTATCTTCATTAGTATTGGAGAATAAAGTATTGCAAGCGATTCAAATTATTAAACAAAATTATGAAAATGAAAATATAGATTTTTTCGACTCTTATTTATTGTTAATAATTGATAGTTTAAAAAAAAATGAGTTAGATATTGCCTATGAATATATTTCTATTGCAAATAATTTTACAGAACAGGATAGGTTTAATTTAGCAATTCTAGAAAGCTTAAAACAATATGTTTATCTCTTTAAAGAAAAAAAATTTTTAAACGATAAGAAAAACTTTGGAAGACTGTCTTATATCTCAGAAACATTTCAAAAGTGTTATTTAGATGATCCTAATACAGGGAGATATTTCTCAAAATTGATTAATGATCCTGAGTCGGATTTTACTAGATATATTTATTTTTATATAAGTTACTTAGTTGAAAACGATAATTTAGATGAAGCAAAAGTAATTACTGATGAAATAGAATTTTTAAATTCAACATTGCTACTATCACAAGGTAAAAGTTGGATCGACAATGGAAACTTACAAAAATTTAAAGAGGTCTTTTCATGTAAAAATCATAATGATTTGATTGCTGAATTTTTGTTTTTAATATCAAATCTGTATTCTGCACAAGACAATTACGAGATGTCAAATTTTTACTTAAATTTATCAAATTTTCTTAATCCAAGATTTGTATTTAATTTATCACTAGTTGCGGAAAATCATTATTTTAATAAAGATTATGAAAAGGCAAAAAAGGTTCTTAAAAAATTTAAAAAGGATGATGATTTTTACTATTGGTTTAGATTAAAAAAAGAAGCGCAAATAATTTCAGCGCAGAGAAATAATCAAGAGTCTCTTAACTTTATTAAATTTAATTTTGATAAAATTGAAAATCCAAATGAAAAAATATTATTTGATGTTGCTAATTTTTATAAAAAAGCAAAAAATTACGAAGAAGCAATAAGTTATTACTCTAAAATTATTGAAAATTTGGATGATAATTCGGATATCAAGTCAGATATTCTTTATCGAAGAGGAGGCACATATGAACGAATTAAAAATTATGAAAAAGCCGATAAAGATTTAATTGATGCACTTCAAATTACACCTGACGATGCTTATATACTAAATTACCTTGCTTATTCATGGCTTGAGAGGGATTATAAAATTAATGAAGCGATTAAAATGCTTGAAACAGCTTACGAACTTGAGAGTGATGATCCATACATAATAGACTCTATTGGTTGGGCATATTATTTAACTGATAATTATCCAAGAGCTGAAAAATTTTTGAAAAGAGCCGTAGAATTGATGCCGGATGATCCGATAGTGAATGACCATTACGGCGATATTTTGTGGAAGCTCAATAGAAAAATCCAGGCTAGATATTTTTGGACCAATGTATTGAAAATGAAAGATACTGAAAAAGAATTAATTGAAAAAATTAATATTAAGATGATCGAAGGTCTTAAAAGCTCTTAATGCCTTTTTCCAGAATAAAATCACACGCGAAATTAAATTTGGCATTAAATGTTATAAGCAAAAGTAAATCTTTGCACAATATAGAGAGCATAATAAGCTTCGTAGATTTGCACGACATAATTTTGATCAAAAAAATTAAATCAAAAAAACATTTAATTTCATTCAATGGAAAATTTTCTCGAAGGATAGGTAAGAAAAATACTGTTTCTAAATTATTTGAAATCTTAGAAAAAAAAAAATTTTTGAAAAACCAAAGATTTCAAATCAAAATCAAAAAATTTATCCCTGATAAAGCTGGTCTTGGCGGTGGCTCAATGAATGCAGCAAGTATACTAAGATATTTGGCTCATAAGAGAATAATCAATATCAAAAATAAGGAAATGTTAAAAATTTCTAAGTTAATTGGTTCAGATGTGATGTTGGGCTTAAATCATAAAAGTAAGATTTTAAATTCAAGAAATAAAATAAAGTATTTCAATAATGTAAAAAAAATTTACCCATTAATCGTAAAACCAAATTTTGGTTGTTCGACTAAGGATATTTATTCAAAGGTTAGAAAGTTTGATAAAGCAAAATTTGGCAAGGGAGCCAAAAAAATGTTTGATATCAATTTTTTAAAAGATATGAAAAATTCCTTAGAAACAATAGCTTTTTTAAAATACCCAAGATTAAAAAATATGAAACTTTATTTAGAGAATTCTCTAAACCCAGTTTTTGTAAGAATGACAGGATCAGGATCAGCTTTAGTTGCATATTTTCAAACAAAAAAAAGATGTGAACGTGCGAAAAAAAGGTTTATTCAAAAATACAAAAATATCTGGTGTATAGCCTCAAAAACTATATAAAATTGATTTTTTTGTGTTATACGAACTTAATATTGGGGCGTAGCCAAGCGGTAAGGCACGGGTTTTTGGTACCTGCATCCTAGGTTCGAATCCTAGCGCCCCAGCCAAGTATGAAAAATTTTTTAGATACAATTTTTTTTAGATCAAATAATTTAAATTATATAAGTCAAAGTATTCGAGATTTAACAAAAAATACTCCAGCAAATAAAATATTTAAAGTTATAAATTCTTATTCATCAGATAGTGAAGTGAGATTTGTAGGAGGTTGCATAAGAAAAATCATTAATAAAGAAATAGTAAATGATATTGATATGGCTACAAATCTTGATCCTCAAAAGGTTTGTGAAGTTTTGAAAGAAAATAAAATTGATTATTACGAAACCGGTATTGAACATGGGACAATTACAGCACTTATAAAAGGGTACAAATTTGAGATTACCTCATTGAGAGAAGATATTTTAACAGATGGAAGACATGCAAAAGTGAAATTTTCAAAAAATTGGAAAGAGGATGCAACAAGAAGGGATTTTACCATTAATTCCATTTATGCGGATGAAGATGGAAACTTGTTTGATCCTTTTGAGGGCAAAAAAGACTTAGAAAACGGTTTCGTAAATTTTATAGGAGACGCTGATAAAAGAATTAAAGAAGATTATTTGAGAATTTTAAGATATTTAAGATTTTTTGCCCATTACTCCAAGCATCCACATAATCCAGAATTAATCAGAAAACTTAAAATTAATATCAGTGGTATCTCAAAATTATCTAAAGAGAGATTGTTAGATGAATTAAAAAAAATAACTCACTTAGAAATATTAGAAAAATTAGCTGATGATAAATTGAGCTCAGAATTATTTTTAATTATTTTTCCTGAATTAAATAATTTAAAAACTTTTTCAAAATTAAACTCAAAAAAAAAAGAAATAATTAATAAGGCTGATTTTGTCTTTCTATTATCTTTAATGATTATTGATGAGACAGATAATGCGGATTATTTTATGTACAAATTTAATATTTCCAAAAAAGATCAAAAAAGAATTAAAATTATTGATAATTTTTTTAAGGAAAAAATTGGACTAAAAACTTTTAAAGAGGAAAACTTTAATGGTATTTTTTATTATAATGGAAAACAAGCTGTAATTGATATTCTTAATTATTATTTTATAAAATCAAAAAAAAATTCTGAAAATATTCAAAGATTAATTGATTTCTACAAAGATAAAACAATACCAAAAATGCCTGTGGGTGCAGAATTTTTAATGGAAAAATTCAATATTCCTGAGGGTAAACAATTGGGTGTAAAATTAAAAATAATTGAGGAAGAATGGGTGAAAAATAATTTTCAAATTTCAGATAAACAAGTAAGTCAAATTGTTAACAATTAGATATATTTTACGTCTTTAATTTCAAAATTTCTGACCCCGGCAGGAGTTTTTATTTCAACTAAATCATTTTTATTTTTTCCTATTAAACCTTTACCTATAGGCGATTGAAAATAAATTAATTTTTGTTTGAGATCAGCTTCATCTTTTCCTACAATCTTATAATTTATTTTTTCTCCAGTATCTAAATTTTCTAAAAACACAGTCGAACCGAAGATAACTTTTCCATCATTATTTAATTTCGTAACATCAATGACATTTGCTCTAGCAATGATATCATTAATTTCAGTAATCCTTCCCTCATTATGAGATTGCTCTTCTTTTGCAGCGTGGTACTCTGCATTTTCTTTTAGATCACCATGTGACCTCGCTTCAGCAATCGCCGCTACAATCTCAGGTCTTTTTTTTTCTTTTAAAAAGATTAATTCATCTTTAAGTTTATTTAGGCCATTTAAAGTAATTGGTTCTTTGTCCATGTTATTTCCATTTTGCTAACGGAGGTAATGACATTAAAATACCTTCAACATTTCCACCAGTTTGCAAACCAAATTTTGTTCCTCGGTCATAGAGTAAGTTAAATTCTGTATAACGACCTCTTTTTATGAATTGTAATTCTTTATGTTTTTTATTCCACTTTTTCTTCATTTTTTTTCTAATGATTTTTTCAAAAATAAATTGAAAAGTGATCCCCACATCTCTTACAAATTTAAAATCTTTCTCAAAATTATCTTTTTTATAATCAAAAAAAATTCCACCAATACCCCTCGGTTCTTTTCTATGAGGTAAATAAAAATAGTCATCACACCATTTCTTATATTTTGTATAATATTTCTTATTGTGTTGATCACACATTTTTTTTAGGGTTTTATGAAATTCTTTTTTTTCCTTATCATCTTTTATTGATGGGGTTACATCCATACCACCACCAAACCAGTTCTGAGTTGTGCAGATATATCTTGTATTAAAATGCATGGCAGGGATCATGGGATTTTTCATATGCATCACAACGGAAATACCAGAGGCCCAAAAACTGGGATTTTTTTTTGCACCTAAAATATTTTTTTGAAATTGTTTTGGGAATTTTCCATGAACTTTAGAAAAATTTACTCCAACTTTATCAAATATTCTTCCATTTTCTAAAATTCT
>CACIUF010000011.1 GCA_902589765.1 uncultured Pelagibacteraceae bacterium
GGATTATTGTCAGCCGTTTCAACAAGGTTTTGGTGGTTCATTTGAATTAGCAACAAGAATTTCAAAACATACACCCGGAAACTTAAATAAAATTTTTTACACGATATGTGGATCAACTGCAGTGGAAACTGCAATTAAGATTAGCATCGCTTACCATAAAGCAAGAGGCGAGGGGCAAAGATTTAGATTTGTTGGAAGAGAACGTGCTTATCATGGAATGAATATCGGAGCCACATCAGTCGGTGGTATGATCAATAACGTTAAAGCGTATGCAAGTGTATTGATGCCAGGTGTCGTTCATATGAGACATACACATTTAGATGAACACAAATTTATTTCAGGTCAACCTGAAACAGGAGCTGAGATTGCAAATGACTTAGAGAGAATTTGTACTAATTTTGGTTCTGAAAATATCGCAGCGTGTATTGTAGAACCTATCGCAGGTTCAACAGGAACTTTAGTGCCACCAGTTGGATACTTACAAAGATTAAGAGAACTTTGTGACAAACATAAAATACTATTAATTTTTGACGAAGTAATTACGGGTTGGGGAAGAACTGGTTCAGCTTTTGGAGCTCAAGAATTTGGTGTAACACCTGACATAATGACAATGGCAAAAGCAACAACCAATGGAATAGTTCCTTTTGGTGTAGTTGCATGTAAAGAAGAAATTTATGATGCAGTGATGGATAATTCTCCAAAAGGTGCAATAGAATTATTTCATGGTTATACATATTCAGGAATTCCTGTATCAGTGGCCGCAGCATTAGCCGTTCAAGATATTTTTGAAAAAGAAGATATTTTTAATAGAGCAAAAGAACTTGCTCCTTATTTCCAAGAAGGTCTATTTTCTCTTAAAGATATTGATGTAGTAGATAACATAAGAGGTTATGGAATGATGGGTGGAATCGATATTAAAACTGATGGTAGACCTGGTAAAGCAGGTTTAGCTACTTTCAAACATTGTTACGATGCAGGAGTAAATTTCAAAGCGACTGGTGATTGTTTAATTATTGCACCAATGTTTATTTGTGAAAAAAAACACATTGATGAAATCATAGAAAAACTAAGAACTGGAATTACTAATTACGCAAAGAGTAAAAAGAATTAAATTTCGTTAATGAGAATTGGCGTACCTAAAGAAATAAAACCTCAAGAAAATAGAATTGGCCTAACACCGGATAGTGTTAAAACTTTGGTTTCAGAGGGTCACGAAGTTTTAGTTGAAAATAACGGAGGTTTTGAAGCAGGTTTCGATAATGATCAGTACAAAAATGCCGGGGCAAAAATTATAGAAAAAGCTGCTGATATTTTTAATGATGCTGAAATAATTGTTAAAGTTAAAGAGCCTCAAAAAGTTGAGGTTGAAATGATTAGAGAAAATCAAATTGTTTATACCTATTTACATTTGGCTGCTGCAAAAGAATTAACTGAGGGTTTAGTAAAGTCTAAAAGTATTAATATTGCCTACGAGACTATTACAGATGACAATGGACGACTTCCTTTGTTGGCACCTATGAGTGCTGTAGCTGGACGTATGTCGGTTCAAGCAGGAGCACATTGTCTAGAAAAAAATCAAAAAGGCAGGGGAGTTTTATTAGGAGGAGCTCCAGGCGGTGAGCCTGCTAATGTTTTAATTTTAGGTGGAGGAGTTGTGGGTGAAAATGCTGCAACAATAGCAACCGGTATGAAGGCAAAAGTACACGTTGTCGATAAATCAGAAGCAAGATTAAAACAATTAGTTGAAATGTTTGGAGATAAAATAATTCCAGAACAAAGCGACAAAATAGATTTAAAAAAGTTAGTAGCCGAGGCGGACTTAATAGTGGGAGGAGTTTTAATCCCTGGCGCAGAGGCACCAAAATTAGTTACTAAAGATATGCTTAAATTAATGAAAAGAGGCTCGGTAATTGTTGATGTTGCAATCGACCAAGGCGGATGTGTGGAAACAAGTAAACCAACAACTTTTAATGATCCAACTTTTATAGTGGATAATGTTGTTCATTATTGTGTAGCGAACATGCCAGGTGGAGTTCCAAGAACGTCCACTATCGCATTAAATAAAGCAACAGTTCCTTATTTGGTTAAACTAGCAAACAAAGGTTATCAAAAAGCTCTTGGAGAAGACAAAAACTTTCTAGCAGGACTAAACGTTCACAAAGGTCATGTGACTTATAAAGCGGTTGCAGATGTTTTTGGACATGAATATGTTAATCCAGGAGATGCAATCAATAACTAATTAGATGGAAAAAAAACTTCCAAGTAGCACAAAAGTTGTTGTGATAGGAGGTGGGGTAGTGGGTTGCTCTGTTGCTTATCATTTAGCTAAATTTGGTTGGAAAGACACTATTCTTTTAGAAAGAGATCAATTAACATCAGGCACAACTTGGCATGCAGCAGGCTTAGTAAGTCAATTAGGTCCAACAGCAGCAGTTACAAAAATTAGAAAATATACTTTAGATTTATATAAAGAGCTTGAGAAAAAAGTTGATCATTCTGCAGGGTTAAGATTAAACGGAGCTCTTTCAATCGCTCAACATAAAGGGAGATGGCAAGAACTTCAAAGACAAGCAACCACAGCACAACTCTATGATGTTGATGTAAGAATTTTAGATAAAGATCAAATTAAAAAAGATTATCCCATAATTAATACAGATGAAGTTATAGGAGGAATTTTAATGCCAGGTGATGGTGCTGCAGATCCTTCGGGTGTTACCCATATGTTGGCTAAAGCAGCAAGAATGGAGGGTGCACAAATTTTTGAGAAATCACCAGTTGAGGAAATTTTAACGAAAGATGGAAAAATTTCTGGAGTTAAAGTTAAAGGTCAAAAAATTGAATGTGAATATATCGTTTTAGCCTCAGGTATGTGGTCAAGGCAAATAGGAGAAAAAGCTGGTGTCAGTATCCCATTATACCCAGCAGAACATTTCTATATTATTACTGAACCAATTGAAAATTTATCTAAAACTTTACCAGTGGTAAGAGATTTTGATAATCGAACTTATATAAAAGAAGATGCAGGAAAAATACTCGTTGGAATTTTTGAGGGAAATTCAATTCCTGCCTGGAATAAAACAAATAAAGTTCCGGAAGATTTTTCCTTTGGTGAGTTTCAAGAAAATTTTGAACATTTTGAACCTTATCTAGCTTCAGCAATTAAAAGATTTCCAATTTTAGAAACTGCTGGAATTAGAAAATTTTTTTCAGGCCCGGAGTCTTTTACTCCTGATACCAACACTTTATTAGGTGAAGTTCCTGAAATTAAAAATTTTTTCGTATGTTGCGGTTTAAATAGTATTGGAATTGGCAGTGGTGGTGGTGTTGGTAAAGTTACAGCGGAGTGGTTGATGACTGGTCATATTAATGAAGATATTTTTAGTTACGATATAAAAAGATTTCAAAAGTTTCATTCGGAACTAGGTTTTATCAAAAAAAGAATTACAGAGTCGTTAGGAGATTTGTATGGAATGCATTGGCCCTTTAAACAACACAAAACTTCAAGGGATATAAAAAAACTTCCACATCATGATAATTTGAAAAGTTTTGGAGCCTGCTTTGGTGTATCGGGTGGATATGAAAGACCAATGTGGTTTGCACTAGATGGTGAAAAGGCAGAGTATGAATATAGTTATAACTATCAAAGTTGGTATCCCTCAGCTGAGTATGAAACAAGTAATACAATAAAAAATGTTGGTTTATTTGATCTTACTCCTTTTTCAAAGTTTGAAATTAAATCTGATAAAGCCCATCAAGAATTACAAAGAATTTGTACTGCGAATATTAAGAAAGATGTTGGTAAATGTACTTATACACATATGTTAAATTCAGATGGTGGTATTGAGACTGATTTAACTATAGTGGCGATAGATGAAAACCATTTTAGAATAATTAGTTCTGCCGCAACAAGAGAAAGAGACAAGCACCACATCAAAAAACATTTAAATAAAGATATTGAATTGAAAGATGTAACTGATGATTATTGTGTTTTTGGTTTATTTGGGCCCAAGAGCAGAAGTCTTATAAGTTCATTAAGTAAAGATAGTTTTGATAATGAGAATTTCAAATTTGGAACTGCAAAATTTATTTCAATTGAAGATATTAAAATTTGGACACAAAGATTGTCTTATGTTGGTGAATTAGGTTATGAACTTTACGTTGAAGCTAAAGATGCGAAAAAAATTTATGAATTAATTATAGAAAAAGGAAAAGATCATAATCTTTCAAATTGTGGCATGCATGCAATGGATATTATGCGAATGGAGAGTGGTTTTTTGCATTGGGGTCACGACATATCTCCTGAGGAAAATCAATATCAGGCAGGTTTATCATTTACAATCAGTAATAAAAAGAACGTAGATTTTATTGGTAAGTCAGCTCTTGAAAAGATTGATAAAGAAAAGATTAAAACAAGATTTGCCATGTTTACCTTAAAAGATAGTAAACCTGGAGAACCACTATTACTTCACGACGAGCCTATTTATTTAGAAGATAAAATAATAGGAAGATCAACTTCTGGAAATTACTCATTTAACTTTAAGAAAAATCTCGCCTTTGGTTATATTAATAATGATTTTTCGAATGAAAGATTGAAAAATAGCAAATTATTTATTGAGGTTGAGAAAAAGAAATATGAAATTGAGATAATTAACAAACCCTTGAAACAAATAAACTTTAAAAATAATTAATTTTTATTTTTAAGAAGAAAAATAAACATAAAACTGGTTATATACATTATTAATGCATAAGCAGCAGCTGGAGTTGTATATAAAATATCAGTACCAAATATTTGAGTCGCAACAAATATTGCTAATGCACCATTTTGCAGACCACACTCTAGTGAAATAGCTTTCCTTTGAGCAATTCCAGAGGCAAAGTATTTTGCAAGATAGAAAGCGATAACCATCATTGTTATGTTTAGAACTAAAGCAATTAGGCCAGCTTGTTTAAAGAAATTAATAAAGTTTTCCCTTTCTTCATAAAATGCTGCTATGAAAAAAATAATAAAAAAAATGATATTTAGTTTGTTAAATATTTCAGCTTTTGAAGCTACAAAATTTTCAGCAAATTTTCTGATAATCATGCCCAAAATAACTGGCACTGTTACAACAAAAAACATTTTTAAAGAAATACCAATCATTGATATATTTTCTGTTATATTTGTAATTCCTAACAAATCAGCAGAGGTAAAAATTATTAAAGGAACCGTAAAAATACTAATTAAACTTATTATAGCTGTTAAAGTAATTGATAATGCAACATCTCCATTTACAAACTTAGTTAATATGTTTGATGTAACTCCACCTGGTGCCGCAGCAATGATCATTACACCAATTGCTATTTCAGCGGGTGTTTTTAAAATTATTATTAATAGATAAGCAACAATTGGAAGAATTATTAATTGTGTAAAAAAACCAACAAAAAAATCTTTTGGTGTTTTTAATACTCTTGAAAAATTTTCAACTTTCAAACCCAAACCTAATCCTAGCATTATTAATGCTAAAATAATTGGTGCTATTTTTATTACTATCTCCATGACCCCTCTGTGTAATAGTATAACGTTTATAATCTATTTAAGATTTATGAAATTACAAGAAGATTTAGAACTTTACGTATAAATTTAGCTTTAAACTTAAAAGCCTCAGTTTGGTAAGGCAGAATTTTCTTAAAATTGAATGAAGATAAAGTATATTGTTTTTTCTCATTAAGTTTTATCAAATCATTTTTTATTAAGTATTTACATTTTCTTATTACAGTAGCTCTTGGAATTAATGTCATATCAGAAATTGACATTGCGCTAATACCTGAAGTTGAACCAACATTATCAATTAGTATTTTACTCGCAGCACCATGATCTAATGGTAATTTTTTTGTCTCTGTGTTTTTCAAATTTTTTGTGAAATTCAATGATTGATTCATACAAATAGTTCCCCAGACATGAAAGGTACTTAGATCTTGCATGAATTTGTGATATCCAATTATTAATGGTATTTGCATTCGATAAAACCATCGCCAACATAATGTAAATTTTTTTTTGATTAAATTTTCAATTAACTTGACATCAATTTTTTTTGAAAAGTGCTTATCTTTATATAAAGCTTCAGCCACTAATAAGATATATTTTGATGAAAGTTTAATTTGATTTTGAGGTTTAACAAAAGTAAATGCTTTACTGTCAATAACAATTTTTTTTTTATCTCTTTTAATAACACCTTCTTCCTCAAGTTCTAAAACTTTTCTTCTTATCGTTTCTTTTGGTAGATCTAACTTCTCACATAATTCAGTAATACTAAACTTATCTATTTGAACATATGATTTAGAATAATATTCTTCATAAGATTGTTGAATATTCATTTGATCATAAAATTGCAGTGTTTTTTCTATAAGTGAAATTATAATCATGTATTTGTAGTGATCATTAAAAGCCCAGTACACATTGTTCATCCAATTCCACTGATGTGATATCCATTCATTAGCTAATTCAGAGTAGTTATTCATTATGGTCTCAAAAACCTGATCGTCGGTTAAGGTTTTACTGAAATCGATTTGTTCTAAACTCATAAAATTTGAATTTGAGAATATTGACCCAAATTGAACACATGTCAATATAATAGTGACCCAAATTGAACTTCAGGAAAATTGTTCAACAGATATTTTAATGTACTAATCCTCCTATGAATAATAAAGGCTTTGCAGAGACACATACTAACATCGAGACCCCAAATGATGTTGATGTTGCTGAAAAGCCTTTAAAAACATTAAAGAAGAAAGTTGATATAAACATTCTAAAGTCAAAGCTAGAGGAAATAGAAGCGAAGGAACTTAAAAAAAATATTTTCATTTTATCGTTGCTGATAATTGGTGTGGGATCCTTTGGAATTTATCTTTCTTTCTAACAAATTTGCAAAAATCAATTATACGTGATTAAATAATCATATGAAAAATTCAGGTATTAACGTCAAAGAAAAGCTTATAGCTAGATACCTTGAAAAAGATCCACCATCAACTCAATCAAAAAGTAGCAACATAAACGTTCTTTTAAATAGAATTGCAGTTAATAAAAAAAATGAAAGCAGAAAAAAATTGTATTTTTCAGCAGCGGCTTCAACAGGGTTGATTTTATTTGGTCTAATCATTTTCTAAGAAAATATTAGTTAATTTTCTCTAAATTTATAAATATTACCTAATTAATAAATATTGAATCAAATTATTAAACTATTATAAATCTCTTCAAAAGGCGGGGTAGCTCAGTTGGTTAGAGCGCGGGACTCATAAGCCCGAGGTCAGTGGTTCGATCCCACTTCCCGCTACCATAAATACTAAGTTAATATGAAAACTTTCGATTTAACTGTTGTAATAACTTCATTTCATAGCAGGGATAAAATTTTTAGTTGTATAGAATCAGTCGGAAAAAGTATCAAAATTATTGTTATTGAAAATTCGAATGACGAAACATTAAAGGAAGAAATTTACACTAGATATCAAAATGTTGAATGTGTTTTGTCAAAAGAAAATTTAGGGTACGGGGCAGGAAATAATTTAGGATTATCAATGGTTAAAACCAATTATGCTTTAATAGTAAACCCTGATGTGATTTTAAATGATGATGCTGTGAGTAAATTTTTTTTAAGTATCAAGAATTTAGAAGATTTCGGAATTATTGCTCCAATATCCGAAAATGAAAAATATAACAATTTTAGAATTAAAAATGATAAAGAAATTAAAGAGGTAGATAATGTCAAAGGTTTTGCAATGTTCTTAAATATGAAAAATCTTAAACTAATTAATTTTTTTGATGATAATTTTTTCCTTTATTTTGAGGAAATAGATTTGTGTAGAAGATTGAAAGAAAATAATTCAAAAATATTTATAGATCCCAAAATTAAAGTAAGCCATTCAGGTGGCTCATCACATAATTCTAAAATTGAAAAACCTATGGAGCTTTCTAGAAATTGGCACTGGATGTGGTCAACATTTTATTTTCATAAAAAACATTATGGATATTTATCTGCTATCATAAAAATTCTACCAAAATTCTCTTCATCTTTAATAAAATTCATTATTTTTTTAATTACATTTCAGAAGTATAAAAGTGAAATTTATAAACATAGATTATTAGGTATTATTAATTCTGTTTTATTGAGAAAATCATGGTATAGACCTAAGCTTTAAATGTATAATAATTTAGATTTTGTATGACAAATAAATATAATATTTTAGTAACCGGTGTAGCAGGTTTTTTAGGTTCACATTTATCAGAAAAATTATTAGATCTTGGACATAAAGTGGTTGGCGTAGATAATATGATAGGTGGTTATGAAGATAATATTCATAAAGATATAGAGTTTTATAATTTGGATTGTAGTGATTTTTCAAAAGTAAAAAAAATAATGAAAAATATTGATGTTGTTTATCATTGTGCAGCTACAGCCCATGAGGGTTTGTCAGTATTCTCACCTTATGAAATTACAAAAAATAATTACCTTGCATCAGTCTCAATTTTTTCTGCTGCAGTTAATGAAAAAGTAAAAAGAATAATTTTTTGTTCTTCTATGGCGAGATATGGAGATCAACAAACACCCTTCACAGAAGATATGATTCCTAAACCCGTTGACCCTTATGGCATCTCTAAAGTGGCAGCTGAAGATGTACTAAAGAATCTTTGTGAATTAAATAACATAGAATGGGTAATTGCTGTTCCCCATAATATCATAGGGCCAAAACAAATTTATACTGATCCATATAGAAATGTGGTCTCAATATTTTTAAATAGAATGTTGCAAGGTAAATCACCAATTGTTTATGGTAATGGAGAACAGAAACGTTGTTTTTCGTATATTGATGATTGTATAAGTTGTTTACTTCCAATGCTTGATCAAAAAAATTTGAATAAACAGATAATTAACATAGGCCCTGACGAAGAATTTGTGACAATCAATGAGGTAGTTGAAGTTTGTTCAAATATTACAGGCTCAAATCTTGAAGCAATTTATAAAAAAGATAGACCAAGGGAAGTTAAACATGCAATCTGTTCAGCTGATAAAGCAAGAAAATTATTAAATTACAAGACAACAGTGAGTTTGAGTGAGGGCGTAAAAAAAACTTACGATTATATTAAGAAAAGAGGAACTAAAGATTTCAATTATCGTTTAACTATTGAAATTGATAATGATTTAACTCCAGATGCTTGGAAAAATAAAGAAATTTAATATTTCTCTTTTAATTCTTTTACACTTATTACTCTAAGAAACTTTTTGTAATTAGCATAGTAATCTCTAAACTTTAGATTTCTCACAGGTTTTTTAATTTCTAAGATGGAGGTATTTTTCTCTTTTTTAATTATTCCTATACCCTGATCCATTTCACATGTAAAAATTTCTAAATCTTCTCTTTGTCTGAGGTCAACTATTGCCTTCCAAACATCCCCGTTCCATATCATTCTGTATCTTGGAACAGCTTGTTTACTTAGACTATCAGGCATACAATCATGAACCAAGACAACACCATTTTCTTTTAAACAATTTATTGAATTTAGAATATCTTTTTTTACTTGATCATAAGTATGTAGGCCATCGATAAAAACTATGTCAAATTTATTCTTATTTTCCTTAAAAAATTCATCACTTGTTTTTCTCACATTCCCACCACTACTTGGGTCTACACCAACTTTATTTTGTATCTTAATTTTTGAAAACAACTGATCTTGATCACAACCTATTTCTAAGTAATCAGAATAACTATATTTGTTAATCAAATATTCAATAAGATCCCAACGAAAATAATTTGTTGGAAAATTGTAATGAAGTTTACTTCTAAAATTTTCAACGAAAAGATTGTAATAAATCTTATTAAAAATTTTAGAAATTTTATTTAATTTTTCCATTTTTAATGACCTGGAAAATCAATTAGGTTTTCAACTTTATAACCTTTTTTTATTAATTTGTCCGTACCGCTGAGATCAAATAAATTAATAACAAAAATAAAAGCAGCAACTTTTCCTTTAGAAATTTCAACTAGCCTAGCTGCAGCTTCTGCAGTTCCTCCAGTTGCAATTAAATCATCAATAATTAACACATTGTCATTTTCATTAATAGAATCCTTATGAACTTCTATGGTTGCTGTTCCGTATTCGAGTTCAAAATCTATTGAATGAACATCAGCTGGTAATTTGTTTTTTTTTCTAAGCATCACAAAGGGTTTTTTTAAAATGTATGAGACAGCAGATGCAAAGACAAAGCCTCTTGACTCAATAGCTGCAATTTTATCAAATTTTACTTTTTTACTTCTCTCAACTATCTGATTAATTGTTTCAGAAAATGCTTTTTCATTTTTTATTAATGTAGTTATATCCCTAAATAATATACCTTTTTTTGGATAATCTGGAATTGATCTAATAAAATCTTTTAAATTCATAAGAGTAAATTATATATTAATAATTAATTAAAAAAAATTTTTATATGACAATAAATAAATTAGCAATCATTGGTGGAAGTGGTTTATACGATGTTGAGGAATTTGAAAATCGAGAGTTAGTTGATTTACAAACCCCCTGGGGAAAACCCTCAGATCAAATTTTAAAGACAAAATATAAAAAAAAAGAGGTTTATTTTTTACCAAGACATGGAAGAGGGCATTTTATTTCACCTTCTAAAATAAATTTTCGAGCTAATATTGATGCGTTAAAGCAATTAGGTGTTTCTGACATAGTTTCTGTATCAGCTGTCGGATCTTTAAAAGAAGACTTACCACCAGGTAAATTTGTAATCGTTGATCAATTTATAGATAGAACTTTTGCAAGAAACAAAACTTTTTTTGATGACGAAATCGTTGCCCATGTTTCTATGGCTCATCCAACATCAAATGGTCTAATGAATGCGTGTGAAGAAGCTATAAAGAAAGAAAAAATAGAATATCAAAGAGGTGGAACTTATATTGTAATGGAAGGGCCACAATTTTCAACTCTAGCTGAATCCAATCTCTATAGATCGTGGAAAGCTGATGTGATTGGTATGACAAATATGCCTGAGGCTAAATTAGCTAGAGAAGCAGAAATTAGGTATGCATCTGTTTCAATGGTAACCGATTATGATTGTTGGCATCCAGATCATGAAAATGTAGATGTTCAACAAGTAATAAAAGTTCTTTTAGGAAATGCTGCTAAAGCAAAAAATATGATTAAAAATTTGATAGAAAATTTTGAAAATCATATTGATTCTCAAGATCCAACGAATAATTGTTTAGATGTTGCAATTATTACTGCTCCAGAAAAAAGAACAAAAAAAACTGTAGATAAACTTAAAACAGTTGCGGGTAGAGTTTTAAATAAATGAAAATAGAAGGAAAAGAGTATCGTACTATTTGGTTTGAAAATAATGTCGTAAAAATTATTGATCAAACAAAACTTCCACATCGATTTATTATAAAAGACTTAAAAACAGTAAAAGATGCAATTAATGCTATAAAAACAATGGAAGTAAGGGGCGCACCTTTGATAGGTGCCACTGCAGCTTATGGACTAGTTTTAGCAATTATAGAAAATAATGATCAATCATTTTTAAAAAAATCTGCAGGTGAATTAATTAGCTCAAGACCCACAGCAATAAATTTAAAGTGGGCTGTTGATAGAATGATGAATAAATTATCAGGTTTAAATAGTGATAAAATTTTAGAAATAGCTCTTAATGAAGCTAAAGATATATGTGAAGAAGATATAAAATTTTGCGAAAGTATAGGATTAAATGGTCTTAAAATAATAGAAGAAATTTATAATAAAAAAAAAGATACAATTAATATATTAACTCATTGTAATGCAGGTTGGCTTGCAACAATAAATTGGGGGACCGCAACTTCTCCAATCTATCATGCACACAAAAAAGGAATTCCTGTTCATGTATGGGCAGATGAAACTAGACCAAGAAATCAAGGAGCAAATCTTACTTCCTATGAATTAAATGAAGAAGGAATTAAGAACACAATCATTGCAGATAACACAGGTGGAATTTTGATGCAAAGAGGAGAGGTTGATATGTGTATTGTTGGAACAGACAGAACTCTAGCCAATGGAGATGTTTGTAATAAAGTTGGAACTTATCTTAAAGCACTAGCAGCTTATGAAAACAAGATTCCTTTTTATGTTGCACTACCAAGTTCAACAATTGACTGGAATATAAAAGATCATAAAGATATTCCAATTGAGGAGAGAAATTCAGACGAATTATCTCATGTGGAAGGTTTAGATGAAAAAGGAAATATAAAGAAAATACAAATTTATCCAAAAAATAGTAAAGCTATGAATTTAGCTTTTGATGTAACTCCAGCAAAATATGTTACAGGATTAATTACCGAAAAAGGCATATGTGAAGCATCAGAAAGAGGACTAAAAGAATTATTTAAATGAAGAATTTAGACCAAAGAAATCAAATTATTGAGTATTCTCTAAAATTGAACTTTACAAATCTTTCACCGCTACGATCAGGAAATATATCTTTGAGAGCAGAACAAGATAATATTGAAGGTTATTTAATTACTCCATCAGGAAAAAAATATGAGACATTAAAGCCAGAAGATATTGTTTTTATGGGTTTAAATGAAGAAGCGGAAAATAACGACTCAGTGAACAAACCCTCCTCCGAATGGAGATTTCATAGAGATATTTATTTAAATAAAAAAGATGCCCAAGCAATTGTTCATGCACATTCTCCACACGCAACAGCTGTATCTTCACACGGAAAATCTATACCTCCGTTTCATTACATGATTGCTCTTGCAGGAGGAGAAGACATTAAATGCGCTGAATACGCAACTTTTGGAACAGAAGAACTTTCACAAAATGTAATTAAAGCTTTAGAAAATAGAAGTGCTTGTTTGATGTCTAATCACGGACAGGTTGCTTTTGGAAAAAATCTAGACCAAGCATTTGAACTAGCACAAGAGATAGAAAATATTTGTCATCAATACACTATTGCACTAAAGTTAGGTGAGCCAAAGATTCTTTCATTAGAAGAAATGAAAAAAGTTTTGGAAAAAGCTAAAGATTATAAAAAAGGATAATATGATAAAAGTAGGGGAGCACATTACTTTAGATATTATTGGTACCGATAAAGAATATGATCAATCCGTTTATGAAAGAGTTATTAAAGAGATTGCTAAAGTAGCTAAAGTTACAATCTTAAATATATCAAAATACAAGTTTGAACCACAGGGCTTTACAATTCTTGCATTGTTAGCTGAAAGTCATATCAGTTTTCATACATTTCCTGAAAAAGGAATTATAAGTTTTGATTTCTTTACTTGTGGAAACATCAGTCCATCAGTAGCAGTTGATATTGTTAAAAAAGAATTTAAGCACAAAAGAATTGTAAAAAAAGAGTTTAATAGAGATACGAGATCTCTTTATCACGATATTTACAGCTCACCAGGTTTACAAAAATCCTATGTTGTAAATGAAGTTTTGGAAGATTTTAAATCAAAGGTGGGTCAACATATCGAAATTTTAGAGTTAGAGCAATTTGGAAAATCATTATTTATTGATGGTGAAATTCAAGTAGCTGAGTCTGATGAACATTTGTACAGCTCAACATTTGTAGGTTCTGGATTGAAGTTAAATAAAAACAATGAAAGAGCTGCAATCATTGGTGGTGGTGACGGAGGTGTTGCTAGAGAATGTATATCTAAAAAATTTAATTTTATCGATTGGTATGAGCTTGATCCAGAAGTAGTTGAAGTTTGTAATAAACATTTAGGCGACATTGGAAAAAAAGCTACAGAGAAAAATTCAGTTAAATGTGTTTGGGGAGATGCGTTTCATAGTATTAAATCAGTAAAAGATGATACATACGATCATATCTTTGTAGATTTAAATGATGATCAGTTTTGTATAGATTTAGCTGCAAAAAATATGGACTCATTAGTAAGAATATTAAAACCAAAGGGTGTGATCACAGCACAAGTTGGCAGCCAAGATAAAAAACCTCTTCAAGTTGAAAATTGGATGAATGTTTTTCATCATCATTTTGGAAATACCAAATTATCTAGGGTTTATGTACCAAGTTTTGATTGTTCTTGGAATTTCTCGTCTTCAATAAATCATTAGTTTTTTCTTTTAGAAGTCTCTGATTTGTGAAATAATATTTTTTTATTAAAGGAGAGAATGATGAATATATTTAAAAAAACTATTTTTTCAGTTTTGTTTTCATTGTTAATTATTGGAAACGTTAATGCTGATAAAATTAAAATTGGAACAGAAGGCGCTTATCCTCCATGGAATTCTAAAGATGCATCAGGTAAATTAATTGGATTTGAAGTCGAATTAGCTTACACACTTTGCAGATACATTGGACAACAATGTGAGATTGTTGAACAAGATTGGGATGGAATGATACCAGCTTTAATTATGAGAAAATTTGATGCAATTATGGCAGGTATGTCTATTACAGCAGAAAGACAAAAAGCTATTAGCTTTTCTCAAGGCTATGCAGATGAAGTTGCATCTTTAGCAGTTATGAAAGGTTCTGACCTTGAAGGTATGGATACTCCGGAAGGAATCAATCTTACTCTAGGTGGCTCAGGTGTTAAAAAAACTTTAAAAACTTTAACGGGTGCACTTGCTGGTAAAACTGTTTGTACACAAACAGCAACTATTCACCAAAACTTTTTAGAGTCTGGTGATGTAGGAAAAATAAATCTAAGAACTTACAAAACTCAAGATGAAGTAAACTTAGACTTAGCATCAGGAAGATGCGATGTTGCATTAGCAGCCGCAGTTGCTTTTACAGATTATGCTGAGAAATCTGGTAAACCAGTTGTTCTTGTAGGTCCAACTTTTTCAGGTGGAGCATTTGGTAATGGTGTTGGAGTTGGAATTAGAAAAGACGACACTGAATTATTAAAAGCATTTAACAAAGCAATCGAGAAGGCTAGAAAAAACGGAGACATTAGTAGAATAGCTACTAAATGGTTTGGTTTTGATGCCTCTATGTAATTAATTTTAGATTTGGCGACTATAATGTATAGTCGCCAATCTATATGGAACTTCTAGCATTTGGAGATACTGGTTGGGGTGACGAGTTATTTCGTGCCACTCTAATGACTATAGCTGTTTCAATTACAGCAATGATTATAGGTTTTCTTTTTGCGTTAATCTTTACTCCATTAAAATTATCTAAAAATAAGTTTTTAAATTTCATAGCTAATTCTTACACAACTATAATAAGAGGTGTTCCAGAATTATTAGTAATTTACCTTTTCTTTTTTGGTGGAACTGGTGCAGTTATGTTTGTTGCATCAATATTTGGTTATAATGAGTATATTGAAATAAATGCATTTATCACAGGTGCATTTGCAATTGGAATAATTTCTGGTGCTTATTCAACTGAAGTTTTTAGGGGAGCGATTCAATCAATTGATAAAGGCCAGTTCGAGGCTGCCAATGTATTAGGTCTAAATAAATTTGGAAAATTTTTTAAAATTATTTTACCTCAAACATTAAGATTAGCTATTCCAAATCTAAGTAATGTTTGGCAGATAACTCTAAAAGACACTTCTCTAATTTCAGTTACAGGTTTAGTTGAAATCATGAGGCAATCTTATATTGCTGCTGGATCAACGAGAGATCCATTATTCTTTTATTCATTTGCTGCAGTCTTGTATTTACTACTTACTTTTGTGAGCATGAAATTAATTAACAGATTAGAAGTTAAATATAGTAGGGGGTACTAATGGATCTTGAATTAATGATTAATAGTCTTCCAAAGTTACTAAATGCTGCTGTAATAACTTTAAAACTTCTTTCAGTATCTTTAATAATTGGATTATTCATTGGCTTATTTTTTGCAATTCTAAGATTAAATAAAAATATATTTATCAATAGATTTGCATATGGATATTCGTATGTTTTTAGAGGTACACCACTTTTAGTACAGATATTCATTATTTATTTTGGATTAGGTCAAATTGAACATTTAAGATCGACAGTTTTATGGGTAATTTTAAAAGAACCGTATTGGTGTGCAATAATTGCTTTTGCTCTAAACACGGGTGCTTACACTTCAGAGATATTGAGATCCGCATTTCAGACTATTAAACCTGGAATAATAGAGGCAGGTAAAAGTTTGGGTATCTCAAATAAAGTAATCTTTTATAAAATTCAAATTCCTATTGCTATTAGACAATCTTTACCAGCTTATGGAAATGAAATTATACTAATGATGAAAGGAACTTCTTTAGCAAGTACTGTCACTATAATGGACCTTACAGGTGTTGCAAAATATATAATTTCAACAACTTTTAAACCAATTGAGGTATTTATTGTTGCTGGTGGTATTTATCTATTTATGACCTTTATAATTCATAATGTGATTAAGTTTTTAGAAAAGAAATACAGCTTTAATTAAAGCACAACTAAATCAATTTTTTGTTTACCAAGTCTTTCGTTACCTTGTTCAGTGATTAAATAAGTTTCACCTAAGTTCATTGCTAATTGATTTTCTGAGTCCATTAATATCATATGCATAAAAAAAACATTTCCAGGCTCAATCACATATGGATTTCCAGTATATAACATTGGCCAATCCATCCAATTTGGAGCAAAAGTTGTGCCTAAGGAATAACCACATGCATTCATTCTTGCTTTATTAAAACCAAGATCATCAAAAGTTTTTGCGTGAATATCAAAAACCTCTCCAATTTTATTTCCAGGTTTTAATTTATTTTCACAATTTTTTAATGCTTCAACACACGCCTCATGCATTTTATAATGTTTAGGATCTGCTTTTCCTATAGGAATTGTTCTAAACATTGCTGAATGGTAATGTCTATAAGTACCAGCCCATTCTATAGTTAGTTGATCTTGATCATTTAAAGTTTGTTTTTCTGATTGATAACGGCAAAGAAGAGCATTTTTTCCTGAACCAATAATAAATTCATTTGCAGGATAATCTCCACCTCCTTCAAATATAACTTTATTCATTTCAGCTAAAATCTTAGATTCATTTACACCCGCTTTGGCATATTTCCAAACTTCATCCAAAGCTTGATCAGCCAGTTCTGCAGCTTTTTTAACATAAACAATTTCCTCTTTGGATTTCACTACTCTTAACTTTGTTATTAAGTCTGATTTATCTTCAACAGAACAATAATTCTCTAAAGACTTATTGAGCTTCAATGTATTTTTTCCAGTCAATCCATAAGCCTCATATTCAATTCCTAATTTTTTTCCTTTAAGATTTAGCTCATCCAAAATAACTTTAAGATCATCGGTTGGGTTCGATCCATCTTTATCAACCCAAATTCTTATATCTTTAATATTGGATGTATTTTGTGCCTGTCTTAAATCTGGAGATCTAGTAAGTAATATTGTGTTTCCTTTTTTATCTAAAATTAATGTTTGAAAAAAAACATATCCAAATGTGTCATAACCAGTTAACCAATACATAGACTCTTGTCTAAACATTAATAAAGCATCAATGTTTTGATCTTTCATAGAGTCTAAAACTTTCGATTTTCTAACCCTAAATTCCTCTTTTGAAAAATGAAGTCCCATTAATGATTTAATAACTGGTGTATTCTTTTATTTCTTTGATAGTTGATCCAGTGTGATTGTTAATCTCTAATTTAATTTTTGCCCGATCATCATTTAGAAAATGAACATCTCTTGAAAGCTTAATAAATTTTTCCCCGAAATCCTTTTCTTTCTCACATTGTCTTTTATCATCCTCAATAACCCAAAGTTTTGAGTTAATTTCTTTAAGAGATTGGTAAAGATTATTCAGCTTTTCATCAGATTTGATATTTTCATCTAACTGATTTTTAAGAATAGAGTATTCGTTATTAATGAATTTTAATTTTTTAGCATCTTTTATCTTTTCTTTTTTAATCTCTAAAATTGAAATTTTATCTAAAAGTTCTCCAACTGAAACTTCTACTATAATTTTATTCATAAAATTTAATACTATGTTATCTTGTTATAAATATGTCTAATATACTAATTATCAAACACGGATCTTTAGGAGATATATCTCAAGCTAGTGGTGCTATTCAAGACATATCTGAAAATCATAAAAATGATCAAATTCATCTTCTTACTACAAAACCATTTATTGATTTATTCAAAAAAAATCCATTTATTCATAATGTTATTTTAGACAAAAGACTACCAAGATTTAATTTAATATATTTATATTTTTTAATGCGTGAAATTAAAAAGTATAATTTTTCAAAAGTTTTTGACTTGCAAAATTCATCTAGAACTAACTTTTATAAAAATATTCTTTTTCCAAAAGCAGGCAAGGAAATATGGTCGAGCTCAATAACAACTTTACCAGAAGGAAAAAACAAAAGCGAATTTGATAAAAATTCGGTTCTCGAAAGATTTGAATATCAATTGAAAGATTCTGGTTTAAATACATTGAATACGTTAAGACCAGACTTCAATTGGGCTGCCACAGACATTAGTGAAATTAGAAATTTTTATAAAATAACAAAATATATTTTATTATTTCCTTTCTGTTCACCTCATTTAACAATTAAAAAATGGCCTTATTACAACAAACTTATTGATTTAATATCGAGTAAGTATGGTGAAGAATATAAAGTTATTACAGCTCCTGGACCAACTGAAATCAGTGAAGCAAAAAATATTAATGCATTAGCTTTACTGGATAATGGTAGAGCGCTAGATATTTTTCAACTTACCGCCTTGATAAAAGATAGTTCATTTGTTGTTGCAAATGATACTGGTCCTGCGCACATAGCTGCTCATGTAGGAGCCAAAGGTCTTACATTATTCGGTAAACATACAACAGCGTACAAAGTAAGTATTGAAAGAGAAAATTTTAAACCAATTGAAGTTGCGGATCTAAAAAACTTAAGTGCTGAAAGAGTTTTCGAAAGATTGTCTCAATCTTTAACTTAAAATTTTTTTATATTGTTCAATAATATAAGACCAATCAAATTTAAAGGATAACTCTTTAGCATTTTTACCAAAATGTAAATATTTTTTATTTTCAATCATAGAATTTAATGATGAGTAAATTTCATCTAGATTATTTCCATCACATATTAATCCAGTTTTATCGTGTTGAATTGCATCCGCTGCACCACCATCAGACCCACCTAAAGAGGGAACTCCATATTGTGCAGCCTCTATATAAGCTATACCAAAACCCTCAACTGAGCTTTTATATTTTACCGATGGCATCACAAATATATTTGATTTTGCTACTAAAGCATTTTTAAGGTCATCAGTTATTTCTTTAAAAAACATAACTTGCCCACCTAAATTGAGTTCATTAACCAAATCTTTTAAATTTTGCTCTTCCTCTCCATAGCCAATGCAAATGTAAACAATATTTGGATAAATTTGTTTTAAGTTTCTTACAGCCATCAAAACTTTTTCATGATTTTTTCTTTTATCAAATCTTGAAACTGTTATTAAACGTGGTGATTTTGTTTTAAGTAAGCTTTCAACTTTAGTTAATGATGTCTTATTTAATTCTTTGGCAGGGCTGACTCCTGGATTTATCACAATAACTTTTTCTTGTTCTACACCATTTTGAATGGCTAAATCCTTTGTATAATCAGAATTTGCTATTACTTTTTCAACACTATTTAAAACTTTGTTTGCTCTTTTATTTAAAGAGGTTCCTTTAGCGTGATTGATTTCTTTTCCGTGAATTAAACAATACATCTTTTTATTGGTTTTTAGTAATTCTAAACTTTTCCAATGATCAGCTATAACACCTTGAACTTTACTTGTTTTTAAAAATTCATTAATAAGCTGTGCTTTTCTTATTTTTCTTAGGAATTTAATCCCACCAACTCTTTCAATTGAAAAATTTACTTTTTTATCAAATTCTTTATGATTTTCGTAGTGATCAGCAAAAACTTTGATCATAAAGTTTTTGGACATTTCTTTTGCCAAACCCCACATTAAACTTTGCATCCCACCCACCTCTGGGGGAAAAGATCTCGTAACGATTAAATACATTAACTATTTTTCCACTTAATACTACAGCCAGCACTCGGAGTTTGATTTTCAGGTCCTTTACCAGTTTCAGCAATTTGTTTCATTGCATTAAATAAATCACTATCACCATCCCTTACAGGAACTAAATTTTTTAATTCTCTTAATCTACCTCGATATTGAAGCTCTAAATTTTTGTTGTACCCAAAAAAATCTGGAGTACATACCGCATCATAAGTTCTGGCCATCTCTTGCGTTTCATCAACTAAATATGGAAAACTGAATTGATTTTTTTTTGCAAATTCAATCATATTTTCAAACGAGTCTTCTGGATAATTCTCAGCATCATTGGCACAGATTGCTACAGAGTTAATTCCTAAATCTTTCAATTTTTTGGTATCCTCGGCTATATCTTTTGTAACTGCTTTAACATAGGGACAATGGTTGCAAATAAACATGATTAAGGTTCCATTTTCACCTTTAATATCTTCTAAAGATAAAATTTTATTATCAGTTGATTTAAGCTTAAAGTCGTGAGCCTTTTGACCGAAATCACATATTGGAGTTTGTATTGGCATAATGTATTAATATATAAATTATGTTTTACGATTTAAAAGATAAAAAACCAAAAAACTCTGGCGAAAATTGGGTAGCACCTAATGCGGTTGTGATTGGGGATGTAACTTTAGAAAAAAATACAAGTGTTTGGTTTAATGCAACTTTAAGAGGAGATATTGAAAATATTCATATAGGGGAGGGATCAAATGTTCAAGATGGATGTGTTTTGCATACTGATCCAGGATATCCCATTAAAGTTGGTAAAGATGTAACTGTAGGTCATATGGTTATGCTTCATGGATGTACTATAGGGGACAATAGTTTAATTGGAATTGGTGCAGTGATTCTCAATAACGCTAAGATTGGAAAAAATTGTATCATTGGTGCAAAAGCTTTAATTACTGAAAATAAAGAGATACCAGATAACTCTTTGGTAATAGGTTCACCTGGCAAAGTTGTGAGAGAGGTCACTGAGGAGGAAAAGAAAGCAGTATTTGAAAATACAAAACACTATCAAGATAATTGGAAAAAATACTCCAAATCAATTTTTTAGAAAATTAAATTATTTTTTAACAGGTGGACCATACCGATTTTTCTTTTTTTCACCCATAGTTGCTTGCCATATGATCACTATTATTCCACCAATAATAGTAATCCATAGTAATTGCCACCATCCAGTTTTGTCAGTATCATGCAGTCGTCTTGCTCCTACGGCAAATGAGGGTAAAAAAATAACAATTGTAAAAATCCATCCTATTGGTCCAGTGACTTCGATTGAATAACCAAATATCATTACATCAATAATAGCAGCAATGATACCGCCTAAAATACCAAACAAGAAGAACCACCAAAATTCAGATCGTGATGCTCTCCCTGAAAAAATAGCATACTTTTTAAAACAAGTTTTAATTGATGTTTGAAGATC
>CACIUF010000012.1 GCA_902589765.1 uncultured Pelagibacteraceae bacterium
ATTTAACCCACCAAAGATCGCCTAAACCTAAAGCGTCAACTCTTTGTGGAATTAAATCACCATGCCATGTTTGTGGACCTTCCAACATTCTTCCTTTTCCGTTTGGTGAATCAGGTGTTGTGAAGTTTTTAGCACAATCTGGATTTTTTAATGCTGTCCAATCTGGTAAACCAGGACATAATCCTTTTTCAGCAACCCAATTAGGATAACCCATATCCTCTAGAGTTCTTGCCTCATGATCTCCCCAATCTAACAAACCACCTTTATCTAAAGCAGTTGTGAATGATTTACCAAAAGCAGATTCCCATACCTCGTGAGATATAGTTACATCACCAATTCTAATTGACTCGTATACTGCTTGAGAGTCAGCATTAACATATTTTACGTTATTACCCATACTTTCGAACATTCCACCAATAACATAGGCCATTACAATTTGACTTGACCAGTTATGTGTCGGAATAACGATGGGTTTTTTACTATCTGCATTTGCTATACCAGCGAAACTTACCGCTGAGATTATCATTGCAGATACAAATGATATTATTTTTCGCATTTATTCCCCTTTCTTAATATTAAGTGTGAATAGTATGTGCCTAAGTAAAATGATAGTCAACTAATAGATATTTATATAATATAATAATAGATATAAAAAATGTCGCTGACTACATTAGATATAAAAGAACCTGGTCTAAATATACTACCACCTGGGGTTGAAAGACACGTTGTAAACGCTGGTGGGCTTACTGGTTTACAAATTTTTCCAGATGACGAAATAGAAATCATTAATGATGAAGGAAATCAGATTTGTGAAATAATTTGTTTCGACAAAGATGGAAAATCTGAACTCGCAATTTTAAATTTGAAAGAAAATAGTAACAAAAGTTTTATTAAAGAGATTTTAAAAAAAAAGGATGAAAGTTCTTTAGCTACAAATTTTCAATTAAAAAAAAGAAATCTAGATTTAAATAAATCGCACTCTTCAATTTTATTTGATGAAAAAACACCTAGTGGTGAAAAAATTAAATTAAAATCTAAAGATAAGTGCTACGTTATTTTCTCTGCACCACAAAATGACATGTTGGTAAGTGAACAAAATCCATCTGGTGATTTAATATTATTTGTAAAAAGAGCTAAAATTACGAATGATAAAGAATTATCAATAATTCCTGACCCCGTTTTTGAGCCACATTACGAAAAAAATATTGATAGACAAACTGCTATTTCCTTTCAAGTAAAAGAAGGTGATTACATCCAAATTATTAGTCCAGCAGGTAGACAATGCTCTGACTTTGTTGCATTTGATACAAGAAAACTTGATAAAAAAATTGAAAAAGGACTTGATTGGCAAACCACACGAACCTTTATGGGTAACACTTTTCCTGGGCCAGGATTGTTCTCAAAATTTTATGACACAGATCATGAACCTTTAGTTGAAGTGATAAGAGATACAGTTGGCAAACATGATACTTTTAATTTAGCTTGTACATCAAAATATTACGAGGATGCAGGTTATTTTGGTCATCCCAATTGTTCGGACAATCTAAATAATGCAATGGCGGAATATGGAGTTGAAAAACAAAAAGGTTGGCAAGCAATTAATTTATTTTTTAATACCTCAGCAACTGGTTTAAATTCTGTCATTTCTGATGAGTCATTTGCAAGACCTGGGGATTATGTAATGTTTAAAGCATTAAAAGATTTAACTATTGGGACGACAGCATGTCCAAGTGATATTGATGCATGTAATTCATGGAATCCCACAGATATTTTTGTTAGAACCTATGACAAAAAAAAAGAATTTTCAAAATCATTTGCTTTTAGAATGAAAACAGACTCTGAAAAAAAACTTACTAGAAATTCTGGGTTTTATGAGAGAACATCAAAATTAACTAGAAATTTTATTGATGCTAGAGGTTTTTGGCTTCCAAATGATTACACAAAACATGGTGTGGTAGAAGAATATAATGCGTGCAGAGAGAATGCTGTTTTAATTGATTTATCATCATTAAGAAAATTTGAAATTATAGGACCAGATGCTGAAGAATTAATGAATTATACTTTAACTAGAAATATTAAAAAACTTGCTATTGGACAAATTGTTTATTCAGCAATGTGCTATGAAAACGGCATGATGTTCGATGATGGCACTTTATTTAGATTAAGTGAAACTGGATTTAGATGGATTTGCGGAGACGAGTATGCAGGGGAGTGGCTTAAAGAAGTTGCTCAAAAGAAAAAATTCAAAGTAAATATAAAAAACTCAACAGATCAAATTAGTAATGTTTCAATTCAAGGGCCGAAAAGTAGAGAAATTTTAAAAAAAATGATTTTTACACCTCCGACACAGCCCGCAATCGATGAGCTAGAATGGTTTAGGTTTTCAATTTGCAGAGTTGAAGAACTCCAAGGAATACCATTAATTGTCTCTAGAACTGGTTACACTGGTGAACTTGGTTATGAAATATGGTGCCATCCAAAAGATGCACCAAAAGTATGGGATAAACTTATGGAGTATGGCAAAGATGATAATTTAATACCTGCTGGATTTGCTGCCTTAGATAAATTGAGAATTGAAGCAGGTTTAATTTTGTTTGGAAACGAATTTGATGGTCAACAGGATCCGTTTGAAGCTGGAATTGGTTTTGCAGTACCTCTCAAATCAAAGGAAGAAGATTTTATTGGTAAAAGTGTTTTGAAAGAAAGAAAAGCAAATCCACAAAAAAAACTTGTTGGTCTTGAGTTAATTGGTAAAGAACCTTCGGGTCATGGTGACTGTGTACATGTCGGAAGATCTCAAGTTGGTGTAATTACAAGTGGTTGTTTATCAACTACTCTCAACAAAAATATAGCTTTATGTAGAATTGATAATCAATATTCTGAAATAGGGACTGAGGTAGAAGTTGGTAAAATTGATGGTCATCAAAAAAGAATTTCTGCTAAAGTAGTTGCTTTCCCACACTTTGATCCTAAGAAAACTAGAGTTAGATCTTAATGCCCAAAACAGCAAAAGATTTATTAGAATTTTGGGAAGATCAGATGAAACTTTCCCACATGTCTAGTAACTATTTTTTTAGAAAATCACCTTCCCATTATCATATGATGCTTTTAGTTATGCACGCTTATAAGTATAAAGAGGACTTAACTGTTGAAGAATTAAAGACTAAATTGTTTAAAACTTCACGTCCTAAGTCAGCTTTAATGATAAATGAGGCATGTGAAAAAGGTTTTTTTTTCTTAGAAAAAACTTCTGGAGACCAGCGAAAAAAGCACATAAAGCCAAGTGTATCTTTTATTGAAGAGTTTAATAAATACATTGAAACACTTAAACATCTAAGCTTTTAAAGCTTTATTATTTTTACTTATATTTTTTATATATATAAAAAATTATATATTTACGTCGCATGAAAAATAAAGATGTGAATATGTCATTACCGACAAAAGCAAAAGTAGTAATTATCGGTGGGGGGATCCACGGATTAAGTACTGCTTGGAAACTATCAGAGACATATAAAAATCCAGGAGATATTGTTGTTTTAGAAAAGAAAGATACTGCAGCAGGTGCGAGCGGCATAGCTTGTGGTGTTGTTAGAAATAATTATTTTCAACCAGCAATGAGAGAATTAATGGCCCATTCAGTTTCAGTTTGGGAGAGTGACCCAAAAGCATTTAAATATAATCCAGTTGGGTATTTACAAATATCACCTGAAGTTATGCATGAAGACGTTGCCAGTATTTATGAACAACAAAAAGCAATTGGTTATGAGTCTGAATTTATAGAAGGTGAGAAAGATTGCACGAATTATATGAAGGGTATCTTTGATGATTGGCAAGCTCAAGGAATAACATCTATTCTCCATGAAAAAAAAGGTGGATATGCTTTTAATAAAGATTCAATTAAAGCACTTGAAAATAAGTCTACCTCAAATGGTGTTCAAGTGATGAAGGGTGTAAGAGTTACTGGTTTTAAAAGAGGAAGTAATAGTAAAGCTGTAACTGGAGTAGAAACAGACAAAGGGACAATTGATTGTGAACAAGTCGTAATTGGTGCGGGACCTTGGGCAAGAGATTTTTGGAACATGTTAGAACTGCCCAAAACTGCCAACATTAAAGGTAAAGATGGTAAGATGCATGTCACTGATATGTGGACTTACTGGATGCTTCAAGAGGGTGTTATTGGAGTAGAACCAGATTTCTTAAAAACAAATGATGGTAAACAACCGCCAGTGGTTCATGTCGACTCTACTGCGCCACTGTATTCAGACAAAACAAAAAAATTAATTACAGATAAAATTTGGGGAATTTATTATAAGCCTGATATTGAAGGGTTAGGTGTTCAAGGAGGAACTTCTCCATACATTGTTAAAAAACATTTCGATCAAGTAAACGTTGATCCATATGGAATTGAGTCACCAGAGTATCAAACAACTGATGCTTTTAGTGAAATGTGGTGTTCAGCTTTAGCTCACTGCCAAAAAAGATTTGAAGGGAAATCAGATTTATATAGGAAAGGTCCTTCAGGTGGACTTGGGTGTATGACCCCTGACTCTTTTCCGATCTTCGATAGATTTTTTGAAAATGTTTATATGATTGCTGATGCTAACCATGGCTACAAAATGATTGGTGTCGGCGAACTGGTAGCAAAAGAAATTCTTGGCACTGAAAGTGATTTATTAAAACCATTTAGATTCAACCGTTACGAGAAGGGAGAATTGCACCCTACTTCGAACAGTCCGTTTCCTTGGAGTTAAACTTCAAGCCTAGACACTAATAAATTTTTCAGTTACGCTTGAATAAATTTATAATTCATTGAGGGGAAAATGACTGATCTAGAAAAACACGTAAACCGACCAGGTAGAGATAAACAAGTCAAAAAAGTAAGAGAAAAAATTAACGAATTAGGAATAACATATATTTATTATCAATTTATTTCTGTAACAGGAAGAGTAGTTGGAAAAGGAATTCCTGCTGATCATTGGGAAAGAACAGCTGAAAAAGGTTTCCAATTAGTTTACGGAGCAACTGCAAACTTATTTTTAGATCGACACAACAACTATATTGGTTATGGACCAGAGGCAATGGAATTAGTTGGAATTCCTGATCCTGAAACTTTTTGTCAGTTACCATGGGATAAAAGAGTTGGAAGAGTTTTTGTAACTTGTTTTAGAAACAGAGAAGAAAGAAATAATCCTGGAGGTCATTTAACTTCTGATTGCAGAGGAAATTTAAGAATTTTCATGGATGAATTTCAAAAGAAACATGGTTTAGAGCTAAGAGTAGGAACTGAGCCAGAAATGATGTGGTTAACTAAAAATGATGATGGAACTCCAACTGGTAAAGGATTTTCAAAACCATTTTGTTATCACATAGACCAATTTGAGTCGTTAAGACCTGTGTTTATGAAAGTAATAGAGTATGCAAAAGCAATGGGTCTAGACATGATTCAAGGTGATCACGAAGATGCACCTGGTCAATTAGAATTGAACTGGACATATGACAATGTTTTAAGAAATGCAGATAGACTATCAACTTACAGACAAATATGTGCTCAAGTTGCAAGAGAACATAATCTAATTGCATGTTTTATGACCAAACCATTTATGGGAGTTTCGGCGAGTGGTTGTCATACTAATATGTCTTTATGGAAAGGTGGAAAAGTTAAAACAAATAAACTTGGACACAAATCTTTACCAGGTGTTGAAGAAGTTTTTGGTTATGTTGAAGGCGGAACAAATACTTTCATGCCAGATACTAAGGATATGCAGTTACCCGGAAAAATTGGATTACAATCAATAGCAGGAATCATGGAACATTTACCAGCTTTAACAGCGTTAGGATCTTCAACTGTAAATTCATATAGAAGATTATGGGATCAAGGTTTTTGGGCTCCTGTTTATGCTGACTGGGGTTATCAAAATAGAACTTGTGGATTGAGAGTATCAGCACCGGGTAGATTTGAATACAGATCGGTAGACTCAATGCATAATCCATATTTATTAGGTGCAGCCTTATTGAAAGCATGTGATCATGGAATTAGTAAAAAGATGCAACCAGCAGCTCCAGAGTCTAGAAATATTTATGAAGCTCAAAAAGCAGGTAAAGATGTTAAAAAACTTCCTTTGAGTTTAGGTGAGGCTTTAGAAAGATTATCAGAGGATGAAATTATTAAATCTGCAATGCCTGACGAGATGTATAAAGTTTTCCATTGGTATAAAAATGATGAATGGGAAAGGTTTTTAGGTGCAACAACTCAATGGGATTTAGATACTTATTTAGATTGTTTACCATAATAAATACAGAGAGAAAAATATATGTGCGGAATAGCAGGATTAATTCACAGAGGAAAATCATCCAAGGTTGGTCATGAACTTCAAGGAATGTTGCAAGCCTTAAAGCATCGAGGAGAAGACTCTACTGGTTATGCGTTGTATGGTGATACAGATGGCAAAAATTTCATCATGAGATTTAAAGTTGGTGAAAACGTTGGTGAAGGAAGTACGTCAGTTGCTGAGGATGTGTCTGTATATGATGAAAGAAAGAAAATTGTTGATAGTTATCTTGCAGAGATGGGTGCAAAAATTATTAAAGAAGAAAGAATACTCCCTTACTCATTAAGATATGAGATTGAATACAATAAAAAAGATTTATTAGAGTTTTCACAAAAAATAGAAAGTATTCCTGGTGTTGAAATTTTATCTATGGGTAAATCGTTAGAAGTAATCAAAGATCTAGGGAATGCCAAAATGGTTTGCGATAGATATAACTTAGATAAACTTGTTGGTACTCATGCAATAGGCCATGCAAGAATGGCTACTGAGTCTGGTGTAGATATTAAATCTGCCCACCCTTTTTGGGGATATCCTTTTAGTGATGTGTCCGTTGTTCATAATGGTCAACTAACGAATTATTGGAATAATAGAAGAGCTTTAGAAAATAAGGGAATGAGATTTATGTCAGAATGTGACTCTGAATTAATTGCAGTTTACCTTGCTGAAAAAATGAGAGATGGGGCCTCATTAGAAGAAGGAATGAAAGAGTCGTTAACAGGTCTCGATGGTGTATTTACTTATTTTGTTGCCACAAAAGACTCTTTAGGAATGGCTAAAGATACAATGGCTGCAAAACCTTTAGTTCTATATGAGTCTGATGATTTGGTAGCAATGGGTTCAGAGGAAATAGCTATAAGATCAATTTTGCCACAAGAAATTGATACTTATGATCCATTCGATGGAGAGGTTAAAGTATGGCAAATTTAAAAAACGTAACCAAAAAAACAAAAGCCCAGGCAATGGGAATGCACTCGGAAGTTTTAACCGGAAGAACTCAACAGAAATTTTTTAATCCAGATGAAGCAGAAAATTTTTATTACTTTGGAACTTATGATGTCGATTTTAATAAAAGAACAGATCTTGATGTAAAAAATATGACAGCAGCTGAAGCTAATAAAGAACTTGATAATTTAATGAGCCAGGGCTATGGAACAATAGTCATAAAAAACCCTCAAGGAAAACATAGTCTAGGTGTTGGAATTTTAAATAAATTGAATTTAATTTTTGAAGGCAGTTTAGGATACTTTGGTATGGGCTCTAGCGATGGTCCGATTGTAAGAATCAATGGAAGAGTTGGTTGGTCATGTGCAGAGAATTTAATGGCTGGAAAAGTTGTAATTGAAAAAAATGCAGGGTCTTGTTTTGGAGCTGCTATCAGAGGTGGTGATTTAATTTGCAAAGGTAGTGTCGGTGCAAGAACTGGTATCGATATGAAAGGTGGAACTATCATTATTGGT
This sequence comes from uncultured Pelagibacteraceae bacterium, assembly GCA_902589765.1. Classification (GTDB taxonomy): domain Bacteria; phylum Pseudomonadota; class Alphaproteobacteria; order Pelagibacterales; family Pelagibacteraceae; genus Pelagibacter. The sequence goes on from CACIUF010000012.1 coordinate 7,787, forward strand.
GGTGACGCTGGTGCATTTACTGGGTTTATGATGCAAAGAGGAAGAATAATCATATTGGGAGATGTTGGCATAAATTTAGGTGATTCGATGTATGATGGGACAATTTTCGTAGGTGGAGAAATTGGGTCATATGGTAGTGATGCAGTAGATTCAGAGTTGACGCAAAGCGATCAAGATTGGTTAAGAAGAAAACTTAGAGTTGCTGAAATTGGTGAAAACTTTGATGTAAGTAAAATGAAAAAAATTGTAGCTGGTAAAAAACTTTGGAATTACGACAACTTAGAACCTGCTGAGAAAAAAGGAGCAATTTAATGGCAAAGAAAAAAAAGAAAAAAAACGGAAAATCAAATGGTAACGTTGGTGGTAAAGCTGATGTTCACGTAAGCAGCAACGGATCAAGGAACAAAAGTTTGCTTGGTCACAACGCTATATTTACCCCAGAGGTAATTGATGACATCCATATTAAATCTCAGTTAGGAAGATACAGAATGCGTGGAATGGCATTAATGAAAAAAATTCCTACATTTGACGATCTAGTTTTTTTACCAGGAACTTTAACCAGATTTGTAATCGAAGGTTACAGAGAAAAATGTGAAACCAAAACTGTAATTGGTCCAAGATGCGAGAACCCAATTGAATTAGATATACCAGTTTATATTACTGGTATGAGTTTTGGCGCTTTATCTTATGAGGCTAAAACAGCACTTGCTCGAGGAGCAACAATGGCTGGAAGTGCCACTTGTTCCGGTGAAGGTGGAATGATCCCGGATGAAAGAAGATATTCTGAAAAATGGTTTTACCAATGTATTCAATCTAGATATGGATTTAACCCACATCATGCACAACTAGCAGATGGAATTGAAGTATTTATTGGACAAGGTCAAAAAGTCGGTATGGGAGGACACTTGATGGGTCAGAAAGTTACTGACCAAGTAGCCGAAATGAGATCATTACCATCAGGAATTGATCAAAGATCTCCTGCAAGACACCCAGATTGGTTAGGTCCTGATGACTTAGCTTTAAAAGTTGAAGAATTAAGACAACTAACAAAAAATAAAGTACCAATTCAATTAAAATTAGGTGCATCAAAAGTTTATGATGATGTTCGTATGGCTGCAAAGTGTGATCCAGACTCTATTTACTTAGATGGTATGGAAGGATCAACAGGTGCAGGTCCACACATTGCTGCTGCCAACACAGGTATTCCTGGTATCGCAGCTATAAGAGAAGCAAGAAGAGCTTTAGACGATGTGGGTAAAACTGGAAAAGTTACATTGATTTATGCTGGTGGTGTAAGAGACGGTGCTGATATGGCTAAAGCTTTAGCATTAGGTGCTGATGCAATTGCGATTGGTACTGGTTCAATGATCGCATTAAATTGTAATAAAGACATTCCAGAAGCTGATTTTGAAAAAGAAATGGGTGTTAAAGCAGGTGAATGTTATCACTGCCATACAGGAAGATGTCCTGTGGGTGTTGCAACTCAGGATCCAAAATTAAGAGCGAGATTAAATCCTGATGATGCTGCATTAAGAGTTTATAATTATCTTCATTCAATGACACTTGAAGCTCAATTGTTAGCTAGAGCATGCGGTAAAACAAATATCCATTCTTTAGAACCTGAAGATTTAGCAGCGTTAACATCTGAAGCTTCTGCACTAGCTAAAGTTCCATTAGCTGGAACAAACTATACAGTTGGTGTTGACAACTTCCATAAGATCTAGATTTCAATATGGCAAAGAAAAAAAATAAAAAAAAAGAAGCCTCTAGTCAGCTAGGTAAAAAAAAAGAAACTGCTAGAGAAAAAATGATAGGTCAGTCGATTGGTTATCGATATGACGTAAATCTTTTGCCTGATTACAAAAAAATCACGCCTTTTTTAAAAAAATACATTGAAGCTATGGGATGGGATGATCTAAATTGGTTAGAGGATGTACATATGGGTTATGAGGAAGGTAAACCAGCAGTATTTTGCAGAAATGCAAATGGATGGGTAACAATTCCAAAATCAATTAAGTTGCCAAATAACCAACAAGACAGAGACATGATTGCAAGAGAATTACTAGTTAAATTTCAAATGTCACCAAAACATCCTCTTGTTGATTTAAAAAAAGCTTATCTTAAATTTTAAGTTCTCAATCTAAAGTTGATTTTTTTTTTAAACCTTACACATATGTAAGGTTTTTAAGCTCTGTTTCATTTGTAACATATCTCAAAATTTTATAGGCTTTTGAAAAACTAATATGGAGAGACAAAATGACTGATCAGTTGGCTGCTCTTACTACCATATTTACAGAATTTTACTACTGGATAACAGTGGTGCTGATGTTCTTAATTCACGTCGGTTTCTGTATGTATGAGGTTGGAGCTTCTCGATACAAACACCATCAACATACTCTAATGAAAAATACGATGCTGATACCTCTCGTAACAGTAACTTGGTTTTTATTTGGTTGGTGGATTTACTGGGCTTTCCCAACAGGACCGGGATTAGCACCATCAATAATGAATGAAAGCAGTGCATTGATTACCGATGACTCAGCTTTTAGTTCTAAATTTTATGTAGCAACAAGTCAATTAATGGCTGTCAACTTAGGAGACCACATCTCTGGAGTTTTCTGGGCTGCATTCTTATTATTTTCTTGGACTGCTGCGTCTATCGTTTCAGGGGCAATCATTGAAAGAATTACAACTTTTGCATTTGGTATTTTAGCAATTGCAATTGGATCTGTGTTCTGGGTTATAGATGCCGCTTGGGGATGGCACTTCGATGGATGGATGTTAAAACTTTTAGGATACCATGATGCATATGCGTCAGGAGTAATTCATGCGATTGCGGGTGGATTTGCTTTAGGAGTTCTAATGGTTTTAGGACCGAGAATTGGAAAATTCTCATCAAGTGGTGAACCAAGAAATATTGGGCCAAGAAATCCTTGGCTAGTAACAATTGGATTATTTCTAATTTATACTGGTTTCTGGGGATTCTATGCGGCATGTAATATACCGATATTTGATCTTGGACCTGAGTACGGTATGGAAGGTATATCATATTGGACAGCTACAAACATATATGTAACTCCGACTACACTAAGTGGTATTACTTTTAATTTCTTGATGTCGTTATCAGGAGGTTTATTAGCTGGATATTGGATTGCTAAAGGTGATCCTTTCTGGACCTACTCTAGTGGACTAGCGGGTATCATCTGTGCTTCGGCTGGAAATGATTTATATCATCCAATACAATCAATGATCATAGGTATGATCGGTGTTGTTATTTCGTACAAACTTCATTACTGGGTTGAACGTAAGTTCAAAATTGATGATGCAGTGGGTGCAGTAGCAGTTCATGGTTATGCAGGATTTATTGGTTTAGTTATATGTGGTTTTGTTCTAAATGGTTATCCATCATCTGGTTATAGTGTTGGAGCTATGTGGGACGGAACAACTTATGCTGCTATAAATCCACTTGGAATGTTCATTGGAGCAATAATAATGTTTGTTGTTCTTGGACTTATCCCAGGCTACATCATAGCTAAAGTTTTACACGGAATGGGTAAACTTAGAATTCCGCGTGAAGTTGAAATAGCTGGATTAGACTATGAAATAATGGAGACTGCTAAATCAGATGAAAAAGCAGTCGCGTCCGCAACCAGGTAAAGGAGGAAAATATGGCAACAGTTACAAACTGGATTGATCACCTAAATAAACCTGCAGATCAAGTTGCAGGTGCTATTTATCCTGGTGCTGGATCTAGTGAAGGCTTATTGGTAATACTTGCTATTATCGTATGGGTTGGTTGGCACGTCTTAACTTCAAAATCTGAAAGTGAAGAACTTGAAAGATTAGCGAGGAAAAGACATGGTGCAAACGACCACAAAAGCAATATTACTGATTGGTAATATAAAGTAAAATTTGGGCGCTACATTAATTTGTAGCGCCCTTTTTAATCTAAAAAATCATAATGTCTGACGAAAATAATAATGAAGAATTAAGACCAAGAAAAATGCGTGGTGTGGCTTTCCCAAAAGCTAAATACGGAGTTATACTTGCGGTCATAATAATTATAATTGTAAATCTGGTTTATTATAAAGAAACAATTTTTTCTTTTTTTAAATAACTATGTTACCCTAATTTATGGCAAAAAATTTGTTTAAAATTGCTAAACAAAAAAAAATAAAATATTTTTTAATAAGTTTTGTAGATTTATTTGGAGTTTTAAGATCAAAATTAGTTCCAGCCAATGCAATAAAAGAAATGCAAACAGCAGGTGCAGGTTTTGCTGGTTTTGCTGCATGGCTTGACATGACCCCAGCAGATTCTGATATGTTTGGTATTCCTGACCCAGATAGTTTAATTCAATTACCTTGGAATAAAGAAGTTGGTTGGTTAGCATCAGATCTTTGGATGAATGGGAAACCTGTTGAGGCTTCACCTAGAGTAATGCTCAAGAAACAAATTAAAGAACTTGCAAAACAAGGTTTAACGATGAAATCGGGTGTAGAGTGTGAATATTTTCTAATTTCAGAAGACGGAAAATCTATTGCAGATCCAAGAGATACACAGTCAAAACCTTGTTATGATCAATCTGCATTAATGAGAAGATATGAGCTTATAAAAGAAATTTGTGATTGCATGATAGAAATGGGTTGGGGTCCTTACCAGAACGATCATGAGGATGCTAATGGTCAATTTGAAATGAATTGGGATTACTCAGATTGTTTAACAACAGCTGATAGACATACTTTCTTCAAGTATATGGTAAAAACAATTGCTGAAAAGCACGGACTAAGAGCAACATTTATGCCTAAACCTTTTCAAAATTTAACGGGCAATGGTTGTCATGCACACATTTCTGTTTGGCAAGGTAAGAAAAATAAATTTTTAGATCCAAAAGATAAACTTGGTTTAAGTAAAATGGCATATAATTTTTTAGGAGGAGTAATCAAGAATGCCTCATCGTTATCTGCTTTCTTTAATCCAACAATCAATAGCTATAGAAGAATTAATGCCCCACCAACAAAATCAGGAGCGTCATGGTCCCCAAGTAGTATTTCTTACACGGGAAATAACAGAACTCACATGATAAGAATTCCTGATCCTGGTAGATTTGAATTAAGATTAATGGATGGGTCTGCTAATCCATATTTATTACAAGCTGGAGTTTTGGCTGCTGGATTACATGGTTTAAAAAATAAGATTAATCCAGGAAAACCATTACATTGTAATATGTACACGGACTATAAAAAATATCCTAATCTTCCAAAGCTTCCAAATGAATTAAAACAATCACTAGCACAATTAAAAAATAACAAAGAAATGAACAAAAGTTTTGGTAAAGATACTATTAATAGCTTTGTTAAGCTAAGAAGTTCAGAGATTAAAGAATTTAATAGGAAAGAAATATTCAATAAGTCAAAACCCGTTACTAAATGGGAAAGTCAAAATACTTTAGATTGCTAAAGTGAATTGGAAGCTAACGAAATTTTTAATCAACGGCAATTTTAAATTCAAAAGGAATTATGTCCTTAAATATTTACCTTCAACTATGCTTTCCAATGCTTTTAAGTCAATTTCTAGCTGGAAAAGTTATAGAGCCACTCCTCTTTTAAGACTTAATAAACTTCAAAAAAATTTAGAACTCAATAATATTTTTTACAAAGATGAGTCTAAAAGGTTTCATTTAAAGTCCTTCAAAGCCCTTGGTGGTGCTTATGCAGTAGAAAAAATATCTAAAGGAAAAAAAAATATTACAATTTCCTCTGCAACTGCAGGTAATCATGGTAGATCGGTTGCGTGGGGAGCGCAAAGATTAAAATTAAAATGTAAAATATTTGTAAGCCAATATGTGAGTGAAACAAGAGTAAGTGAAATTAAAAAATTTGGAGCTGAAGTTATAAGAGTTAAAGGAGATTATGAAAACTCCCTAAGAGAATGTCAAAAACAATCAAAAAAAAATAATTGGAAAATTGTCCAAGATGTATCAACAAAAAATTATAAATATGTTCCTCAACTTACTATGGCAGGATATTCAATCATGATTAAAGAAATCTCCAAACAAACTAATCAATATATAACTCATATATTTCTACAAGCAGGTGTTGGAGGATTAGCAGCTGGTGTAGTTGCTGGTGTTGCAAAATATTTTAAAAGAATACCTAAAATTATAATCGTTGAACCTGATCAAGCTGATTGTGTGCTTCAAAGTATTAAAAGTAATAAACTAAAAAAGATTAGAATTAAAAAAGAGAGTATTATGGGTGGAATGTCATGTAATGAGATGTCTTTGGTGCCATGGCAAATATTAAAAAATGCCAGCAATTGTTGTGTTTCGATCTCAGATAAAAATATTGCAAAAACTATAGCTGGCTTAAAAGATAAAAAGTTTAGCAAGATTTCTATTACAGGTGGAGAGTGTGCAACTCCAGGAGTTATTGCTTTGATTGGAATATGTAACAATATTAAAGTTAAAAAATTCCTTAATATTAATGAAAGCTCAAATATTCTAGTCATAGGATGCGAAGGAAATGCAGATGTAAAACTTTACAAACAACTGCTATCTAAAGGTAGAAAATAAATTTCTATGACAAAAAACGCCATTACATGGATTAGAGAAGATTTTAGAATTGAGCATAATCCAGCTCTTGCCTATGCTACACAAAATCATGAAAATGTAGCTGCCTTATATATCTACAACAAATCTGACTTCGATAATAAAAGAGAAGCACAAAAATGGTGGCTTTCAAAATCTTTGGCAGTATTTCAGTCAGAACTATTGAAATATAAAATCAATCTTCAGATATTAGAAGGAGATGAATTAGAGGTTTTTTCAAAAATAAAAAAAAAAGATGATGTTTCAATATATTGGAACAAAATTTATGAGCCTGACGTGATTGCTAAGGGGAAAAAAATTAGAGATGTCTTTATTAAAAATGAAATCGAATTTAAGTATTTTAAAGGAAATATTTTAAATGAATTTCAAGAAGTAACTAAAAATGACGGAACTCCTTTTAAAGTCTTTACCCCATTTTGGAGAAATGCTGAGCAAAAATTTTTAGGCTTGCCTCCAAGCAAAAATTACGTCGTTAAGAAAAAAACAAAAACGTACTCTTTGTTTAAAAATTCTATTGAGCCAACAAAAATTCTGCCAAAAAAAAACTGGTATAAAAAATTTGAAAATTATTGGAATGTATCTGAAAACGACTCGAAGAAGATTTTAAATAACTTAATTGCAAATAAAATAAAAGATTACGGAACCGCAAGAGACTATCCGTCTATTGAGGGAACCTCAAAATTATCACCCTACATAAAACATGGACAAATACATGTAAATACAATTTGGAATAAGTGTAAAGAGATGAAATCTAAAGGGATTGGATATAGAAAATATATTAATGAATTGGGATGGAGAGAATTTTCACATAGCTTAATAAATTATTTCCCAGAGTTTTTAAAAGGAAATTATAGAAAGGAATTTGATAAATTTCCTTGGGTAAAGAATGAAAAATTTTTAAAGGCTTGGAAGTCTGGAATGACAGGTTATCCAATAGTTGATGCTGGAATGAGAGAACTTTATGAAACTGGATGGATGCATAATAGAATAAGAATGGTGGTTGGATCTTTTCTGGTTAAACATTTGAGAATTAATTGGACTGAGGGAGAAAAACATTTTCGAAACTGCCTACTTGATTTTAACAAAGCTAATAATGTAGCTCAATGGCAATGGGTAGCAGGTTGTGGAGCAGATGCAGCACCTTATTTCAGAATTTTCAATCCAATTCTTCAAGGAGAAAAATTTGATAAAGAAGGAAAATATGTAAAAAAATGGATACCAGAACTAAGTAAAGTTCCACAAAAATTTATTCACAAACCTTGGGAAATGGAAACAAAATATCAAGAAGCAATAAACACTATCATTGGTAAAAATTATCCAAAACCTATTGTCATCCACGAAGAAGCAAGAGCTGCAGCGCTTAAAGCTTTTCAAAGTTTAAAAAAAAACTAGAAACCACTTTCTCTGACAAAAAGTGAAAATACGTTTTTAAATAATTTTATAAACGGACTATATCTATTACCATCAATATGCACATAACCTGGTATTTCCCACTCGATTAAATCATTTTTATCAATGGTAGAAAAGGTAACCTGATAATGAGCAGTCATTGGTCTATTTTCATATTCTTCATTTGAAGAATTTCTTGTAGCTATAGGTCCATCAAATTGTGAAGATAAAGATAAATAAGGAAGAATAGAAATTGCAGATCTATCTATATTTTTGGAAATTAATTTTACTCTTGAATGTTCTCCGTTAGATGGGATGAAAATTGCATATTCATTAATTTTAAAGCGATCAATTTCTCCCTCAGTTAAATAGCCTACAACTGAACCAGGTCCATATTTGCTTACGCCACCAAGAGGATCTAAATTACTAACCCATTGATTTACAGATAAGTTTGAAAAATCCTTAATTTTTCCATCAACAGGAGATTTAAGTAATAATTTAGATCTTGTTTTACTAAGACCATCTAATTCATTTTGTAGAAATATGAGTTGTTGTTGAAGTATCATATATTCACTGAGGTTGTTAGCTAGCTTGCTCAGTCTATTGATTTTAGTTTTGGTAAGTTTTATTTTTCTTCTTACTTTATTAATTTCTAAATCCAAATCAGGTGATGATAATTCAATTAACTTCTGACCTTTTTTAACCTCTTGGTTCTTTGATACAAAAATTTCTTTCACTTTAGCAGGATATGGAGAATAAATTTTTGTATATTGTTCAGAAACATATACTGCAGGAATTTTAATTGACGACTTCCAGGGGAAAAACAAGATTACAAATAAAATAAATAAAACTGAAAAAAGTCTTTTGGTTTTAAAATTTAATTTAATTTGTGATTTAAGATTATACCAGTTTTTAGTTTCGGTAATGATGGGTCTTAAAATGAACCAATAGATCTCAATTACAAATAAGATAATACCTAAAGTTTTGAATGCTAAGTGATAAACTAACAACGCAATCCCTAAAAATATAAAAAATCGATACACCCAAGTTAACCATGCGTAAGAAATAAAAGTCCATCGTCTAGAAGGATTTAAATCTTCAGGTGGTGAATGATTAAAGCCAAATAAAATTTCTCTTAATTGCCATCGTGCAAGAGCAAATGATCTAGGTTGTAAATTCTCAGCTTTTAGCCAATCAGAAAAAACATAATAGCCATCAAATCTCATAAAAGGGCTGACGTTGATTGCTAATGATGAAATCCAACTGGTGGTAGCAATAAAAAAAGCAACACTTTTTAACCCACCATCTGGAAGGATGGCCCATAAAAAAGTTGAGATTAAAGCAAGATGAAGTTCAGTTAAAATTCCTGCAAAATTGATTAATAATCTATCTTTATGATCTCTTAGTCTCCAAGCATCAGAAGTATCCGTATATAAAAATGGAAAAAAAACGAGAAAAGCTATCCCGATTGAAGATACTCGACAACCAAAATATTTTGAAACAAACGCATGACCCAGTTCATGTAAAGATTTAACAAAAACCAATGTTATTAAATAAAGCATCAGTCCCTGAAAAGAAAAAAAATATAAAAATGTATTTTTAAAACTTTCAATTTGCTGAATTACCAGACAAATACCGATGAAACCTAGTATGTAAATTAAATTTCTAACTTTTTTTGATCCAAGTATTTTTGCATATCGCAATGTTTTGCCAAGCCATTCATCAGGTTTTACTAAAGGGATTTTAAAAAAAAGATAACCATGAATTAGAAATAGTAACCAATTTTTTTTTTGAGCATTTTTTTGCTTCAATAAAATATTATCAAATTGTCCTCTTGGCTGAATAATCAAATTATTCAATTGTAAGAAATCAATAAATTTTTTGATTTCATCACTATCTGCCTCTATACCATCACGATTAATTTTTTTTTCAAAAACTTTAATATCGTCCCCTCCACTCCAGTTTTTAATCAATTTAAAAGCCGTCAGTCCAAGAGTAAAATATTTGTTTCTTAAAGCATCATACAATAGCCAAGCAGGAGAACCATCTTCCCTGCTGTTTCCTCTAAGTATTTCTAAATCTTCTCTCAAATATGGAATGATCATATGCCGATTAATTGTCTAATAAATGTAATGGGTTTTCTAAATAAATAATAAAATAAAATAGTTCTATCTCCATAAACCTTAGCTGTTCCTCGTAAACCTATTCGTGGGGTATCCTTATTACCTTCAAAACT
>CACIUF010000013.1 GCA_902589765.1 uncultured Pelagibacteraceae bacterium
AATATATTAAAGATGATTGGTAATTTAAAAAATTTATAAAGAAATTTATATTTTGGCATTTTTTTCCATAATAATAAAAAAGCTTCTGCACCTCCAATAACTTTTTCACCATCTTTGACATGCAGTCTTCTCAAAAGCTGTTTACTATTTTTAGAGGTTTCTTGTTCAGCTAATTCATTATCTGTGATATCAACCCAATCAATTTCCTCTATTTTTTCATTTTTATAGAGATCAATTTCTGCCTTACAAATTTTACAAGAATTATTAAAATAAACTTTCATAATTAGATGTTTTATTACTAATTTGTCCCATATATGTACATGCGTAAAATACTCTAGTTGAAAAATCTTTGAAACAATCTATTTAATGATATCTATGAGTAATTTCTTTGAAAAATCTGACCTATCAAGAAGTGAGGCTGAAAATATTATTTCGGATACTCTTCAAAAATGTGATGATGGTGAGTTGTACTTAGAAAATTCTAAATCCGAGTCAATTTTATTAGATGATAATAAGATAAAAAATTCTAGTTATAATTCAGATTTAGGATTTGGGTTTAGAGCTATCTCCGATGAAGTAGTTGCTTATTCTCACTCTAACGAAATTTCAAAAAACTCCTTAAAGCAATCTTCAGAAAATTTAAAATCGACACTTAAATCAGTCAAAGGTACCTATAATCATGAAATTCCTAAATCTAATAAGAAATATTATGAAAACATTAACCCTATTGAACAAAAATCTCTTAATGAAAAAATTAAAATACTTAATGAAGTAAATAATTATTTACGTTCAAAAGATGACAGCATTAAACAAGTTACAGCTAATTTTTTGGGAGAACAAAAATCGGTGGAAATAATTAGATCTGGTGGAGAAACTTTAACTGATGTTCGTCCTTTAATAAGATTCAATGTATCCGTTATGCTTGAGAAAAATGGGAGAAAAGAGACGGGTGTGTATGGTGTTGGTGGAAGACAATCTTATGACTCTTATTTGAAAGATGATAACTGGAAAAGTGTTTGTGATGAAGCTTTGAGAATAGCTTCGGTAAATTTAGAGAGTAAACCTGCACCAGCTGGTGAAATGAAAGTTGTGCTAGGACCTGGTTGGCCAGCAATATTAATTCATGAGGCTGTTGGTCATGGTTTAGAAGGGGATTTTAACAGAAAAAAAACCTCAGCTTTTCATAATTTAATGGGCCTAAAAGTTGCAAGTGAGGGAGTTACAATTGTTGATGATGGTACTATTGATAACAGAAGAGGTAGTCTTACGATTGATGATGAGGGAACCCCGACAGAAAAAACTGTTTTAATTGAGAATGGGATTTTAAAAAATTTTATGCAAGATCGTCTAAACGCTCGTTTAATGAAAACCAAATCTACTGGTAGTGGAAGAAGAGAAAACTATAGACATATCGTTCTTCCAAGAATGAGAAATACGATGATGCTGAGTGGTAATCAGACTCAAGATGAGATGATTAAAGCTGTCGATAAAGGTATTTTTGCTGTGAGTTTTGGTGGCGGACAGGTTGATATTACCTCTGGAAAATTTGTATTCAATTGTACCGAAGCTTATGAGATTGTTAATGGCAAAATTGGATCTCCAATTAAAGGCGCTACACTTATTGGAGATGGCCCTTCAATTTTAAAAGAAGTTTCTATGGTTGGGAATGACATGATGATGGATCCTGGTATTGGAACATGTGGAAAAGCTGGCCAAGGTGTTCCAGTGGGCGTTGCTCAACCATCTATACTAATTAATAAAATGACTGTTGGTGGCACAAAACTTTAAATGGTCAAAGATCAAGAATTTTTAGAAAAAAAAGCATCATATTGTTTAGGTTTAGCGAAGAAATTAGGCGCAACCGATTCCAGTGTGATTGTTAATAACTCTGTATCTGAAACTGTTAATTTTAGAAATAAAAAACTAGACGAGTCTAACAGGTCAGATGATCTTGGAATAAGCATTACCACTTACATTGGAAAAAAAAAGTCTTCAATATCTTCCTCTAATTTACTTGATGATAATCTAAACATTTTGATTGAAAAATGTGTTGAAACAACAAAAAATACTCCTGAAGATGAATTTAATTCATTACCAGATAAAGATTTATTGGCCAAAGAAGTTAAGGATTTAGATCTTTATGACGATACCCATATAGAAAACGATCAAAAAATAGATTATTTAAAAAAATTAGAATCTGCTGCTTCCAATGATAAAAAGATTGTTAATACAGAATCTAGTTTTACTCAAAATAAATCAAATTTTATTTTAGCCAATAGTGAAGGTTTTTGTGCTGGCTACAAAACATCTTCATTTACAGCTTCGAGCGTCACAGTTGCAAAAGATGAAAAAAGTATGGAGAGAGATTATGAATATTCTAGCAAATGTTTTCTGAAAGACTTGGATGACGCAGGAGAATTAGGTAAACAAGCTGCTGATCAAACAATTAGAAAATTAAGCCCCAAAAAAATAGGTAGTGAAAAAATTGCTATAATTTTTGACAAAAGAATTGCTAAGGGAATACTAAGTACTTTTGCAAGTGCGATTTCATCGTCAGCGATATCAAGAGGAACCTCTTTTTTAAAAGATAAAGTTAACCAAAAAATTTTTTCTGATACAATTAATGTCTTAGATAAACCAGATATACTCAAAGGTTTAGGCTCAAGAAATTTTGATAGCGAGGGGGTTAAAACTGATACTCTTAAATTAGTAGACCAAGGAATTTTAAAACATTATTTGATTGATACTTACAATGGAAAAAAATTAAACCTTAAATCAAATGGAAGATGTGGAGGGACAAGTAATCTTTATTTTGAAAATGGGAATATCAGTTTTAAAGATTTATTGAATTCAAAATCAAAAAGTCTCTATATTACAGAAACTATAGGACACGGAAGTAATATTGTAACTGGTGATTATTCTGTTGGTGCAACAGGGTTTTTAGTGGAAAACGGAGAGTTTAAGTATCCTATAAATGAAATTACTATTGCAGGTAATTTTAAAGATATGTTTAAAAATATTACTCTCGCAAATGATTTAGAGTTTAAATATTCAACCAATTCACCAACCATGATGATTGAGGGAATGGTTGTTGCTGGTAAATGAGTGAATTTTGCGTAATCGGCTCAGGTATTTCCGGAGCTACAATTGCGAATCTTCTTAATAAAAAAAATTCAGTAATCTTATTTGATAAAGCGCGAGGTCCAGGAGGACGTGCATCTTTCAAAAGAATGAGAGGCAATATAGGCTTTGATCATGGCACTCAATACTTTTCTCCAAAAACCCCAGAATTTAAAAAATTTACCAAAGATTTAATTAAAAAAAGAATTTTAAAGGTTTGGGGTGGTAAACATATTTTTCTTAATTCTAAAAAAAAAGAGAATAAAAAACATCTGAAAATTATAGGTAAAAATGGAAACAATGATATTAGCAAGTACTTACTTAAAAAAATTAATTGTAACTATCAAAGTGAATTAAAAAAAATTCATTATAAAAACAAACTTTGGTATTTATCATTTGCTGATGGAAAATTGAGATCTTTTAAAAGTATTATTTTGACCTGTCCTTTTCCACAATTAAAAAAAATCTCTAAAAGATTCATAAATAATTCTTTCTTAAAAAAATCAATAAAAATGGATGCAAATATAACTACTATGATTGCTATAAAAAAAAACAAGAAATCAAATAGTAGCTATCTTTTTGAAGATTCAATTCTTGGTTGGGCTGGTAATGAAAATTCAAAAAAAAGATTTAAATCAAAATATGATTTATGGACCCTCCAAAGTACATTTAAGTGGGCAAATAAAAGAATCAATCAAAATAAAAATAATAAGAAAGAGAATTCAAAAATTATGATTGATAAGTTCTTTCAACTTTCAAATATAAAAAAAACGAAAATAAACTTTTCTCTTAATCATGGTTGGAAATATTCTTCCAATTCAAAACCTTTCAAAATAAAAAGTTTTTGGGATCCAAAGAAAAAAATAGGTGTCTGTGGTGATTGGTTTGTAGGACCAAGACTAGAGTCGGGATGGATAAGTGCACAGGACTTATTTAAGAAAATTTCAAGATAAATTATTCAAAGCTTTTAAATCTGTACTCCCAATTACCCATCCTGGAATAAGTCACTTTTAAAATTCTTAAATTTTCTTGATCGTACCAAATATTAAAGTCTAATCGTTTATCTTTAGGAATATTCATATCTTTAGATTTAAGTGTAAAATGATCAGCATCATAAATTTTTCCATAAAGATCAATTTTTTCTTTTCCTATAAAAGTAACAACCTGTTCTTTAATACTTCCAGATATTGGGCTTATTTGAGACCCTGCTTGTAAAATTCTATGATTCCACCAATTTCCAATAACATTATTAGTTGTCGCCTCGCCATTGAATGAGGAGCCTTTGATATTATATTTTTTACTTTTTTTATTTAATTTTAAATTTACAAATTTTTCTTTATCATTTTGAAGAGTTTTAGAATTATATGATATCAACTGATCTTTGATATATTTTTCTTCACCATATGACTCCATTTGAAAAATTGTAGCTCCTAATAGATCAACAGAAAATTTAAATTGATTTGTAATAATAGTTTCCTCACCATTTCTCTCAAAAAAATAATAATTGTATCCAATTAATTCACCATTTCTAAAAATCTCCATTTCAATTTTGTTATATTTATTGTAGTGACCCATATGTGCTATGGAAATAACTGGAAAAATTACAATAAATAAGATGGCTATAAATTTTTTCATTTGGCATTACATTAGTGGACTTTATCTATAATAGAAATAACTTATTAAGATGTTTTTAAAAATAAAGAAAATACCAAAAGTTAACTGGAGTTCTGACAAGCCATATAATTTTAAACCAAAATTTTCCACTTTCTTTTTTTTATGTTTTGGTCTGACGTTGTTTGGTCTTGGTGAAGGTTTATTAATTGTTTCCTTTACAGGCGCTTCACCGTGGAGTGTTTTAGCTCAAGGTATTTCCTTAAATGTTAATTTAAGTATTGGAACAATTACTCTTTTAATAAGTATTGCTGTCTTAATTTTATGGATTCCTTTGGGTCAAAAACCAGGAATGGGCACAATATTTAATGCCTTAATTATAGCCTTTATGATTGATCTTTGTATCAAGTTTGTACCAACCCCATCAAATTATTTTAATCAATTAACCCTAGCAATAATTTCTGTAATGATGGTTGGAATAGGTGGGGGCATTTATTTAGTTTCTAATCTTGGTGCAGGACCAAGAGATGGATTAATGATTGGTTTACAAAAAGTAACTAACTTACCAGTGGCAGCCGTTAGAGCTTTTTTAGAAATTTCTGTTGTAAGTATTGGTTGGTATTTAGGTGGAACAGTAGGGGTTGGAACTCTTTTATTCGCTTTTGGTATTGGTCCGTGCGTTGCTCTAGGTTTATTTTTAGTTGATAAAATTTTTGATTAGGCAGCAGCGCCTGATTTTTCACTTCTTTTTCTCTCATGAGGATCAAGAATAGCTTTTCTTAATCTACAAGACTCAGGAGTAATTTCTAAAGCCTCATCAGTATTTAACATACTTAGTTGTTCAGCAATTGACATTTTTCTAACTGGAGTTAAGACAACATTTTCATCAGTGCCTTGCGTTCTCATATTTGTTAATTTTTTACCCTTCATAACATTAATAATCATATCTCCTGGCTTAGGTGATAGCCCCACAATCATCCCTGGATAAACAGGATCGTTATGAGTTACAAACATTTCCCCTCTTGCCTGTAAATTAAAGATCGCAAAAGCAACTGCTTTTCCTTGTTCCATAGAAATTAGAGCACCATTTCTTCTGCCTTCCATTTCACCTTCAAATGGGCCATATTCATGAAAAATTCTATTGATGACACCATTTCCTTTTGTCAGTGTTAAAAATCTACTTGTATATCCCATTAAACCTCTTGTTGGTGCGTGAAATATAAGTCTCTTTTTATTTTTACCAGTGTCTTTTAATTCTATTAATTTACCTTTTCTTCTATTCATTGAATCAATTATTTTTGATGAATGCTCTTCATCAAGATCCATGGTAATTTCTTCTATTGGCTCAAGTTTGTTTCCATTTTCATCTTTTTTATAGAGGACTTTTGGAGGGCTTACCGTCATTTCAAAACCTTCTCTTCTCATTTGAGTAAGTAAAATTTCCAACATTAATTCACCACGTCCACTAACCACAAAAGAATCATTTCCCTCATTTTCAGTAAATGTAATTCCAACATTATTTTGTGCCTCCTGAACTAATCGATCTCTAATTTGTGTGCTTGTAAGTTTTTTACCTTCTGTACCAGCCAAAGGTGACGTATTTACAGTGATGGTAATTGACATAGTTGGCGGATCGATAGGAGTAGCTTCTATCGGTTCGTTAACTTCAAGATCACAAATAGTATCTGCAACATTAGCTTTTTCTAAACCCGCAACAACTACAATATCTCCAGCTTCACCAACATCAATAGGAACTTTTTTAGTCCCTTCGTATCTAAAAATTTTAGTTAATCTTCCTTCATCAACTTTTTCTCCTTTTAAATTAATAGCTTTTATTGATTGATTAGCTTTTGCTGTTCCTTGTGAAATTCGACCTACTAAACTTCTTCCTAAGAAACTGTCAGCATAAAGAAGTGTAGAAAGCATAGCAAAAGGTTTTGATTTATCTAATTCAGCTGGTTTAACATGGTCTATAATTTTATCTAAAAGTGGGTTAAGACTCTCTCTTGGACCATCAACTTCATGATCAGCCCATCCAGATCTTCCACTAGCATATAAAACTGGGAAATCTAGTTGTTCTTCATTAGCATCTAAACTTACAAATAAGTCGAATGTCTCATCTAGAACTTCATTTGCTCTTTGATCTGATTTATCTAATTTATTTATAACCACAATTGGCTTTAAACCTTGTTTTAATGCTTTTGCTAAAACGAATTTTGTTTGAGGCATCACACCTTCAGCAGAGTCTATTAGTAATAATGCACCATCAGCCATACTAAGTACTCTTTCAACTTCAGCAGCAAAATCTCTGTGGCCGGGGGTATCAATTATATTTATTCTAGAATCCTTCCAACTAATTGAGGCAGGTTTAGCTAATATTGTAATTCCTCTTTCTTTTTCTAATTCTCCAGAGTCCATCAGCCTTTCATCAACAACCTCATTTTCTCTAAATGAACCACTTTGCTTCATTAGATTGTCAATTAGGGTTGTTTTGCCATGATCAACATGGGCAATTATGGTGATGTTTCTTATAGTATTATTCATAAACCTGGGTTCTTATACATATTTAAACACTTTTGAAAACTTAAAAAAAACTACACTAGGCTTGAAAAAATTAAGTACTCTTTTTTTAATTTGCGTTTTTTCGCTTTTCGCGTTTTAGTTTTCTTTTTTCTTTAAAACTTAATTTGGGTTTTTTCTTAATACTTGAGTCTTTAAATGATTTTCCACTATACCTTTTCGACATAATAACAGTTCAATATTACAAATTTTTTTAAGAAAAAAAAAGGGCAGTAAAAACTGCCCTTTTAAAATTTTGATTAGGAGTTATTGGGTTACATACCCATGCCGCCCATTCCTCCCATACCACCCATGCCACCCATTCCACCAGGCATTCCAGCAGGAGCCGCATCTTTTTCTTCAGGTTTATCAGCTATCATTGCTTCTGTTGTTACTAATAAGCCAGAAATTGAAGCTGCGTCTTGAAGTGCAGTTCTAACTACTTTAACTGGATCAATAATACCTTTAGCAAACATGTCACAATATTCTTCATTTTGTGCATCATAGCCGTGAGTTTTTTTATTTTGCTCTAACAACTTACCAACAACAACTGAACCATCTACTCCAGCATTTTTAGTAATTTGTCTAATAGGAGCTTCTAATGCTCTTCTAACTAAATCAACACCAGCTTTTTGATCCTCACCTTTGGCTTTTACTTTTTCAAGCTCTTGAGCAGCATATAACAAAGCACATCCGCCACCTGTTACAATACCTTCTTCAACTGCAGCTCTTGTTGCATTAAGTGCATCTTCAACTCTGTCTTTTCTTTCTTTAACTTCAACTTCTGTAGCGCCACCAACTTTAATTACTGCAACACCACCAGCTAGTTTAGCTAATCTTTCTTGAAGTTTTTCTTTATCGTAATCAGATGTCGTTTCATCAATTTGTTGTTTGATTGAAGAACATCTAGCTTCAATATCAGATTTTTTACCACTACCATTTACGATAGTACTATTATCTTTATCCACTTTAACTTTTTTACATGATCCAAGATCATCTAATTTAACGTTTTCAAGTTTAATTCCTAAATCTTCAGAAATTACACTTCCACCAGTTAAAATTGCAATATCTTCAAGCATAGCTTTTCTTCTGTCACCAAAACCTGGGGCTTTTACAGCTACTACTTTTAAACCACCTCTTAATTTGTTTACAACTAAAGTTGCCAAAGCTTCACCTTCAACATCTTCAGATATAATCATTAATGGTCTACCAGCTTGCACCACTGCTTCTAAAAGTGGAACCATTGGTTGTAGATTTGTTAATTTTTTTTCATGTAAAAGAATAAAAGGATTGTCTAACTCTGTCGTCATTTTATCACTATTTGTAATAAAATATGGTGATAAATATCCTCTATCAAACTGCATACCTTCAACGACATCAAGTTCCGTTTCAATTCCTTTATTCTCTTCAACTGTAATTACTCCTTCATTACCAACTTTTTGCATTGCTTTTGAAATCATACTTCCGATTTCTTTATCACCATTTGCAGAAATAGTTCCTACTTGAGCAATTTCATCACTATCTTTTACTTTTTTGGCTGAAGAAACTAAGTTTTGTTTTACAACATCTACTGCTGCATCAATACCTCTTTTTACATCCATTGGGTTCATTCCAGCTGTAACATATTTTACACCTTCTTTAACGATCGCTTGAGCTAAAATAGTTGCAGTTGTTGTTCCGTCGCCAGCTTCATCATTTGTCTTGCTAGCAACTTCCTTAACCATTTGAGCACCCATATTTTCGAACTTATCTTCAAGGTCAATTTCTTTTGCAACTGAAACACCATCTTTGGTAATTCTTGGAGCACCATAAGATTTGTCCATTACAACGTTTCTGCCCTTAGGACCTAACGTTACCTTAACAGTATCAGCTAAAATATTTACCCCTCTTATCATTGCTGATCTTGCTTCAGCGTCAAATTTAACAACTTTTGCCATTATACTTTCTCCTTTAACTTATATTATTTACTTGAAATACCCATAATGTCTGACTCTTTCATTATGCTGTATTCTTTACCATCAATTTTGACTTCAGTTCCTGACCATTTGCCGAATAAAACTTTGTCTCCAACTTTAACATCCATTGGAATTTTTTTTCCATCTTCAGTTTTCGCACCACCACCAACAGCAACAACTTTTCCTTCTTGAGGCTTCTCTTGTGCAGTATCTGGTATGATTATTCCTCCAGCAGTTTTTTCACTGCTATCTAAAACTTCTATTAAAACTCTGTCATGTAACGGTCTAAATTTCATATATTCTCCTATATAAATATGGGGTTCATATAGAGATTGGTAATACTATTTCAAGATATACTTGATATTTAGTTTATTAAAAAAGGTAGGAAATTGAGGATTTTTTGGGTTATAGATTATTTTGATGACTAAAAATTTAGACAAAGATGGTTTCTGCTCCATCGTTGATAATTATCAGCTTTTTTATATCGATTTATGGGGTGTTATTCATAATGGAATAAACCTTCACAAAGAAGCAATCAACGTTTTAAAAGAAATCACAAAAAAAGGCAAAGAATATATTCTACTCACAAATGCTCCAAGACCCAATGATGTTGTTAAGTCCTTTTTACAAAAAATGGGCATGGAAAAAGAAATTAGAGACCATGTTTTTACATCTGGTCAAGCATCAATAAATTATCTAAAAAAAAATTTATCCACCCAAAAATTTTTTCATGTTGGACCACCACGTGATTTTGATTTGTTTAATGACTTTGCAAAAATGAGGTCAGACAATATTGATGATGGAGAGTACATATTGTGTACTGGGTTATTTGAAAAATTTGAAAAAGATTTGAATTATTATAAAGATTTATTTGAAAAAAATTTAGATAAAGAGATGGTTTGCACTAATCCCGACTTAATTGTGGATAGAGGCGACAAAAGAGAACTTTGTGCAGGATCTGTCGCCATGGTTTTTGAGAAAATGGGTGGCAAGGTAGTATATTTTGGGAAACCATATCCTGAGGTTTATAATTTATCCATTAATAACAAAGGTAAAAAAATTCTTTCTGTTGGTGATAATTTAAATACTGATATTAAAGGTGCAAATCTTTTAAACTATGATTCGTTAATTATTTCTAATGGTATTCATAAAAATGAAATCAAAGAAAAAGGAATTGAAGCAACTGCGAAATCTTATGAAACAATCTGTAACTATATACAATCAGAGCTGAAATGGTAAAAATGAAATTATATAATAGTTTTAATATTAAAAAAAATCATAAAAATTCAATTATTTTAATTGGTAATTTTGATGGACTTCATCTTGGACATCAAAAATTATTTAGATTAGCAAAAAAATATAAAAAAAAATATTCTTCAAAAATTGGTGTTTTGACTTTTGAGCCAATGCCAAAAATGTTTTTTAATTCCGATTTAAAAAATTTTAGATTATCTAATTTATATCAAAAAATTGAAAATTTAAGTAAACTAAACGTTAATTTTGTTATTATAAAGAAATTTAATCGTAAATTTTCAAAAACAAAATCAATTACATTTATTAAAGAAACTTTAGGTAGAAAACTTAGCCCTAAATTTATTTTTGTAAGTAATAATTTTAAATTTGGAAACAAAAGAGAAGGAAATGTAAAACAATTAATTAATCACGAGAAATTATGTGATTATAAAATTGTTAAACCACAACCTTTATTACTCAAGAAGAAAATTATTTCATCCACATTATTAAGAAAATATTTGCAGAGCGGTAAACTTAATAAAGTTAATAAACTTTTAGACAGAAAATGGTCTATTGATGGAAAAGTTATAAAAGGTAGACAACTAGGAAAAAAGATTGGTTTTCCAACAGCCAACATAGATATCAAAGATTATGTGCTGGCAAAACCAGGCGTTTATGCTGTTAAAGCTAAGAAAATAAAAAGTTCAAAATATATTAAAGGAATTGCTAATTTAGGATATCGACCTACATTTAATGGAAAAAAAATATTATTAGAAGTTCATTTATTTAATTTTTCTGGAAATTTATATAATAAGTATTTAAGAGTAGAATTTTTAAAATTTATAAGAGCTGAAAAAAAATTCAAAAATGTAGATCAATTAAAAAAACAAATTAAAATTGATTTATTAACCGCAAAAAAAATGAAATGAGTAAAAGCCATATTAATTTACCTAAAACAGCTTTTTCAATGAAAGCTAATTTACCAATTAAAGAGCCAGAAATTTTAAAACTTTGGAAAAAAATTGATCTTTACAAAGAGTTGAGGAATTCAAGAAAAGGAGAAGAAAAATTTGTCCTCCACGATGGTCCGCCATATGCAAATGGAAATATACATATGGGTACAGCATTAAATAAAATACTAAAAGATATTATCGTAAAATTCCACCAAATGGATGGCAAAGACTCTGTTTATGTTCCAGGTTGGGATTGTCACGGTTTACCAATCGAATGGAAAATTGAAGAACAATACAAAAAAAATAAAAAAAATAAGAATGATGTTCCAATAGTAGAATTTAGAAAAGAATGCCGAACGTTTGCTGAAAAATGGATAGAGGTTCACAAAGACCAGTTTAAAAGATTAGGTGTTGTTGGTGATTGGGAAAATTATTATTCAACAATGAGCTATGATGCAGAGGCACAAATTGTAAGAGAACTTGGAAAATTTTTAAAAGAAGGGAGTCTTTACAGAGGATTTAAACCAGTTTTATGGTCAACTGTAGAAAAAACTGCCTTAGCTGATGCCGAGGTTGAATATCAAGACCATAAATCTGATACGATCTATGCTTGTTTTCCAGTTAAATCATCAAAAATTAAAGAACTTAATGATTGTAATATTGTTATATGGACAACCACTCCTTGGACGATACCAGCGAACAAAGCTTTAGCATACAATGAAAGCTTAGATTACTTAATAATTCAAATTAATGATGACGGAAATTTTAAAAACCAAAAAATTGTTATTGCAGAAGCATTATTGGAATCAGTTTTAAAAGATTGTGTGATTAAAAAATTTGAAAACCTTAAGAAATTTAAAGGTAAAGATTTAAAAGATACTATCTGTAAGCATCCATTTTTTGATTTAGGGTATGATTACGACATTCCAATGTTAGAAGCACGTTTTGTAACCACTGAACAAGGAACAGGAATTGTTCATTGTGCACCAAGTCATGGACCTGACGATTTTAATCTTTGTTTAAATAACGGAATAAAGGCAATTGAGACAGTGGATGATGATGGAAAATATACAAATAATGTTTCTCTATTTGAAGGTTTACATATTTTTAAGGCTAACCCCATTGTGATCGAAAAATTGAAAGATCAAGATAAACTTCTTGCAAATGGTGTATTGGTTCATTCGTATCCTCATTCGTGGAGATCAAAAGCACCCTTAGTTCATAGAGCGACACCACAATGGTTTATTTCTATGGAAAGTCATAAACTGAGAAGCAAGGCCTTAAAAGCAATAGATGATACGACTTTTTATCCAAGTAAAGGTAAAGAAAGATTAAAATCAATGATCGAGACAAGGCCAGATTGGTGTGTATCAAGACAAAGAGTTTGGGGTGTACCACTTCCTATTTTTGTAAATAAAAAGTCTAATGAAATTTTAATAGACGATAAAGTATTTGAAAATATTGCTAATATTTATGAGAAAGAAGGTTCTGATTGTTGGTTTTCAGATGACCCTCAAAAATTTTTAGGTGATAAATATAAAGCTGAAGATTTTGAAAAGCTTAGCGATATTGTTGAAGTTTGGTTTGATAGTGGATCAACCCATTCTTTTGTATTGGAGAAGAGAAAAGACCTTAAATGGCCTGCATCAATGTATTTAGAGGGTTCTGATCAACATAGAGGTTGGTTTCATTCCTCTTTATTAGAGTCATGTGGAACACGAGGTAAGGCACCTTTCGAGTCTATATTATCTCATGGGTTTGTTGTGGATGGAAAAGGTCTTAAAATGTCAAAATCACTTGGAAATGTAATTGCACCTGAGGATATTTTGAAAAAATATGGTGCCGATATTTTAAGAATTTGGGTTGCTGCATCAAATTATGCTGAAGATTTAAGAATAGATTATTCTATTTTGGATCAGCATTCTGAGTCATATCGTAAAATTAGAAATACATTTAGATATTTATTAGGAAATATAAATGACAAATATGAGGATATTGATTTTGATAAAATTGACATTGAAAACTTACCTGAGCTAGAGAAATTTATGTTAAGTAAGATTCATTCTCTTAACAATAAATTTGAAAATTATTTTAAAAAATATGATTTTCACAATCTTTATAAAGAATTGTTAAATTTTTGTACGACAGATTTGTCGGCATTCTATTTTGATATAAGAAAGGACGCTTTATATTGTGATCCAATTAATTCTGAGAAAAGAAAATCTTGTGTTACAATTTTGAATGTTTTATTAAAATCTTTACTCAGATGGTTCGCTCCAATATTGTCTTTTACAACTGAGGAAATACATCAACTAATATCAAAGAATAGTAAAAGCATCCATTTAGAAAAATTTCTTACTTTTCCAGATAAATTTAAAAATGAACAGCTTACTGAGAGATGGTCTCAATTAATAAGAATTAGAGATGTATGTAACATAAGTATTGAGGAAAAAAGAGCTAGTAAAGAAATAGGTTCAAGTTTAGAGGCAGATCTTAATATTCAACTTAATGAAAAATATAAGGAAATAGTTGCAGATATGGATTTATCTGAATTATGTATTGTGTCGAAAACGGTTATTAATTTTGATAATCAGTCAGATATTTTAGTTGAGACAAAAAAAGCTTCTGGAAATAAATGCTCAGTTTGTTGGAAGATTAGAGAAGACCCATGTGAAAGACACCCTAAATGTCAAATTTCTTAAATAAAAATTTTGTAATAAATTTTTTTATTATTCTGAGCATCTTTGGTCTCGATAGATTTACCAAAGTTTATGTGATTTCTGAAAATGAAAAAAATTTGTCATCTGAATTATTTGTATCAAAATTTTTGAATATCAATTTGATTTATAATGAGGGAATAGCATTCGGTTTATTATCATTTGATCAAAGTCATATGTACAATATTTTGACAATTTTAATTGCAGCTGTAATTTTAATTATTTTTTTTATGACTTTAAAAAGTGATGGTGTTAAAAAATATTCACTTTTAATGATATTTGGTGGAGCTCTAGGTAATTTATATGATCGAATTTTTTTTAAGGCTGTGCCAGACTTTATTGATTTTCATATCGGAAATTTTCATTGGTTTATTTTTAATGTATCGGATATATTCATTTCATTAGGAGTATTATTTTTGATTATTTTTGAAATAATGGATAATCAAAAAAACAAAATTAATGAAAAAAATTTATAAATTCCCAGCTATTGTAGTTTTAATTTTAGTTTTAAATTCGTGTGGTACTTTAAAAGAGGGTTTCAGTTCACAAAAAAAGGATAGTATAGATGAATTCTTGGTTGAAAAGAAATCACCTTTAGTGATGCCCCCAGATTTCAATGAATTACCTTTTCCAGAAGATCCCAATCAAATTTCTTCTAATGTTGAGAAAACAGATATAAAATCATTACTTACTGAAAATAAGGATTCAGATTTAGATAATCAGAACACTAATCAAAACATAAATTTTGAAAATTCTATTATAGAAAAAATTAAAAATAATTAATGATAACTTCGAGAATTTTTTTTAAAAATTTTAAAGTTAGTAAACAAAATTATAAAATAAAAAAAAATCTTAAAAAATTAATTAATGAAAATAATCAAATTCTTCAATCCTTTAGTAAAAATTATAAAGACCAATTTAAGATAAAAAATTTAAGAATTTTCAAAAGATTTAACGATATTCGTATAATTGGAATTGGCGGTTCGTCATTGGGTACAAAAACTATTTATAGTTTTCTTAAAGACAAAATTAAAAAGAACGTATTGTTTTATGACAATTTATCAGTCCTTAATAAAAAATCTAAAGATAAAAAACATTTAAATTTAATCATTTCTAAATCAGGCAATACTTTAGAGACAATAGTTAATTCTAATTTTTTTATTAAAAAAAGTGATAAAAATATTTTTATCACGGAAAATAAAAAAAATTATCTAAATTTATTAGCTCAAAAATTAAAATCGGAGGTTGTTTATCATAATAATTTTATAGGTGGTCGATATTCAGTTTTATCAGAAGTTGGAATGTTGCCTGCAGAATTAATGGGTCTTAATTCTAAAAGTTTTAGACAATTTAATGACTTAATCAAAAATCAAAAATATTTAAATGCACTCGTATCCAATGTGGGTTCTACACTGCACTTGATCAAAAAAAAAAAATTTAATTCAATTATCATAAATTATGATGAAAAATCTCAAAACTTTTTTTCTTGGTATCAACAATTGGTAGCTGAAAGTTTAGGTAAAAAGGGAAAAGGAATATTGCCAGTCGTATCTAACATGCCCAGAGATAACCATAGTGTTATGCAGCTTTATCTGGATGGTTTCAAAAATAATTTTTATACGTTTTTTTATGTCCATGAAAATAATACTCCCAAAATAGATAATAAATTTATTTTATCCTCACAAAATTTTCTTAAAAACAAAAATATGCAAAATATTACTTACGCTCAAAAAAAAGCTACAGAAAATGTTTTTACAAAAAAAAATATACCTTTTAGAAGCTTTGAAATTAAAAAAAGGGATGAAAAAGCTTTAGGTGAATTATTTTGTTTTTTTATATTGGAGACTATTTTAATTGGAAGAGCTTTGAAAATAAACCCCTACAATCAACCTGCTGTTGAGTTAATTAAAGAGGAGACTAAGAAAATTTTAGTTTAAATTTCCAAATATAATTTTCGATATTCCATATTTCTTTTCATCTAGAATTCTAAAATTTTTTGAAAACTCATCATTGTCTCTTTTATGCCTATGCACAATAATCACCCCATCTTTATTGAGAATATTTTCTTGAAAAATATTATCAATAATATTTGATAATCTTTTTTCTTTATAAGGAGGATCTAAAAATATGATATTGAATTTAAGCTGAATTTTTTTCAAAAAGTAATTAGATATTAAGTCTTCCTCTATAATTTCATATTTTTCTCTCATATTTAAATTATTAAGATTACTTTTTAAAATTGGTAAAACACCACTATACTTTTCTACAAAAGTAACATGTTTAGCTCCTCTTGAGAGACACTCTAAACCAAATGAGCCAACACCTGCAAATAGATCTAAAATTATTGAATTTTCAATATTGATCTTAAATTTATTTGAGTGATTAATTATATTAAAAATAGATTCTTTAGCTAAGTCCTTTAAGGGCCTTGTTTCTTTGTCTTTTGGTTGTAAAATTTTTTTTCCTTTAAATTTTCCACCAATGATTCTCATTTTTTTATTACTTTATAACCAATATCTTTTCTAAAAAAACCATCTGACCAATTTAGATTGTTGAGAAGTTGATAAATCCTACTTCTTGATTCTTCAAAACTATCTGATAAAGAAACAAAATTTAAAACCCGTCCACCCACCGCTAAAGTTACATCACCTCTTTTAATGGTGCCAGCATGAAATAAGTGATCATTAGTGTTTAATTCAATTTTATCGATATTTTTGATTTCAACGTTTTTTTGGTAGGTTTCAGGGTAACCTTTAGAGCACAAGACAACACATATACTTTTTTTATCATTCCAGTTAATTTTGCTTTCATTCAATCTTCCATTGCAGCATGAGTCAATAATTTCACCAAAGTCTGTATTTAGCGTAGGAAGAATAGTTTGACACTCTGGATCACCCATTCTAACATTATACTCAATTAAATAAGGTTCATTATTTTTTATCATGAGCCCTGCATATAAAAAGCCTTTATATGACGATTTTAAATCTTTAAGCGCCCTTAAGGTTGGATCGATTATATTATTCAAAATCTTTTTTTCGAGCTCTTCATTTATTAATCGTGATGGCGAATAAGCACCCATGCCACCAGTATTTTTTCCTTTATCACCTTCCTCAACTCTTTTATGATCTTGAGCTGTACCAAAATTTTTATAAGTACTACCATCACTTAAAATGAAAAAACTCATTTCTTCACCTTCTAAAAATTCTTCAATGAGAACATTTTTAGCAGCACCAAACTTTCCATTAAATATTTCTGTAACAGCTTTGTATGACTCTTGTTCATTTTCACAAATATAAACACCTTTCCCTGCAGCTAAATTATCTGCTTTAATGACTATTGGAAAATTTGATTTATCTAAAAAATTTTTAGCTTGATTAATATTATTAAATACACCGAAATTCGCAGTTGGAATGTCATATTTTTCACAGATGTTTTTTGTAAATATTTTAGACCCTTCTAATTGTGAAGCAACTTTACTAGGTCCAAAGACCTTAATATCGAAACTTTCTAAGTAATCTGTCAAACCATCAACCAAAGGTTTTTCTGGACCAATTACTACTAATTCTATTTTCTTTGAAACGATGAAATTTTTAATTTCCTCAAAGTTATTTATATCTAAGTTAATATTCTCAGCTATTACATCAGTGCCAGCGTTTCCAGGAAAACAATAAATTTTA
>CACIUF010000014.1 GCA_902589765.1 uncultured Pelagibacteraceae bacterium
AAATTTTTTGCAGCTTCTTTTAGATTTCCTTTTTGTGACAAAAAATAATAATTTGATTGACTCACTTTTTTTTTTCTAATCAACAAGTATGCTTCATCTTTACGAATATTTTTTGCATTAAGTCTGATGGGTAAACCTGGTGAATAATGAACCTTAAATTGACCTGGTGAAACAATTTTTGAGGACTTGTTATTTATTGATATTTTTTTTCTTAGTATTTTTTGAATAGTTGAAACATTTAAACCTCCTAATCGCAAGATTCGAGGATTTTTTCTGAGATCAATAATTGTTGATTCTACTCCAATAGATGATTTTCCACCCTCAAGTATGTATTTAATTTTTTTTCCAAAATCTTCTTTTACATGATTAGATGTAACAGCACTAACCCTAGATGAGGGATTAGCACTTGGAGCCGCTAAAGGAAATTCTAAAATTTTTAGTAATCTTCTTGTGACAGAGTGTCGTGGAAATCTTACTGCCAATGTATTTTTTTTATTAGTAATTATTTTTGAAATTTTTGATGATTTTTTAAGATTAAGTATAAAAGTCAAAGGACCAGGACAAAATTTTTTATATAGTTTAATAAAGTCATTGTTTAAATGACAATCTTTTTTCAACCTTTGAATATTAAGATAATGAACTATTAGAGGGTTATTTTTTGGTCTTTTTTTAAGTTTATATATTTTTTGACAGGCTTGGTCTGAGTAGGCATTACCCGCCAAACCATAAACTGTTTCTGTAGGTATAGCAATACACTCCCTTTTATGTAGAAGTTTTTTTGCTTTTTTAATATTTGCAAGATTAATTTTCATGTATTATCTGAGAGTATTATATGAAAGATAAAGATTTACCAAATAATTATGAATCTTCGTCTCTGGAGGAATTAACTCTCGAAGCTAATAAGATAATTGAGGATTTAGAAAGTCAAAAAGATTTACAAAATTCAATTGAAAAATATCAAAATTTGATAAAACTTAACAATATCATCGAGAAAAAATTTAAAAAAAAAGTTACTGATATTAATACATCAACTAAAGATAATATATCTAAGATAACCTCAAAAAATGATGCAAAAAAAACTAAATAAAATTGCTAAAGACACAAATATTTTTTTAAAAAGATTTATTAAAAAGCAAAAAAAATCAGAACTGATTATCCCAATGCAATATGGATTATTTTCAGGTGGTAAAAAAATAAGATCAAAAATACTAGTTGATGTTGGTTCAATATTTAACTTAAATTATAAAACCTTACTAATTATTGGTGCTGCTGTTGAATGTATTCATGCTTATTCACTTATTCATGACGATTTACCATGTATGGATAATGATTTAATAAGACGAGGTAAGCCTTCTACGCATATCAAATTTGGAGAATCTACAGCTGTTCTTGCTGGAAACTCACTCTTAACTATGGCATTCGAAATTTTGAGTCACAAAGACTTGAATGTCAATGAAAAAACAAAAATTAGATTAATTAATAAAATTTCTGAGAGTTCTGGACATCTCGGGATTGCTGGTGGTCAATATTTAGATCTTAGTTATGAACATAAGCAAATTTCAGAAAAAAAAATAATTGAAATGGAAATAAAAAAAACTGGAAAACTGTTTAGTTTTTGTTGTGTAGCTCCATTAATTTTAAAGAAAAAAAGTAAAAAAGATATTCAAAATTTTGAAAATATTGGAGCTGATATAGGATTACTATTTCAAGTTGCTGACGATTTAATTGATTATAATGGAAGTCTTTCTGTTGCAGGAAAAAAAACTGGAAAAGATAAGAAAAAAGGTAAAGCAACTCTTATTAGTTTACTGGGAGATAAAAATACTATTAAATATGCGAATAAACTAATTTTAAAAATAAATACTAAGTTAAAAAAGTATGGACCAAAATCTAAGAATTTAACCGAAACTCTAAATTATATTTTAAATAGAAATAAATGAAAAAAAATTACGAATTTTTAGATCAGATTAATTTTCCATCAGACTTAAAAAAAGTTCCTGAAACAAAACTGCAAAAGGTTGCTGATGAATTAAGAGAGGAAATGATCGATGCGGTATCAGTAACTGGAGGACATTTGGGTGCTAGTTTAGGTGTAGTAGAATTAAGCGTAGCGTTACATTATATTTTTAACACACCAAGTGATAAATTAATTTGGGATGTAGGACACCAATGTTATCCACATAAAATTTTAACAGGAAGAAAAGATAAAATAAGAACACTTCGGCAAGGAGGGGGTCTCTCAGGATTTACTAAGCGTTTAGAAAGTGAATATGATCCTTTCGGAGCTGCGCATAGTTCTACCTCAATTTCATCAGCTTTGGGAATTGCAGAAGCAAATAAATTATCAAAAAAATCAGAGAATGTTATAGCAGTGATTGGTGATGGTGCAATAAGTGCAGGTATGGCTTATGAAGCCATGAATAATGCGGGTGCCTCAAAGACCAAAATGATTGTGATATTAAATGATAACGACATGTCAATTGCAAGGCCTGTTGGAGCAATGGGAACATATTTAGCTAAAATTTTTTCTGGTAAAATATATTTTAGTTTAAGAGAAACTATAAAATTGATTACATCAGCATTTTCAAAAAGATTTAGTGCAAAAGCCGGCAAAGCTGAAGATTTATTAAGATCAGCTGTAACTGGTGGAACTTTATTTAGCTCATTAGGTTTCTATTATATTGGTCCTATTGATGGCCATGATCTTTCTTCATTGATTCCAATTTTAAGAAATGCAAGGGATTCAAAACACCAAGGTCCAATATTAATTCATATAAAAACAAAAAAAGGAAAAGGCTATTCTTTTGCTGAAGAAGCAAAAGATCATTATCATGGTGTATCCAAATTTAATGTAAAGACTGGGGAACAGGAAAAAAGTTCTAGTAAAATACCGTCATACACCAAAGTTTTTGCTGATACTCTGATACAACACGCAAAAAAAGATAGTAAAATTGTTGCAATAACAGCAGCAATGCCAGATGGAACTGGGTTAAACAATTTTAGAAAAGAATTTCCAGATAGAACTTATGATGTTGGTATTGCTGAACAACACGCTGTTACGTTTGCAGCTGGCTTAGCGACTGAGAATTATAAACCTTATGCAGCAATTTATTCAACATTTCTTCAAAGAGCATATGATCAAGTCGTTCATGATGTTGCAATACAGAGTTTACCTGTAAGATTTGCAATAGATAGAGCAGGATTAGTTGGAGCTGATGGACCTACACATGCAGGTAGTTTTGATACGACTTATTTAGCAACACTACCAAATTTTATCGTAATGGCTGCAAGTGATGAGGCCGAGTTGGTAAGAATGATTAATACTTCTACAGAAATTAATGATAGACCCTGTGCATTCAGATATCCAAGAGGGAGTGGTATTGGATCAATATTGCCATCAATTAATGAAAAGATAGAGATTGGTAAATCAAGAATTATTCAAGATGGAAAAAAGTTAGCTTTAATAAACTTTGGTGCAAGATTAAGTGAAAGTTTAAAGGCATCAGAAAATTTAAAAAAAAAAGGTGTTAATATTACAATAGTGGATGCAAGATTTGCCAAGCCCTTGGATGAAAATTTGATATGGCAATTAGCAACAACACACGAGGCAATTGTAACTATTGAGGAGGGGTCAATTGGTGGATTCGGTTCTCATGTGATTGATTTTTTAACAAAAAAGGGACTAATGGACTCAAATTTAAAATTTAGATCAATGAAACTTCCAGATATTTTTATTGATCAAGACAAACCTGAAAACATGTATAAACTCGCAAATTTAGATAGCATTTCTATTGAAGAACAAATTTTAGATGTATTAAATTCAAATATTATCTTACAAAAACAAAAATAAAGTAATTATCCACATTGAGCTTGATTCAATAAATAATGATCAAGTAAAACGCATGATAGCATAGCCTCACCCACTGGAACTGCTCTAATTCCAACACACGGATCATGTCGTCCCTTAACAGATATGCTAGTATTTTTTCCAAATTTATTAATTGTCTTTCTGCTCTTTAAAATTGATGATGTAGGTTTTACAGCAAATGAAACAATTATTTGTTGACCAGAAGAGATACCACCAAGAATTCCACCTGCATTATTTGAGTTAAACTTTAATTTATTTTTTGATTTTGAAATTTCATCTGAATTTTCTTCTCCAGACAATTGAGCGGAATTCATTCCAGAGCCAATATTAACTCCTTTTACAGCATTAATACTCATCATTGCAGATGCAATATCAGAGTCTAGTTTTGAGTAAATTGGTGCCCCCAATCCTGCAGGAATACCATTAGCTCTAATTTCAATTATAGCACCACAGGATGAACCTGCCTTTCTAATACTCAAAAGATATTTTTCCCATATTTTAAGCATTGATTTATCAGGACAAAAAAACGGATTTTTATAAATTATCTTATCATCCCACTTCTTTGTATCGCATCCAAGAATTCCAAGTTGTGTAACTGCACCAGAAATTTTAAATTTTTTACCTAATTTTTTTTCCAAAACTTTTTTTGCTACCGCTCCTGCTGCAACTCTAGAAGCAGTCTCTCTAGCTGAAGACCTTCCACCACCTCTATAATCTCTAATTCCATACTTTTTAAAGTAAGTAAAATCAGCATGACCTGGTCTGAATTTATCCTTTATATCATTATAATCTTTTGAGCGCATATCCTCGTTATAAATTATTAAAGAGATTGGAGTTCCAGTTGTTTTACCTTCAAAGACTCCTGAAAGAATCTCTACTTTATCACTCTCTTTTCTTTGAGTAGTAAATTTAGATTGACCAGGTTTTCTTTTGTTGAGTTCTATCTGAATATCTCGTTTATTGAGGTTTATTAGTGGTGGACAACCATCTATTATACAACCAATTGCAGGACCATGAGATTCTCCCCATGTAGTGAAACGAAAAACCTTTCCAAAAGTATTAAATGACATTATTTATATTGTATAGATTATTTTGTTAAAATTATGAATGAAAAAAACTCACTAGGGCTAAATAAATGCTTTCTAGATTTAGATGATCCTTTTAAATTATTTGAAAGTTGGTACGAAGAGGCAAAAAAGAATGAAATTAATGATCCAAATGCTTTAGCCCTTGGAACTGCAACAAAACAAGGCGTTCCATCAGTAAGGATGGTGCTTCTTAAAGGTTATGATAAAAATGGATTTGTTTTTTATACTAATCTTAATAGTCAGAAAGGAAACGAAATAAAAGAAAACCCCAATGCAACAATGTGTTTTCATTGGAAAAGTTTGCTTAGGCAAATTAGAATTGTAGGTACTTTGAGCCAAGTAGAAGATGAGGTAGCTGATAATTATTTTAATTCTAGAGCTTACGAAAGTAGAATTGGGGCTTGGGCATCAAAACAAAGTAGTGAATTAGTCAATAGGGAAGAATTGATAAAATCACTAGAAAAATTTAAAAATAAATACCAAGATCAAAATAATGTTCCAAGACCAAATCATTGGTCAGGCTGGAATTTAAAACCTACGAGCATAGAATTTTGGTTAGATGGAGATAATAGAATACACGAAAGACTAAAGTATAAATTGATAGCAAATAATGGTTGGACAAAAAGTCTTTTAAGCCCCTAAAAATTTCTTGATAAACTAAAAGACGTTAAATTTTCGAGGATATTTTTTTCTTCAGAGTCTTTAAATACCGACAATGAATTTGATGACAAATTAATATAGTGCTTGGCCTTTTGATAACAACTATTTATAATATCGTATTTCTTAATTAAAGATAAGGTATAATTTAAATCATTTTGATTTCTCTCTTCTTTTGAAAAAGTTTTCTTAAGAGTTTCTTTTTCATCTTTATTAGCTTTTTGAAATAGAAGAATTATTGGTAGTGTAATTTTTCCCTCATAGAAGTCTTGACCGATATTTTTTCCAAATAGTTTTAATTCTGAATTATAATCTAAAGTGTCATCAGCAATTTGAAAAGTTAAACCTAAATTCCTACCATAAAACTCTAAAGCTTCTTTCTCTTTAGTTTTCATTTCTGATAAAATTGCTCCTACTTTAGTAGCAGCAGCAAATAACTCAGCCGTCTTTGAAGAAATTATTTTCAAATAAGTTTCTTCAAGCATATCAACCTCACCTTTATGCTGGAGTTGCAAAATTTCACCTTGAGCAATTATTGATGATGTTGATGATAATAGTTTTAAAACTTCAATATTTCCATCTTCTACCATCATTTCGAAACACCTACTAAGAAGATAATCGCCAGCTAGAACAGATGAGTGGTTACCCCAAATTTTATTTGGTGTTTTTTTACCCCTTCTAATTGAACCATTATCTATAACATCATCATGCATCAAAGTTGCAGCATGAATTAGTTCTACACAAGCTGCTAAATTAATATCTCTGGTACCTTTTGTATAACCACATAACTTTGATGATCCCAAAGTTAATAAGGCTCTTAACCTTTTGCCACCGGTATTTAAATGATAATCTGTCATTTTTTTAACTAGCTCAACATTACTATCTAGTTTTGATTTAATTTTTTCTTCAACAAGCATTAACTTATTTTCAACTGAGTTTTTAAGTTGAAAGTAAGAGTTATTAATTTGTTTTTTAAGTTGAATTACGCTTCCCATAATGTGAGCAAATTAGTGTAATAAGTTTCATTTGATACTTATCAATTGACGCACCTAAATCTTCAATTATAAGGTGTCTTTATATTAATACAAAAATTCTATAAAGTTTTGTTATGCTCTCAATTTTTAAAAAGAAGAAAATTATTCCTCATATTAAATTAGCTGGTGTTATCGGAAACGTAGGTAAATTTAAACAAGGTCTAGATTTTTCAGGTCAAGAGGAGATAATTTTAAAGGCTTTTTCTGTAAAAAAAGCACCTTGCGTTGCTATTACAATTAATTCTCCTGGTGGATCACCTGTTCAGTCACACTTAATCTTTAATTTTATAAGACAACAAGCGAAAAAAAATAAAAAAAAGGTAATAGTTTTTGCAGAGGATATTGCTGCATCAGGAGGCTATTTGATTGCGTGTGCTGGTGATGAAATTTATGCTAACTCTAGTTCAATTATTGGATCTATAGGTGTAATTTATTCATCATTTGGTTTTACAGAATTAATTAAAAAAATTGGAGTTGAAAGAAGAGTTCATACTGCTGGTAAAAATAAAAGCACTCTCGATCCGTTTCTTGAAGAAAAAAAAGAAGATATAGAGAGATTAAAAAATATACAATTAGATCTGCATAAAGATTTCATTAATGTTGTTGAAAAAAGTAGAGGTGAAAAACTAAAGAAATCAGAAGTTGAGTTATTTTCTGGAGAGTTTTGGTCTGGAACTAAATCTAAAGAACTTGGTTTGATTGACGAAATAGGTGATGCCAATCAAGTGTTGAGAGAAAAATTTGGAGAAGATGTAATAATCAAAAAATTTGAAAAATCTAAAAGTTGGTTAAGTAAAAAATTATCATCATCTAATGATCACGTCGATCAGGTCGCAAATATATTAGAAGAAAAATCTATTTGGCAAAAATATGGCCTCTAAAAAAAGTAAAAAAAAACCAAAATTTCAAACTTTTCAGGATACAATTTTAAACCTCCAAAAATATTGGAGTAAACATGGTTGTATAATTTTACAACCATATGATATGGAGGTTGGAGCAGGAACTTTTCATCCAGCTACAACTCTGAGGTCACTTGGACCAAAACCATGGAAAGCAGCTTATGTACAACCTTCTAGAAGACCGACTGATGGAAGATATGGAGATAACCCTAATAGACTTCAGCACTATTATCAATTTCAAGTTATAATTAAACCTTCTCCATCAAATATAAAAAAACTTTATTTAAATAGTTTGTCTACAATCGGCATTGATCATAAAAATCATGATATTAGATTTGTTGAGGATGATTGGGAAAGTCCAACTTTAGGCGCAGCAGGTCTTGGTTGGGAAGTCTGGTGTGATGGAATGGAAATAACTCAATTTACATATTTTCAACAAATGGCTGGCTTTGAATGTAAACCTGTTTCGGTAGAAATTACTTATGGCTTGGAAAGAATTTGTATGTTCACACAACAAAAAAATAATGTTTATGATTTAATTTGGAATAACGAAAATGTTGAATATAGAGAAGTTTTTCATCAAGCGGAGAAAGAATTTTCGGCTTATAACTTTGAACACGCTAATACCTCGAATCTGTTTGAAATATTTGATATGTTCGAAAGTGAGGCTAAATCACTAATAAATAAAAAAATATCGCTCCCAGCTTATGATCAATGCTTAAAAGCAAGTCATGTATTTAATATACTTGATGCAAGAGGAGCTATCAGTGTTGCCCAGAGAGCAGAATATATTGGACGTATAAGAGAAATTACAAAATCTGTTGCTTCAATTTGGATTGATACACAAATATAAAATGGCAGAATTTTTTTTAGAATTATTTAGTGAGGAAATTCCAGCTAATTTACAACAAAATTTTCGTAAAAAACTTTTAGAGGAATTTAGAGAATATTTTATCAATAAATCTATAAAATCAAAAAAAAGTTTTTCATTATCAACTCCAAACAGAGTAATTATCGTATTTGAGGGTTTACAAAAAAAAATTAAAGTTGGGTCCGAGGAAATAAAAGGACCCAAAACTAGTGCTCCTGTAGAAGCAATTGAGGGTTTTTTGAGATCAAATAAAATTGACAGAAAACAACTTATTAAACGTGATACAGAAAAAGGAGAATTCTACTTTTTTAAAACACCCTCAAAAACATTCAACACTTCAGATTTGTTAAAAGATTTAATACCAAAACTTTTAGGTAGCTACCAATGGAAAAAATCAATGAAATGGGGTGAATTTAACCTTAATTGGGCGAGACCATTAAAGTCTATTTTATCAGTGTTTGATGAAAAAATAATAGATTTTAAATTTTACCATCTAACTTCTTCTAATAGGACATTTATTGATAAGGATTATGAAGAAAAAACAGAAGTATTTAAAAATTTCAAATCTTATGAAAGATTTTTGAAAATACATGGAACGATTGTTGATCAAACTAAAAGAAAACAAATTATTCAAAAGGAATTTACAAAGATATTAAGTAAAAAAAAATTATTTATTTTAGAAAATTTAAAATTATTTGATGAGGTTGTAGATTTAGTTGAATGTCCAAACGTTTTACTATGTGATTTTGATAAAAAATTTTTGTCGATTCCGAAGGAAATACTGATTTTGACTATGCAGTCACATCAAAAATATTTTCCTACGATTGATAAAAATAATCAAATTACAAATCAATTTTTACTCGTTGCAAATAAAAAAGACCAAAATGGGTTAATCAAACTTGGAAATCAAAGAGTTGTTGATGCTAGATTGAGCGATGCAGAATTTTTTTGGAATAAAGACAAAACACAAAATTTAGTTAAAAAGGTATCTGAATTAAAAAGAATTAATTTTTTCAAGGGACTTGGAACCTATTTTGATAAAGTTCAGCGAATGAGAAAATTAGGTGGAATGATATCTGATGAATTGTTAATTAGTAAAGAAAAAGTAGAATTATCAGCATCTATTTGTAAAACAGATTTAACTTCTGATTTAGTTGGTGAGTTTCCTGAATTACAGGGAATTATGGGGGGTTATTTTTCAGCACAACAAGGTTTTGACAAAGATATTTGTTTGTCAATAACTGAACAATATTTACCGATTGGATTAGATTCAAATGTACCAAAAAAACCTTTCAGTATTGCTTTATCAGTGACAGACAAAATAGATAATCTTGTTGGTTTTTTTGGGATTGATCAAAAACCCACAAGTTCAAAAGATCCGTTTGCACTTAGAAGAGTGGCGCTCGGTATAATAAGAATAATAATTGAAAATAAAAAAGACTTAAAATTAAATGATTTATTGAATTATTCGATTGGCTTATATCAAGAACAAAACTTTACTCTTGGTAATGAAGAATTAAAAAAAGATTTAAATAATTTTTTAAAAGACAGATTTAGATATTATCTAAAAGAAAAAGATATTCGATTTGATATCATTGAGGCATCGATTTCAGATTTTTCAACTAATAAACTGTTTTCATCTTTCGAAAAAGCAAGGTGTGTAAATAAAATAATAAATAATCAAATTGGTATAGATATAACTTCAAGTTATAAAAGGGCTTCCAATATACTTCAAAGTGAAATGGAAAATAAAGAAATTGAAATAACTAATTCAACTGATCCTGGTATTTTTAAAAGCGATTATGAAAAAAATTTGTTTAAAAAGATAACTGATATAAAGAAGTATTATTCAGATATAGATAATGATGAAAATTTTGAAGAATCTTTATCAGTTTTAGCTGGAGCAAAAAAAGAAGTTTTCGAATTTTTTGATAATGTCAAAGTAAATGAAGATAATGAAGATTTAAGAAAAAATCGTTTGGAACTTATAAATATGTTATGTAAAACGTTTCAAAATTTTATGAATTTTCAATTATTAAAAGCAAATAATGAATAAGTTAATTTTAAATTTTAAATCTAAAGATTCTAAAAAAATTAAAAATCCCCAAAATTTTTTAGGTGGCAAAGGTGCTAATTTATCAGAGATGGGAAGAATGGGTCTTCCAGTTCCACCTGGATTTACAATTTCAACAAACGTTTGTGATCTTTTTTATCAAAATAAAAAGCGGTTGAATTCTTTATTGATAAATCAAATTAAAAAAGAGTTAAAGACAATTGAGAAAGATGTGAGAAAAAAATTTGGAGATTTAAAAAATCCACTCTTATTATCTGTAAGATCCGGTGCCAGAGTATCTATGCCTGGTATGATGGATACAATACTTAATCTTGGTTTGAATGATCAAACTGTTAAAGCATTAGCTAACAAAACATCTAACGGAAGATTTGCCAAAGATAGCTATAGAAGATTTATTCAAATGTATGGAAATGTTGTTCTTGGGGTAGAAAGTTATCATTTTGAGGAGCTTATAGAAAATTATAAATTAACCAAAGGAGTTTTGTTGGATACTGATCTTGATGAAGATGATTGGGATGGTTTAATAAAAGATTTTAAAAATATTGTTCAAGAAAAAACAAAAAAAGAATTTCCTCAAGATGTTTATCAACAATTATTTGGTGCTATAAGTGCAGTATTTTTATCTTGGGAAAGTAATAGAGCTAAAATTTATAGAAAGTTAAATCAGATACCATCTGAGTGGGGAACAGCAGTTAATGTACAATCTATGGTTTTTGGAAATATGGGAAATGATTGTGCCACCGGAGTTGTTTTCACAAGAAACCCGTCAGACGGATCAAATAATATTTATGGAGAGTATTTAATTAATGCTCAAGGAGAGGACGTAGTAGCAGGAACAAGGACACCACAATATATTACGAAAAAAGCCAAACGAGAGGCAAAAGTTGAGGCACTTTCTATGGAAGAGTCTATGCCAAAAGTTTATTTAGAGCTTCATAAAATTTTAAAAAAGTTAGAGGCACATTATAAAGATATGCAAGATGTAGAATTCACAGTTGAGAATGAGAAATTATGGATCTTACAAACTAGGTCAGGTAAAAGGACCGCAAAATCAGCAGTTAAGATTGCTGTAGATATGGTTAAAGAAAAATTGATTTCAAAAAAACAAGCTATTTTAAGAGTTGATCCAAATTCTTTGGACACATTATTACACCCTACTTTAGATGAAAAAAGTTCTATAGAAATAATTGCCAATGGTTTGCCTGCTTCTCCAGGAGCTGCTAGTGGAAAAGTAGTGTTTACATCTGAAGAAGCTGAGAGACTTAATAATGTTATGCAAGATGTAATATTGGTTAGAGTGGAAACTTCCCCTGAAGATATTCAGGGTATGCATGCTGCTAAAGGGATACTGACTGCTAGGGGAGGAATGACAAGTCATGCAGCTGTTGTTGCAAGAGGAATGGGAAGACCGTGCGTTTCAGGCTCGAGTGAAATTGATATTGATTATGAAAAAAAAATTTTCAAAACTTCCTCAATGGAGATTAAAGAAGGTGATATAATTACAATTGATGGGTCTTCTGGAAGAATTATTTTAGGAAGTGTTCCAACAATAAAACCTGAAATTTCAGGTGACTTTTCAAAATTAATGAGTTGGGCTGACAATATTAGAAAACTTAAAGTTCGAACAAATGCCGAAACCCCTTTAGACACAAAAGTTGCAAGGGATTTTGGAGCAGAAGGAATCGGTTTATGTAGAACAGAGCATATGTTTTTTGATGAGGAAAGAATTATTTCTGTACGAGAGATGATACTTTCAAAAACCAAAGAAGATAGATTGAAAGCACTCAAGAAACTTTTACCACATCAAAAAAAAGATTTCATAGAAATATTCAAGATTATGCATGGTTTACCAGTGACAGTACGGTTACTTGATCCACCATTACATGAGTTTCTGCCAAAATCCGAAAAAGAAATTTCAGAGGTTGCAGAAGTGGTTGGTATTAGTATTAAGGAACTAAAATCTCGAATTGATGAACTTCATGAGCAAAATCCAATGTTAGGTCACAGGGGTTGCAGATTAGGTATTTCATTCCCTGAAATTTATGAAATGCAATGCGAGGCAATTTTCAAAGCTTTATCAGAGCTAAAAAAAAATAAACAAAAATTTGCATTACCTGAAGTAATGATACCACTAGTGTCGACTGAAGCAGAAATCAAAATTATGAAAGACCTTGTAATTAGCACTGCAAGAAAAGTACAAAAAGAAAATAAAGTTAAAATAGAATTTTTAGTTGGAACAATGATTGAGCTACCAAGAGCAGCGATTAAAGCGGGGGAAATTGCAAAACATGCTGAATTTTTTAGCTTTGGTACAAATGATTTAACACAAACCACTTTTGGTATTAGCAGAGATGATAGTGGAAAATTTCTTAACGACTATATTGAAAATAAGATTTTTTCAATAGATCCATTTGTTTCAATAGATGAAGGTGTAGAAGATTTAGTTGATATAGCTGTGACTAAAGGAAAAAAAGTAAACAAAAAAATCAAGTTAGGTATTTGTGGTGAACATGGTGGTGATCCAAAAAGTATTAATTTTTGCTCAAAAATAGGCCTTAATTATGTTTCATGTTCTCCGTACAGAGTTCCAATAGCAAGATTGGCTGCAGCTCAGGCCGAGATAAAAAAATAGAATTTAGTTAAGTTATAAATGTTACCAAACTTTTTAAAACCTTATCACACAGATTTATCTAATTTAATTAGGCTTGGTAGAAAATCGGATGGAGGGTATGTAATTGACAAACGTGTTATTAGGAAAACTAGAGTAATTATTACTTGTGGACTTGATGCTGAATGGAGTTTTGAAAAACAATTTCAAGAATATAATAATAATTGTAAAATTTTAGCTTTTGACCACACAGTCAATAATAAATTTTGGGCTGATAGATTTTTAAAAGATTTTATATCTTTATTGTTATTGAGAAAAATTAAATTCTATCAAATATTAGATGTTTTCAAATTTGTGCAATACTTAACTTTTTTCAAAGGTAAAAATAAACATTATTTAAAAAAAATTGTTTCGACAAAGACCAAACAAAATAATCAAATTACAATTTCTGAGGCAATCGGAGATAATAAAGATGTTGTTTTAAAAGTAGATATTGAAGGTGATGAATATAAGGTTTTAAAAGAAATTAATAAAAATTTTGATAAACTAAATTTGGTGATTATTGAATTTCATAATCTTAAAAAAAATTTAAAAAAAATAAAAAATTTTGTAGACAAATCTAGGCTAAGAAATATTCATATTAATGCAAATAATTATGGTGGTATCGATAATAAAGGGACTCCAAAAGTAATTGAAATGACATTAATTAATCCAAAAAAATTTAAGATAAAAAAACAAAAAACAAAGAGAAATTATCCAATCAAAGGTTTAGATTACAAAAATTATAAAAGAGGACCTGAAATTAAAATCTCATTTAAGAATTAATTCGATTATAAGCTTTTTTTTCTTAAAATTGATATTGAACTTGTGGACTCTAAAAAAATTATAATTAACTTTTTATCTTTAGAAATAATCATATCTCTAACTCTTTCATTTAGTAAAAAGTAATCATGTTCAATAACTTTATTTCTATTTCCATTTAGCTTTATATAGTGCAGTCCTAAATCCTGATCGGCAATTTCATTTCCCATTGCTCCAACTAAAAATTCTGTATCTGCTTCATTCAAGGAAATTGTTTGACTGATACCAATCGATGGATCAAAATATTTTATAGGTTCTTCAAAACCAAATTTTTTATGTGATTTGTTTAATGGTGCTTCTTTCAATATTTTTTCAGGATAATTTTTTTTATAATGTTCACCATAAGATGAAATTGGCCATCCAAAATTTTTAACTTTTAAAAAAGGTTTATTATTTATATTGATTTCGTCACCACCTTTTGGTCCATGCTCGGTAGATAAAATAAAGTTAAATTTTTTGCTGTAATATAAACCTTGTGGATTTCTATGACCCAAGGAAACAACCTCAGACTTTTTATTTTGAATATTAATTTTTAAAATTTTACCGAAATCGCTTTGAATATCTTGCGACAGGGGTCTATTTCTAAAATCTCCTGTGGTAAATAAAAGGTTTGAATTATCAAGATTAGCAATTCTTCCACCTGCACCTTGATGAGCCCAAAATCCATGATTATTATTTTTATCAACACAATTTAATGTTTGATAAAACAAACTAAAATTTAAAAATTTTTCATTTAATTCACTAACAATAATTTTAAGATCATAACAATTATCTTTTCTTTCACCAATATATGAGACGTATAATTTATCGTTGTTTATATGAATATCCTTAATGCCATATTGTTCATCAAAATAAAATTTATCATATTTGATTATTGAATTAATATTTGAGTTTATTTTTACAAAATTTTCTAAGTCATCAAGATTAGTAAATGCAAAAATTCCATCATAAGTTGCGATTAATAAATTTTTATCATTATTATAAAAATCAATATATGCTGTGCCTGTAGCACCACGATTACCATTGAATAAAATATCCTTCGTTGAATATTTTGAATAAGAAAAATTATTTAATCCATCAAATTTTTTATCTTTAAATATATTTTTAAAAGTGATCCCTTTATTATTAATTATGTCATTTAAGTTTTTTCCATCTTCGAATAAGTTTTTTTGTATTTTAACTAGCTGATTATTTCTTGTTTTAAGTTGATTTACTATATTTGAAATTTCATTTTTTTTGG
This sequence comes from uncultured Pelagibacteraceae bacterium, assembly GCA_902589765.1. Lineage (GTDB taxonomy): Bacteria > Pseudomonadota > Alphaproteobacteria > Pelagibacterales > Pelagibacteraceae > Pelagibacter. Next base: position 15,201 of record CACIUF010000014.1, read on the forward strand.
ATGAGGAATTCTGCTTATTAATATGGTGACCCAAAATTAACAAAATAATTAAAAATGCGATTATTGAAATATAAATAAAATTTACTCTAATTTTCATCTAAACTTTCCTACACCCTTAATTAAAATTTTACTAAATAATTTTTTCAAATTTTAAGCGACAAAAAATACTTTTAAGGGGCGTTCTGTTGCCAGGTGCCCCAAACCCCGTTTACTCAATTAATAAAAATTAATTAAGCAGCAATTGCGTAACTTTCGTTAGCATTTATAAATTAGCCCTTTACGGAGGAACAATTCCGAACGAAAGAATAGCCTTTAGTCACCCGTCGAATCTAGTTCACCCCCATAAGTTGTAATTGGTGGAGGTGGTGGGTACTGCCCCCACGTCCGCGATGGTTATTACGAAATTCGTTTATCGTCATAGTTGGAAAACCAACTTTATTAATATAAAAGGAATCGCAAGAGATTCAATAACAATCATGAAATTAACCAAAGAACAATCTGCAGAAATTAAGAATCAGCAGTCTCAAAATAATAAAACAAAAAGGGTTGTAGTATCAGAGTTGGAAAATATTCTTTATGAGGCAATACCAGCTTTAGATCATGGTTTTGTAAGGGTAGTTGATTATATGGGTGATGATACATCTATCGTTCAAGCTGCAAGAGTTTCTTATGGAAAGGGAACTAAACAGGTATCAACTGATGCTGGATTGATAAAATATTTGATGCGTCATTGGCATAGCACGCCATTTGAAATGTGTGAAATTAAATATCATATCAAATTGCCGATTTTTATAGCACGTCAATGGATAAGACATAGAACTGCAAATGTTAATGAGTATTCTGCAAGATATTCTATTTTAGATAAAGAGTTTTACTTACCTGCTTCTGAAAATTTAGCAGCTCAATCAACAAGTAATAGACAAGGTAGGGGAGATGTTCTTGAAGGAACTCAAGCAAAAGAGGTTTTAGAGCTTTTAAAAAATGATGCTGAAAGAACTTATTCCAATTATGAAACCATGCTTAATGAAAAATATGATGGATCAACCATTGATAGTAATAAAAAAGGTTTAGCTAGAGAACTTGCTAGAATGAACTTAACTTTAAATACTTATACCCAGTGGTATTGGAAGACAGATCTTTTAAATTTAATGAATTTTTTAAGGCTACGCGCAGATCGTCATGCCCAATTTGAA
>CACIUF010000015.1 GCA_902589765.1 uncultured Pelagibacteraceae bacterium
ATCCAATATATTTATCTCTGGTGTATCTTTTTTTTCAAATGGTATCCATCCTCTATTGAGTAAATAGTTTTCACCATCTATTAGAATTGGATTTAAAACTTCAAACCCAGGTGTTCCAGAGTCATTTAAATTATATAAATAAATCTGTTTCTCAAAATCAACGCGACCTGATGTTTTGATTTTAAGATAATTTTGTTGATTAGATTGTGAAAGTTGAATTGGAGGATTTTTCAATGAATTTTCAATTTCTAGGATAAGATTATTCTTCCAATTTAAACGAATTACTTGCCAAGTACCTAAAGCAATAAAAACAAAGATAAAAAATATGATAAAAACTGAAAATAAAAACTTATGTCTCAAGGTTCAAATTAGCTTCCCCAAATATAGATCGCAGCAAATAAGAATAGCCAAACTACGTCAACAAAGTGCCAGTACCAGGCTGCCGCCTCAAAACCAAAGTGATGATCTTTGTTGAAATGACCTAACTTTCCTCTCCACAAACATACAGCTAAGAAAATTGTACCTACGATCACATGAAAACCATGAAATCCTGTTGCCATGTAAAATACTGAACCATATATGTGATCTGAAAATGCAAATGTTGCATGATGATATTCGTAAGCTTGTAAAGCAGTAAAACAAACTCCTAATATAACTGTTAAAACTAATCCTTGAATAAATCCTTTTCTATCATCCTCTAAAAGAGCATGATGAGACCAAGTCACAGTAGTTCCAGACAACAAAAGAACCAATGTGTTTATTAATGGTATATCCCAAGGATCAAAAGTTTCTATGTCTTTTGGTGGCCATACATTTCCAACAAAGTCATTTGGGAAAAGACTCACATCAAAGTATGCCCAAAACCAAGCAACAAAAAACATTACCTCAGAGGCAATGAATAAAGTCATTCCGTAACGATGATGTATTTGAACCACAGGTGTATGATGTCCTTGATGCTCAGCTTCAATAACTACATCTCTAAACCACATGTATGCTCCATAAATTAATAAAGCAAATCCAAGGTACATTCCCCATGAAACCTCATAATGCATGTAGTAAACAGCGCCAACAGCTAAAATTAAACATGAGAATGAAACATAGATAGGCCAAGGACTTGGATCTACTAAATGGTAATCGTGTTTTTTTTCAGCTGACATTTTTTTGGATTATGATTGTTTATAGTAATCTGTCGAGAAAAAAGTATACGACATAGTTACATCCTGTAAATTTTTTACTGTTGCATCGTTGACCATTTCTGGGTCTAAATAAAAAGTCATCACATAGGTTGCAGTTTCACCAGCTTTTAATTCCTGTTTTTCAAAGCAAAAACAACCAAGTTTACTATAATATTTTCCAAAGCTTGAGGGTGAAACGTTAAAACTTGCTACACCTGCAGTTGGTTCATTGCTATTATTGGTTACTTCAAACTCAATTTTGTTTACTTGACCCACTTTAACATCCATCACATTCGATTTTGCTTTAAAATCCCATGGTAAATTATTAACATTGGTATCAAATCTCACACTAACTACTTTATCTAAAACAATTTTTGGCGCTTTGTCTGCTACTTGAGTAGTTCCTCCAAAACCAGTAACTCTACAAAAAATTTCATAAAGAGGGACTGATGCATATGATAAACCTAACATCAAAATAAAAATCCCAGCTAGAACTAATGGTGTTAATTTCTTCTTTTCTATCATATCGACCTATCAAATACCCCTGTGTTATATAAAGTAAAAAAGAAAAGAAAAATCATAAATGCAATAATAGCCAATGCCGTAATAATATTTTTTCTTTTTGTTTTTTTGTCTGGTGTAATCATATTATTTTATCAATCAAAAACAGAACAAAAACCAAGAATAAATACAATATTGAATATCCAAAGATAGCTTTTGCTTTCTTAGAGTTAAATCTATTTTTTTTATAATCCAACAATTCATAACATAAAAAATTGTAATAAAAAGTTAATAGCAGTGATGGAATTAAAAATGTTAAACCAACAAAGTGTATTAAATATGGAAAAATAATTACTGGTATCATCAATAAAGAATAAATAAATATATTGATTTTGGTACTTTCTATTCCATTGGTTAGTGGCAACATTGGTATTTTGGCTTTTCTATAGTCATCAGACTTGTATAAACTAAGTGCCCAAAAATGAGAGGGTGTCCAAAAAAATATAATCAAGAAAAATGTTAATGGTTCAAGAGATATAGAGCCTGTAGCAATAGTCCATCCTATAACTGGAGGAAATGCACCAGCTGCTCCGCCAATAACTATATTTTGTGGAGTTCTTCTTTTTAACCAGATTGTATAAACAAACACATAAAACAATATTGTTAGTAATAATATTGCAGCAGAAACTCTGTTGGTAAAATAATCTAAAGCTACAACTGAAACTATTGATAAGGTAACACCAAATATCAAAGCTTGATTTCTATTGACTTTCCCTGTTGGGATTGGTCTCAAACAGGTTCTGGTCATTAAAGCATCAAGATCAGATTCATACCACATATTTAAAGCACCGGCCGCTCCGGCACCTAATGAGACGAGAAGAATTCCAATAATTGCATCTTTAGTTGAAACAATGTTGGGTGCTGTTAATAAACCTACTGCACAAGTAAAAATTACCAATGACATAACTCTTGGCTTCATTAGTTTAAATAATTCTGAAAGATTAAATAAATCTTCTTGGCTTAAACTTCTTTTTTTTAGCCTTGAATTATCCATCAGTTCTTAATGCTCTAATTTTATTAGCCGTGCGATTTTTGTGTATCCTGACCATCTTCAAATTTTGGCAATTCCTCAAAAGTATGGAAATTTGGTGGAGATGGCACAGTCCACTCTAACGTTGTTGCTCCCTCACCCCATGGATTTTGTGCGGCTGATTTCTTTTTTGCAAATGCATAAATCAGATTCATAAAAAATACAGCAAGACCAGCTACAGCCACGTAAGATCCTATTGAAGATATATAATTCCATCCTGCAAATGCATCAGGATAATCAGCATATCTTCTCGGCATCCCAGCTAATCCTAAAAAGTGCTGAGGGAAGAAAATCAAGTTAACTCCAATAAATGTTAACCAGAAATGTAATTGACCCATCCACTCAGAATATTCATAACCACTCATTTTAGAGAACCAATAATAAAAGCCTGCAAAGATTGCAAAAACAGCTCCTAGAGAAAGTACATAGTGAAAATGAGCAACTACGTAATAAGTGTCATGCATTGCAGTATCGACACCTGCGTTAGCTAAAACAACTCCAGTTACTCCACCGACCGTGAACATAAAAATAAACCCTAATGCCCATACCATTGGTGTTTTAAAAGATATTGATCCACCCCACATTGTTGCGATCCATGAGAAAATTTTTATTCCTGTTGGAACAGCAATAATCATCGTTGCAGCTAAAAAATATGCTTTAGTATCTGTGCTCAGTCCAACTGTGTACATGTGGTGAGCCCATACAACAAATCCAACTATTCCAATTGCTACCATTGCATAAGCCATTCCAAGATATCCAAAAACAGGTTTTCTAGAAAATGTAGAAACAATATGACTAATCATTCCAAATCCTGGAAGGATTAAAATGTATACTTCTGGATGACCAAAAAACCAAAATAAATGTTGGAATAAAACTGGATCACCCCCTGTCTGGGCTTCAAAGAAGGCGGTACCGAAATTTCTATCTGTTAATAACATCGTTATCGCACCAGCTAATACTGGTAAAGATAATAATAATAAAAATGCAGTTACTAATATAGACCACGCAAACAAAGGCATTTTATGTAATGTCATACCTGGAGTTCTCATATTAAGAATAGTAGTGATAAAATTAACTGCTCCTAAAATTGATGAGGCGCCCGCTAAGTGCAGACTTAAAATAGCTAAATCCATCGCTGGTCCAGGTTGTCCAGCTTTTGATGACAACGGAGGATAAATAGTCCATCCACCCCCTACACCAGTTTGTCCTGGAGGCCCATCCGCAAAAATTGATAAAATTAATAAAGTTAAAGAAACAGGTAATAGCCAAAAAGAAATATTGTTCATTCTTGGAAATGCCATGTCAGGAGCTCCAATCATAATTGGCACAAACCAATTACCAAAGCCACCAATCATTGCTGGCATTACCATGAAAAAAATCATTATTAAACCATGTCCAGTAACCAACACATTATATAAGTGATAATTACCACCTAAAATACCATCACCAGGATGCATTAATTCCATTCTCATTAAAACAGAAAAAGCAGTACCTATTACCCCTGCAACAATTGCAAAAATTAAATACATTGTCCCAATATCTTTATGGTTAGTAGAATATGCCCAACGTTTCCAACCAGTTGGAGTATGATGATCGTGAGATGCTGTTTGTGTATACATAATTTATTTACTCGCTAATTTAAGTTTATCATTCTCTATTTCTTCTTTTGCAAATTTTACTCGCGCTTCAGATAACCATTCTTGATATTCATCTTCGCTAACTACTTTTACTGCAATAGGCATAAACGCATGTTTTATACCACAAAGTTCTGAACATTGGCCATAATAAGTACCAACTTTTTCAGCTTTAAACCATGTTTCATTAATTCTTCCAGGTACCGCATCCCTTTTTACTCCAAATGAAGGTAGGGCCCATGCATGTAAAACATCATTTGCTGTGATTAAAACTTTGACTACTTTACCAACTGGAACAACAACTTCATTATCAACAGCTAACAATCTTGGTTGATTTGCTTTTAAATCTTTTTCCTCAATCATGTAAGAGTCAAATTCCAAATTTTCGTCAGGATATTCATAACCCCAATACCATTGATAGCCTATTGCTTTAATTGTTAAATCTGCTTTCGGAATCGTGTCTTGCTTATATAAAATTTTAAATGATGGAACTGCCATAACAATTAAAATTAAGCAAGGAATTAAAGTCCATAAAACTTCAACAGTTACATTGTGTGTTCTCTTAGATGGATTAGGGTTTGCTGAAGCTCTAAATCTTACACAAGCATAAAGCATCAAAAATAAAACAAATACACTTATTGCTATTATTATCGGTAATAACAAATTATCGTGAAAGGCTACAATATCTCTCATCGATTCTGATGCTGCTTTTTGAAAACCTAATTGCCAATCAACAGGTTGGTTTGCAAAAGCATTTTGAGAGATAAAAATACTTGAAAATATAAATAAAATTTTTTTCATTTTTACTAGCTATATAAAGCCCTTTTGTAAAAATTACACTTTAGTTTTCGCGACAATTTATCAATTAATCACATAATTTATGATCGAAATTGCAGATATCACTGCGGTTTCTGATCTTAAAATATTGTCATTAATTTTAAGTGCTTGTACTCCTTTAAATGAGAGAATCTCCTGCCTTTCGTGTTCTGAAAAATCCCCCTCAGGACCTATAATGATGCAAATTGGTTTATTTGAAAACTTTGTTTTTTCAATTTTTTTATTATTAGAATTTAAATCAGTAAAAATTAAGTTTATTGAATTTGAGTTTAAAAATTTTTTCAAATTTTGAGCTTTCTCAATTTCAGGCACATTTAGTCGATTAGATTGTTCACTTGCTTCAATAACTATTTTTTTTAAACGCTCATTATTAATTTTTCTCACAACTGTTCTGTCAAAAATAATTGGTAAGAATTTAGTTACTCCTAGTTCAGTTGCTTTTTGAATCATAAAATTTTGATAGTTTGATTTAATCGGTGAGAATGCTAGCCACAATTCTTTTGAACTTTCTTTTTTTCTTAATAGTTTAATTGTTTTAAATTCAACATTGCCTTTTGATATTCTTAAAATTTTTGCTTCCCATTCTCCATTTTGATTGAATATTGAAAAAACTTCACTTTCTTTAATTCGCATAACTTTAGTTAAATAATGTGATTGGGACTTATCTAATATATCGGTCATATCTGTAGATAATGTTTTCGAGAAAAATAATCTAATATTGCTCATTTGTGTTAAGTTAGTTTATGGAAAATATTAAAGCAATAATTTTTGATGCATACGGAACGTTGTTCGATGTCAATTCAGCTGCAGAAAAATGTAAAGATAAAATTGGAGATAAATGGGAGAGATTTGCAAATTTTTGGAGGACTACTCAACTAGAATATACTTGGCTTAGAAGTTTGATGGATAGACACAAAGATTTTTGGCAAGTTACAGAAGATAGTCTAGATAAATCAATGAAAGTTTTTAATATTGATCCTTCAATGAGAAATGAACTATTAAATTTATATAAAGTGCTATCACCTTTTGAAGAGGTTCCCGAAACTTTGAAAACTCTAAAAGAAAAAAAATTTAAATTAGCTATTTTATCAAATGGTACTCCATCACTATTAGATGAATTAGTTAAAAGTAATCATTTGGACAATTTATTTGATGATACATTTTCTATAGAACAAGTTGGCGTATATAAACCAAGTTCTAGAGTTTATGATATGCCTATAAAAAAATATAATATAAATAAAAGTGAAGTTGCATTTTTAAGTGCGAATACTTGGGATGTTTCAGGTGGTGGAAATTATGGGTACCAATCTATTTGGGTAAATAGAAATAATAACATTTTTGATAACTTAGATTTTAAACCAAAATATCAAATTACAGATCTTAACAAACTAATTCAATTAGTTTAATATTTTAAAAATAAAGACCAAAGGTGACAAAATATTTTTTTTTGTGCTTGCAAAGAATGTTACAATCCGCCATTGTATTTACTAAGATTAATTTAACATGATTAAAGTACTAGATTTATTTGGAAGAGTTTTAATATCTGCATTATTTTTTTTAAATGGAATTTTTAAAATAAATAATTATGAGGGAACTATAGGTTGGATGGAAAGTTTTGGTTTGCCCGGTATATTGATTATACCTGCAATTGCTCTTGAAATAATTGGACCCATTCTTATTGTAATTGGCTATCAAACTAGAATTGCTGCAGCAGCTTTAAGCTTATTTTGTTTTGCAACAGCTATTATTTTTCACAATGATTTTGCTGACCAGGTACAGCTAACCGCTTTTCTTAAAAACATTGCTTTGGCTGGTGGTTTTTTATTCTTGGTAGTAAATGGTGCTAAAGGTTTTTGTTTAGATAAAAAGTGATCTTGAAATTAATAATTAATTCGTTAATTAAAGCAGATGAAAAATATTGAAGTAAAACAAATCATTGATCCAATCCCAGCCTCAGACGGAGCTGGAGTAAAATTAAAAAGAAGTATTGGAGTTGAACCTAATTACTTTGATCCTTTTTTGATGTTAGATGAGTTCGGCTCTGAAAATAGTGATGATTATGTAGCTGGTTTCCCTCCACATCCTCACCGAGGAATTGAAACAGTGACTTACATGCTTGCTGGTGATTTTGAACATAAAGATAGCACAGGCGGTGAAGGTAAAATGACTGCTGGTGATGTCCAATGGATGAAAACTGGAAGTGGTATTATCCACTCAGAGATGCCTGCAATGAAAGAAGGGAAACTTCATGGATTTCAGCTATGGATCAACATGCCAGCAAAATTAAAAATGAGCAAACCTGAGTATATTTATATTGATGCAGATAAAATGAGTGTACATGAAGATAATGATAAAAAAGTAAAAGTTATAGCTGGTAAGTTTGAAAAGGCAGAAGGTCCAGTCAAAGGTCACAATGTTGAGCCAGTTTATTTTGATGTCGAACTAAATAAAGATAAGAATTTTAATTATCTTATCCCATCTACACACAATAGTTTTATTTATTTAATAGATGGCGAAATAAAGATTGGGGAGCAAAAACATGCAAATGTTAAAGATAGTACCTTAATATTACTTACAAGAGGTGAAAATTTGAAAGTGAAAGCTTTGTCAAAGGCTAAATTTTTAGTTATTTCTGGAAAACCAATAAATGAAGAAATTGCAAGAGGTGGTCCGTTTGTAATGAACACTAAAGCAGAGATATTGCAGGCCGTTCAAGATTATCATAACGGCACATTTGTAAAATAAAAAATGAAATCAATACAAATAGAGAAATTTGGTGGACCAGAGGTTTTGGTTATTAAAGATATAGACATAGGAAAACCAGGTCCGAAAGAAGTCTTAATAAAAAATAAATCAATAGGTCTTAATTTTATAGATGTTTATCACAGAACAGGTCTCTACCCTATTCCATTACCCAGCGGTATAGGTCTTGAAGCGAGTGGCATTATTGAAGAAATAGGATCTGAAGTAAAATTATTTAAAGTTGGTGATAGAGTTACTCATGCATCAATGCCAATTGGAGCATATTCAGAAAAACAAATTATGCCTGAGGAAAAATTAATTTCTGTTCCAGATGGTATTTCTGATGAGGTGGCTTCTTGTATAACTCTAAAGGGTATCACTGCAGAATATCTATTACATAGAGCTTATCCATTAAAAAAAGGTGACAAAGTGCTTTATCATGCTGCAGCTGGAGCTCTTGGCCAAATCTTATGTCCTTGGGCTAATTCTCTAGGTGCAGAAGTAATTGGAACAGTTGGTTCAAAAGCTAAAGAGCAAATTGCCAAAAAAAATGGTTGTCATCATGTAATTAATTATTCTGAAAAAAATTTCTCAGAAGAAGTTGAAAAAATTGTTGGCAAAAATGGTATTGATGTTGTTTATGATGGTGTCGGGATAAAAACATTTAAAGGTTCAATTGAAACATTAAAAGTTAGAGGAATGATGGTAGCATTTGGTAATGCATCTGGTTACGTTGATACTATTGATGTAAAAAAAGATATTAATGCTAAAGGGTTATTTTTTACTCGACCATCCATTGCACATTATACAATCAAAAGAGAAGAGTTAGTTGAGTCAGCAAAAAAAGTTTTTGATGCCATTTTGGCTAATAAGTTTAAAGTAGAAATTTCAAAAAAATATTCTTTGAAAGATGCTACTCAAGCTCACAAGGATTTAGAGGCTAGATTGTTAACCGGTCCAGCGGTAATTATTCCTTAAATTGAATATCCATATCGGACAGGTGAAGTCGAAGCGCTTTAGTTGAGATCTGAATTTCAATTATAAAAAATATGATTGAGATCATCATCGATAAACAACAAGATCCAAAAATTATTCTTGCAATGAAAAGTTCCTCTAAATAAAGCCCAAAAACAGTCAGCATATTAAACAAAAAACCAAAAGCAGCAAATAAAATACTTAATTTTAAAACACCTATTCTCTTTTCAAGATTTATTAATTGATCTTTCCATTCAGGTGGAGTGTGTTTTTCAAATACATACTCATCATGTATTTTTCTTATCAAGGAACTAAGAGTATGAAACCTATTAGAATATACACCCATTATTAATGGGATCGCAGGAAACATTAACGCAGTTACGGTGTAATCTATATTCATACGAATCAATTTGATTATCAATCTTGCCTTTGTTATTTACAAGTAAAATTTTATGAACCAACTAAACTTATTTATTGAACTGACAAGGCTAAAAAAGCCGATTGGATATTTATTATTATTTTGGCCATGTGTATGGGGATTGACCTTAATTTATGATTTTACAGGCAGTTTAAATATTTATTTTTACTATCTTGTGCTTTTTTTTCTTGGTTCAGTTTTGATGAGATCTGCTGGATGTATAGTTAATGATATTTTAGATAGAAAATTTGATAAAAAAGTTACAAGAACTAAAAATAGACCAATCGCTTCTGGTAAAATTTCGGTTAATACTGGAATTTTATATGCTTTTTTTCTTTGCTTATTAGCTTTTTTAGTTCTTATAAATTTCAATTACTTTACAATAATAATTGCTCTTGCCTCTATGCCATTAGCCTTCACATATCCGTTGATGAAAAGATTTACATATTGGCCTCAGCTTTTTCTAGGAATTACATTTAATTATGGATTAATACTTGGTTGGACTTCAATCTCAGAACAATTAGATATAGTGCCAATCATTTTTTATCTTGGAGCCATATTTTGGACACTAGGCTACGACACAATATATGGATTCCAAGATATTAAAGATGATGAAATTATAGGAGTAAAATCAACTTCAATAAAATTCAAAGGAACAGCAAAAATTTTTTTAATATTATGTTATTTATCTTTTATTTCATCGCTAGTAATTGGAGGATTGATGATGAACTTTAGTCCAATATATTTTCTATTAATTACAATTCCAATTATGCATTTATTTTTTTATCAGATAAGTAATTTTGACCCCAAAAATCCCACTTCTTGCTTAAAAGTTTTTAAAAGCAACAATTATTTAGGGATTATCATATTTTTAAATATCTTAGTAGGAAAGTTACTTTGATGAACAAGACAAAAATTCTTAAAAGGCTTTATAAAGATTATACCAAAAAATATCTCAAACAAATTCTGTTAGCTATTTTTTTTTCATTATTAGTAGCAGGAAGTACTTCAGCGATTGCTTGGTTATTAGACCCAGCAATAGATAAAATTTTCATTCAAAAAGATCAGTCTTTATTGATATTGATTCCATTTCTTATTATTTTTGCATTCACAACAAAAGGTGTCTCACTTTATTTTGCTAAAGTGATGATGATCAATGTAGCTGAGGAGATAAAAAAGAAACTTCAAATAGATATGTTGAGTACTCTAATATGTGCTGACACCCAATCAATAGATGAAAAGCATTCAGGTAAATTTATTTCCAATCTAACTTACGATGTTCTTCACATAACAAATCTATTAAGTAATGGTATACTTAATCTGTTTAAAGATAGTTTAACTTTAATTGGCTTATTAACTGTAATGTTTTTGCAAAATTGGAAGCTTTCATTGATTGCCATAATTTTGATACCAATTGCCAGTACAGCCGCAAGATCACTCGGTAAAAGAATGGGTAAAGTTACAACTCAAGCACAAGAGAAATCTGGATTCTTAACAAGGTATTTAGTTGAGCTTTTTAAAAATCACAAATTAACAAAAATTTTTCAAAAAGAAAAGTATGAAACTAATCGAGCCAATAATCATTTGGATGAACTGAAAGAAAAAAATAAAAAAATTGGGATAATAATTGTTAGAATATCACCGATCATGGAAGTTCTAACTGGTTTCATGATTGCAATTTTAATCTTTTATTCAGGAAAATTAATTGCAAACAATGAATTAAGTGTGAACAATTTCTTTTCATTTCTTGCAGCAATGATGCTTGCATATCAGCCAGTAAGATCTTTATCAACTTTGAATATTATAGTTCATGAGGGTTTAGCGGCTGCCGCTCGGATCTTGCCTGTGGTAGATACAAAAAACCTAATCAAAAATACTGAAGATGCTAAGGAAATTAATATTCAAAATGGAGGCATTAAATTTAAAGATGTTTTATTTAGCTATAAAAAATCTGATGGTGATGTTTTAAAAAAAGTTAATTTAGAATTTGAGGGAGGAAAAATGACCTCCTTAGTGGGTCATAGTGGTTCTGGAAAATCTACTATTCTAAATTTGATACCAAGGTTTTATGATTGTAAGTCCGGAGATATCTCTATAGACAATCAATCAATTTATAATGTGACATTAGAATCATTGAGAAAAAATATTTCACTCGTAAGCCAAGAAACAACTCTTTTCGATGATACTATCAAAAACAATATTAAATACGCTAATTTAGATGCGAGTGATGAAGAGATATTCGAAGCAGCTAAGCTATCTCATTGTGACGAATTTATAGATAATTTACCAGAAAAATACGAAACCTTAATCGGTGAAGATGGAGTTCGGTTATCTGGAGGAGAAAAACAAAGAATCTCAATAGCAAGGGCCATGCTTAAAAAAAGCTCAATAATTCTTTTAGACGAAGCCACATCGTCTCTTGACTCAGAAACTGAAATGAAAATACAAGACGCATTGAAAATTTTAACAAAAGATAAAACTACTATCGTTATTGCTCATAGACTTTCAACTATATTAAATTCAAATAAAATATTTGTGATAGACTCTGGAAAAATAATTGATTATGGAAAACATGAAGAGTTATTAATCAATTCGAAAATTTACAAAAATTTTCACGATAAGCAATTTCAGAGGTAATGATTTTTTTTATTTATCAATTTTTACTCTCAATAATCTTAATTTTTTCACCAATCATAATTATTATTAGAATCTTAAAAAACAAAGAAGACAAATTAAGGTTTAAAGAAAAATTTTGTTTAATTTCAAAGGAAAGAGGTAATGGGAAATTAGTTTGGTTTCATGGATCTAGTGTTGGTGAAATATTAAGTGTTATTCCAATAATAAAAAAATATGATAATGATAAATCAGTAAGTAAAATATTAATTACATCTAGCACTTTAAGTTCTTCTAAAATATTAGAGAAAATAAAATTTAAAAAAACTATTCACCAATTTTATCCTATTGATCATGCAATATTTTCTAGAAAGTTCTTAGACCATTGGAAACCAAATATAGCAATTTTTTTAGAATCTGAAATTTGGCCAAGTATGTTTAAATCAATTAAAAACAGAAATATTCTTTTAATATTACTTAATGCCAGAATTACTAAAAGATCTTTTGATCGTTGGTCTAAATTTAAAAAATTTTCTTACTCGATTTTTGGTTTAATAGATAAAGCTTATTCACAAAACTCTGAGACTAATCATTATTTAAAAAGACTAAATGTCAAAAATATTCAATCTATTGGAAATATTAAATTTATCGGAGATAATAACATCAAATCTGATAAGTCTGATAAAAAACTATTTTTTCAATTTAAAAAATATAAAACATTTATTGCTGCCAGTACGCATGAGACTGAGGAATTATTTGCTGCTAAAACTCATATTCTTTTAAAGAAAAAAAATAAAAATGTAATTACGATTATAATACCTAGACATATAAATCGAGTTAAACAAATAATTGCTGAAATAAAGAAGCTTGGACTGAATGTTGTTTCTCGTAGTTCCAAAAAATTAAAATTAAAAGGTATTGATATTTTTATAGTTGACACTTTTGGAGAAACAAAAAAATTTTATAAGTTTGCTACTACTGTTTTTTTAGGAAAATCAATCATAAAAGGAGGAGGTCAGAATCCATTGGAGCCTGCACGTTACGGTGCAAAGATATTGCATGGGCCAGGTGTTAATAATTTTAAAGAAGTTTATAAGTATCTCAAAAAGTTGAAGATATCATCTGTAGTAAATTCACCGCAAAAATGTGCAGATTCAATAATCTTTAAAAAAAACATGAAAAAAGTACAAAAAATGAAATATCTTGGTTCAACAATACTTAAAAAAACCTTAAATGAGTTAGATAAATCTATCCATAATGAAATTTAAAAAACCCAAATTTTGGGATTATAAAAAACCTACCATCATTTCCTATTTACTTTTACCAATCTCATTAATACTGACAATTTTAAGGATTGTTATTAACTCAACATTTAAAAAAAAAAAATATGCTTCAATTAAAACAATATGCGTTGGAAATATTTATCTAGGTGGGACAGGTAAGACGTCTTTGAGTTTAAAAATAAATGAAATTTTAGGAAATAAAATAAAATCTTGCTTTATCAAAAAATATTATCCTAATCAAATTGATGAGCAGAAGATATTAGCAAATCATGGTAAACTTTTTAAATCAAAAAATAGATCTTCGTCTATTGAACAAGCAATTCATGAGAATTTTAAACTTGCGATTTTTGATGATGGTTTACAAGATCCTTCAATAAAATATGATTATCGTATTGTTTGTTTTAATATTGATAATTGGATCGGCAATAATCTTACTATTCCATCGGGACCCCTTAGAGAAAGTGTTAAAAATTTGAAAAAATATAAAAATGTTTTTCTAAATGGAAATAATGAAAATATAGATAGTATAAAAGAATATATTCATAAAATAGATCCAAGTATAAAAATTTTTCAAGGAGAATATATTCCACTGAATATCGCTGAGTTTGATAAAAATGATAAGTATTTAATTTTTTCTGGCATAGGAAACCATAAAACTTTTATAACTATGTTAAGAAAAAATAATATTAATGTTATTAGAGATTTAGAATTTCCTGATCATTATAAATACTCACAAAAAGATATTGATGGCATAATTTCAGTTTCTGAAAAATTAAATTGTAAAATTTTAACTACAGAAAAAGATTATATGAGATTGAACAACAACAAAAAAATTTTATATATTAAATCGGAATTAAAAATTCTGAACCAAGAGGCTTTTATCAACGATATTACTAATATTTATGAGAACAATTAAATACTTAATACAATTTATTATAATTTGTATTTTTTACTTAATATTCTTAATTATTGGAGTAAAACTTTCATCTTTTCTAAGCGGAAAATTATTTGAAATCATTGGTCCAATCTTTAGATCAAAAAAAATAATTAATAATAATATAAGCAAAGCTTTTCCAGATTATAATTCAAAAGAATTAAATAAAATTAAATCTTCGATGTGGAATAATTATGGGAGAGTTTTTGCTGAATATCTTTACATGAAGAATTTTAGATATGGCAATCTTAGTAAAAACATTTCTATAGAAGGTGAGGATATACTTTTAAATATAAAAAACCTAAATCAAAAGGTCATATTTATATCAGGACATTTTAGTAATTTTGAGTTAATGGCAATGCAAATTGATAAAATAGGTATTAAAGTTGGAGCAATTTATAGACCACTAAATAATATTTTTTTAAATAAATTCATGGAAAGAATAAGAAAAAAATATATTTGTAACAATCAAATTAAAAAAGGGATCGGTGGTTTAAAAGAATTAATTAAACTTAATAACCAAGGTTTCTCAACAGCACTAATGATAGACCAAAGAGTTTCTCAGGGTATTAAATCAAATTTTTTTAAAGAAAAAGCATTTACTACAACTATTCCGGCTCAATTGATAAAGAAATTTGATATGCAAGTTGTTCCTATTTT
>CACIUF010000016.1 GCA_902589765.1 uncultured Pelagibacteraceae bacterium
AATTAGTTGAAGAAGAAAAGAAAAAAAAATCAAAGTAGTTTTATAATTTTTAAATAATCATCTTTTTTTAATTCCATAACTTTTTTTGATGTCTCAAAGTCGAAGCCATTTCTTGCCAATAAAGATATGTCCTTTTTATAAAAAAGTGGTCTATTGTCATCAATTCTAGCCGGTCCAATTCTTTTCTTTTTACAAATTTTAATTGCTGAAAAAAAATCTTGATCTGAATTATCTTCATTAATTTTATTGACTGTATCTTTTATAAATTCATCATTAACACCTTTGCCAATTAAGTAGTTTCTGATTTTATTAATCGAACTCCCTCTTCTGATCATACTTTTGGCTTTACTTTCAGAATAAAATTTATCATTTATAAATTTATTTTTTTCTAAATCAGATAAAACAATATCAATTAAATTTGTCACATCCTGTTTTTTTACATTTGGAACAGATAATTTAAGATATTTTTTTAGTAAATATGTTCTTAATTGTTGTTTAGATGGGGCATATTTTTCAACATATGCTAAAGCAAAATTTCTCATTTCATCTACAGTCACCTGTAATGTTTTTCTCTTATTTCTTATAGGAATCATTGTAAGATCTAATATAATATAATTGGAAATGATCGAACAAATTTATGCTTACTTTACAATTGAAATTCTCTACTTCTGGGTGAATTTAGGAGTTTTACCTTTTTGGTTAATATTAATATTTTTCCCGCAATCAAACTTTACAAAATATTTTGTTACCTCTATTTTTCCAATCACACTATTAGGAGGTGCTTACATATTTGTGCTTTATAAAGCTTATTTAAGTGCTTATGATTTCGATAGTAATTTTGAATTATATTTAAGTATTAATAATTTATCAGGTTTATTTTCAAGTAATATTTTTTTAATGTTATTTTGGATCCACTTTGTATCAATTAATTTATTCGTCGGTGGCTGGATTGTAAGAGACTCACAAAAGTTTTTTATCAATAAGGTTCTTGTTGGCATCCCATTAATAATCACTTATTTAATTGGTCCTTTAGGCATCTTTATTTATTGGCTCATTAGAATATTTTACGCAAAAAGTATTAACCTATATGAGTAAAATCATCGATTTTTACTTCGATTTTATCAGTCCATATTCTTACATCGCCTATAAAAAAATTAAATCAATGCAAAATAAAAACAGGATCGATTTTAATTATAAACCTATTTTGCTTGGTGGTTTACATAAATTAGGTAACATAACTGCTCCTGCTTTTAATGAACGAAAAATGAAAAATATGAAGAATGATTGCGAAATTATAGCTAACAAAAATAACATATCTTTTAAATGGAACGAAAAATTTCCAATTAATACCCTTTATTTAATGAGAGGATTTATTTCAATCGATGCAAATAAAAAAAGTGAATACTTTGATATTTGTTTTGATGCCTATTGGAAAAATAATATAGATATATCAATCGAAGCTAACGTAAACAAAATTTTAGACAATTGTAAAATTGATAAAAAAAAATTTTTTGAAGATATAAGTAATCAGAAAGTAAAAGATGAATTAAAAAGTTTAACTGACAAAGCTTTTCAAAATGATGTATTTGGTGCGCCAACTTTTATAGTTAACAATAAACTTTTTTGGGGACAAGATAGACTTGAATATGCTTTAGAGGAGTGTGTTTCTTAGACGATCTTAAATTTACTATTTCTGATAGCTCCAAACCCTCCATCAATGTGAGAAACTTTTTCAAATCCCATATCTTTTAGAGTTTTTGCAGCCAATGCTGATCTCATACCGCCAGCGCAAAAAAGAACCATCTCTTTATTCATATCTAATTTACCATCTTTAAAATATGGACTATCAGGATCTAACCAAAATTCTAACATGCCTCGCGGAATATGATTTGAATTTTCAACTCGCCCGTCCCTTTCAAGTTCTCTTATATCCCTAATATCAATTAGATTACATTTATCTTCATCCATCATTGATAATGCTTCGTCTGGTGAAATTGTTTTAATTTCGCTTAAAGCTTCTGTGACCAAGGTTTTTGACGATTTTATATTCATAAAACTAAAATTATTATATAGTTTTTTTTGAAATCACATAAATAAAAATGAATAAAATTTGTATCGTTTACACTCATCATAAATTAGGTGATTTAATCTGGCAATTACCCTACATAAAAGCGATTAGTCAACATCATCAAACAAATATAGATTTAATTGTCAGAGAAAAAACTCAAGCCCAAAATATACTTAAAGACTTAAAACATATAAATCAAATTTTTTACAACGATTTTAGGAAGGGTATATTTTATTGGTTAGATGTTTTTAAACTAAAGAAAATATTTGATACAGAAAAATATGAATATGTATATATTTTAGATAAAGTAAATAAACCTGCAATAGCTGCAAAATTATCTGGTATCAAAAATATAATTGCCCCGGGCATAAAAAATCAAAAAAGATGGATTACTTCTAAAAATTATCTTAATGAAAATGATTGGAATTTAAGTTATTCAGAACAATCGCAGAAATTTTTAGAAATAAATTCAATTAAGTTAGATAATAAATTTCCCTCTTTAGAAATTAACACTGAAAGATTAAAGCAAGGTAATGACGATCTTATAGTTAAAGGAAAAAAGATTGCATTTGGAGTTGATTCTTTTGAGGATTTCAAGATGTGGTTTGAGGAGGATTTTATTGAACTAGCAAGTTTGTTTTACAACAAAGGATTATGTGATTATATTTATTTAATTTGTGGTCCCGACAAATCCCATATAGCTAAAAAAATTATAGATGACTCAAAAAAACAATATTTTATTGATTGTTCAAACAAAGATCTTCAGGGAGTAATTTTGGCAATTAAAAATTCTGATTTTTACATTGGAAATAATTCTGGCCCTTTAAACTTATCCGCAGCTTTAGGAATAAAAACCTTCGGTCTTATAGCTAATGATCCTGTCAGTGAACTTAAATATAGTAATATTAAACCTATTACCCCAGAGGGTTACGTTGATAATATTTGGATTAGAGACAGGATGGGTATGAAAAAACTTAAACCAAATTATGTTTTTAATCAAATTCAAAAAAATTTGTCGTCATAGAGTTTCACTGCTACTTAAAAATAAAATTAATAAATAAAAAAAGCCCCTTGAGGGAGGGGCTTTTTTTTCGTTTAACTAACTTTAAGAGAGAATTTTAGGGACCCTTCGATGAGTAATCGCGGAGATACACAGAGAGCGAAGAGTCCCTTATTGTTAACAATTAGTCACGTATTGCATATGCAATCACGCCAGTTTCAGTGACATCAGTACCTTTGGTTTCACCTTCTTTACTTAACCTTAGGCCAATTGTTGCTTTGATAGCGCTAAACACTATGTAAGCTACAACAAACACAAATATGTTTACTGATAATACACCAATCAACTGAGTACTAAAATTTGCACCAGAATTTGTAGCAGGTACAATTAACGTACCCCAAATTCCAGCAAATAAGTGAGCAGGAATAGCACCAACTACATCATCAATTTTTAATGAGAATAATAGTTTAGTACCATATACTACGATTAATCCACCCACAGCACCAATTAAAATTGCAGCAAATGGTGATGGTAATAATGGTTCTGCAGTTACAGCAACCAAACCACCGATACATCCATTTAACATTTGAACTACGTCAGTTTTACCAAAATGCAATCTTGTTATAACTGCTGCACCCATAACACCACCTGCACCAGCAAGGAATGTGTTAATAAATATTTTTGATACAGCGATCGCATCTGTAGCCGTTCCCAATGCTAATTGTGAACCACCATTAAATCCAAACCAACCTAGCCATAAAATAAATACTCCAATTGTTACTAATGGTATCGATGAAGCTGCAAACGGTTTAAGCGGCGCTGGAGCCCCAGATTTAGTAAATCTTCCTAATCTTGGACCAATTATCATTGCACCAGCTAAAGCAGCTGCACCACCAGTTGAGTGTACTAAAGTCGAACCAGCAAAATCAGAAAATCCTAACTCTGCTAACCAGCCTCCACCCCACTGCCAACCCATTACGATTGGATAAATAATTCCTGATAGAACTGCAGCAAATGTAAAGAATGGCCATAGTTTAATTCTTTCAGCCATTGTACCTGATACGATTGAAACAGTAGTTGCACAGAATACCATTTGGAAATACCAATCTGAACCATCGGAATAACCTGTATCTATTTTACTGCCATCTGCCCATGGAATAAATTTTCCAATATATCCGCCTGGGCTGATACCATAGGCTAAGTTATAACCTACAAGCCAGAACATTATACCTGCAATTGAGAATAACCCTATATTTTTAGCACAAATAACGGATACACTTTTTGATGTAACCATTCCAGACTCTAGCATAGCAAAACCACATGCCATGAACATTACTAGAAATCCACAAATCAAAAATAATAAGGTATTAAAAATAAAACCTACTTCAGCAGAAACTGTTGTATCTGCCATACCTGCACTACTCATGTTCAATAAAAAAATTAAACTAATAAGTGGCGCACTTATTTTTTTTATTAATTTAGTCATAAGACCTCCCTGTTATAGAGAGTGCTTGTATTTAAATAATTCCTAAAAACTAACGCTGATTATGAAAATTGGGTATGCAGATTTTGCATATAGAAACAGCCTTAACGCTTTTTTGACGTTAAGGCTGTAAATTAACTATTTATTGAATACTTCTTTTAAAGCTTTAGCAGGTAAGAATTTAACCTTTTGCGATGCAGCAATTTGAATTTGCTCACCAGTTCTAGGGTTTCTTCCAACTCTCGCTTTTCTCTTAGCCACTTTATATGTACCAAATCCTGCAATTTTGACTGAATCATCAGCTTTTAGTGCATCTAAAATAGTGTTGGTAATCGTGTCAAAAGTTCTCTCAGCATCAGCTTTACTTAGGTTTAAAGCGCCTGATAATTTGACAACTAATTGTTTTTTGTTCATTTTAGCTCCGGTTTTATTAGGTTATTTACTATCTTTATCAAAAGTATTGATAAATCAAGCCTTTTTTTAGTATCTAGCTAAAAGTTATGCACAATATCTAGTGTAGTGAAAAAACCTCTATTTTAAAGGGTTATTTAAAGACTTTAAATTTATTAACTAAATAAGCCTAGATCTTTGAGATCATTAAATGTTGTAAATATCATCAAAGTTAAGAGCAAAAACATCCCGATTCGAAAAAAACCCTCTTGCGTTTTTTGTGATAAAGGACGTCCTAACACCTTTTCGAAAGCATAAAACATTAAATGACCTCCATCCAACATTGGTATCGGAAATAAATTAATTAATCCTAAACTTATAGAAATGTAAGCCATCATGCTAACAAAAGCCAACAAACCAAACTCTGCTACTTGACCTGAAATTTTAGCAATTCTAATGGGTCCACCAAGTTGTGAAGTATCAGCTTTTCCAAAAATCATTGCACCGATATATTTAAGTGAGGATATACTTACGAAATATACCTCATTTGCTGCGTGGTATATAGCTTGTGCGGGTCCTAATTTAACATGGTTAATCTCATTGTTGTATGCACTTAATTTAATTCCAACAATCCTTTTGTTAATCTTATTTCCAAGGTTATCTTCACTTAAAACCATTTTAGGTTTTACTTTTAATAATATTTCGTCGTATGAACGTTTAACCTTAAAATCTATAAAATCATCTGTTGATAAGGTTATAAATTTAGAAACATCCATAATGCTTTTAACTTCATTTCCATCTATCTCTAAAATAATATCATTTTGCTTTAAACCACCGATCATTGCAGGACTATCTTTTTGTACCTCATTGATCATTGCAGGAGTAAAATCTTTTCCTGCAAAAGTATAAATAGAAAAGAAAATTAATAATGCGAGTAAGAAGTTTGCTAATGGTCCACCAAAAACAATTAAAGCTCTTTGATAAAGTGGTTTTAAAACGAATAATTTTTTCCTGTCTTCTTCATTGTACTTTTCAATTAATTTTTCTTGATCAGCTTGTGAAAAAACATTTCGATCTCCAAAGAATTTTACATATCCACCAAGAGGTATCCAGCAAATTTTCCATCTTGTTCCAGATTTATCATTCCAACCAAATATTTCTTTTCCAAATCCAATTGAAAAATCAGTTACTGCAACACCATATCTTTTTGCAAAATAATAATGGCCGTATTCGTGTATGAATACCACAATCATGATAAGTATTAAAAATGGTAATATATAATCTATCATCTTAGATTGATTGTCTTTTAATTAGTTCTTTAATTTGATTTATCATCATATCTGGTGATTTCATCGTGGGATATATCTCTTTAGCTTTTTCATAACTCTCAATTGCCTTATTATAATTTTTTAATTGAATATTTACAAGACCTTGTCCAGCAAGAGCGCCGAAATGCCTTTTTTCTAATTCTAAAACTTTATCAATATCTTTTTGCGACTTTTCAAAATTACCAGATAAATAGAATACAGTTGCACGTTTATTCCATGCCTCGGCCCATAATGGATCCAAATTTATTGCTTTAGAAAATATATCTATTGCTTGATTATACTTTAATTCATTTACTAAACTTGATCCTTTATTTAATAACATTGTCAAATTTTCATCATTTGGATGTGTGCTCCATATTTGCCAAATTTCTTGTTCAATTTTATATGCTGCTGAGTAATTTTGAGTTTTTAAATCATCAAACAATTGATTAAGTTTTTTAATTCTTTCATCTGCAATTGAATTACTAAAACATGAAAAAAAAATTATAAAAATTATAAAAATTTTTTTCATCAGAACTAAAAGTATAACAAAATCAATACTGCTAAGACAAATAATAAGGCTGCAGTTAAAATAACTAAATTAATTTTAACCTTAAATTTTTGGTAAATTTTCTCATTAATCTTTTCCCAAAAAAGAACAATTAAAAAGAATATGACTGCAGGAATTATAAATTTAAGCATATCTTTAATTTTTATCACCTACATAAACTGAAACGCCTCTCAGATTTATGTCGACATCAAATTTTTTGTGTAAAGGAGGAAAAGCTCTTTGAGAACAATCTAATCTATCGCAGGTTCTACATGACACACCTATTGGAATTTCTGATGACTTTTCACTTAAGTTAACATTTTCAGTATATACAAAATCTTTAGCATATTTAGCTTCACAACCTAACCCAATAGATAAAATACTTTTTGCTCTACCAAATCTTCCAATCCCTTTTTCGACAGTCCGTGCAATACAAACATATTTTTCTCCATTGGTCATTTTACTTACGGCACTTTGAATAACCCCGGGTCGTGTAAATGCAGAATAAACATTCCATCTTGGACATGCACCTCCATATCTTGGAATTTCAATTCCAGACAAAGAAAATCTTTTAGAAATATTTCCAGCCATATCTACCCGTAAAAAATGAAATGGAATTCCAGGTAGTTTTGGATCTTGCAAACAGGTTACTCTATGAGCTACTTGTTCAAAAGATGTTGCAAAAGTATTTTGTAATAATTCAAGATCGTATTTAAGTTTTTTACACTCTGAATGGAAAAGTTTGTAAGGCATTAATATTGCAGCACCGCAATAATTAAGTAGAGCAATTTTAGTTAATTTTTTTGACTCTTCTGATGGAAAAGTAAATTTAGTTAAATAATCCTCTATTTCTTTTATTGCACCCTCCTGTGCAATTTGAGCAGCTGCATGAAGTTTTTTGGTTTCAAGAGAACTATAATCACTCAACAGAAGTTCTTTTTTACTTTTGTTATAAATTTTAGAAAAAGGTTTATTTTCTTCTGGAATAACATCTTTAACAATAATGTCATATTCAGATTTTAAATGATCACAAAGAGCAACATATCTTGTGCGATTATTTTTTTGAACTTTTTCAAAAACTTTATTGGCAAAATCCTCTAATTTTGGAAAATAGTTTTTATTTTCTTGAAGAAAGTCAGAAATAACTTCACCTGGAAATGAGTTCTTTCTATTATCAACAATTTTTCCAGAAATTTTTTCAATCTTATTTACTAATTCATGATCTTTTTTTTTTAAAATATCTCCTAATCTTACAATTGCTTTTCCAATTTTTGGATTAGTTCCTACAAGATCTTTGACCTCTGGCCCCAAAATATCAAGATCCTCAAATAATTTATCATCTAAAATTTCTGATAAAGTATTTTCTAAATTTATATCATCTTTTGATGTTAATTGTGAAAGTTGAATATTTAACTTTTCGCAAATTTTTAAAAGTAGGTCCCCATCAATTTTTCTTTTTCCCCCCTCAATTAAATTTAAATAACTAGGTGAAATGTTTATTTCTTGCGCAAGTTTATTAGCTTGAAGACCCAGTTGACGTCTAAAAGCCTTGATTTTTGGTCCTATTTTTAAATCATTTTGACTCATATTTTCTATTTGTAAATTTTGTAAATTTATATTTACAATTATTTTCCTTAATTTACAAGCTTTTTATCCTTTTTTGTAGATTTTGTAAATTTTGTAAATTATAAGATTTACATGACTGATAAACAAAAAAACACAGAAAATGAAGCTCAAATCATTAAAAATGAGGACCTTGCAAGACATAATAACAGAGGTATTTACATGAGAGATGATCATTGTGATTGGGGTTCAAGTGGAATGAAGGATTTAGTTGAGACGCTAAACGACTCTAACTAAATCAAATTTTACTTTTTCATTTTAATTTAACTTCTGAGGTAACTACCAATTATGAGTGCAGAAAACATCTCATACGAACTAAAAAGATTTGCAGGCATTAAAAGAGATTATACCCCCGATGAAGTTGAAAGATTGAGAGGCTCAATAAAAATTGAATATTCCCTATGTAAACAACAATCAGTTAAACTTTGGAAACTTCTTAATACAGAAAATTATATAAGTACTTTAGGATCTTTATCAGGAAATCAAGCAGTTCAACATGCTAAAGCTGGTCTAAAATCAATTTATTTAAGTGGTTGGCAAGTAGCTGCAGATGCTAATAGTGCTGGCGAAATGTACCCAGACCAATCTTTATATCCATATGATAGTGCTCCAAAACTTGTGGAGTCAATGAATAACGCTTTACTAAGAGCAGACCAAATTCAACATATGGAACTAAAAGATGGTGATATGAAAAAAGAGAAAAGAATTGATTATATGCTTCCGATTATTGCAGACGGTGAAGCGGGTTTTGGAGGTCCATTAAATGTTTTTGAACTTACAAAAAAGTTTATAAAAGCTGGTGCAGCAGGTGTTCATTTTGAAGATCAATTAGCAAGTGAAAAAAAATGTGGTCATATGGGTGGTAAAGTACTTGTGCCAACAGGGACTATGATTAAAAATCTAAAGGCTGCAAGACTAGCAGCTGATATTGCTGATGTGCCATTAATAATTTTAGCTAGAACAGATGCAAATGCTGCAAAACTAATTACAAATGATTTTGATGAAAATGATAAACCTTTTCTGACAGGTGAAAGATCTCCAGAAGGATTTTATTACGTTAAATCGGGAATCGAGCAAGCAATTTCAAGAGGATTAGCATACGCACCATATTCAGATTTAATTTGGTGTGAAACAGCTACACCAAATCTTGAAGAGGCTAAAAAATTTGCTGATTCAATTCATGAAAAATTTCCTGGAAAACTTTTAGCGTACAATTGTTCTCCATCATTTAATTGGAAGAAGCATTTATCAGACGAAGAAATTGCTTCATTTCAAAAAGAAATAAGTAAAATGGGCTATAAATTTCAATTTATAACGCTAGCTGGCTTTCATACACAAAATATTGCAATTTTTGAATTAGCAGAAAAATACAAAAAAGAAGGTATGGCTGCTTATTCTAAGATTCAACAACAAGAATTTGCTCGTGAAAAAGATGGTTACACAAGCGTAAAACATCAAAGAGAAGTAGGTACATCTTATTTTGATGCTGTTTCTAATACAATAAGTAGTGGAAAGAGCTCAACTACAGCAATGGATGGCTCAACCGAGTCAGAACAATTCTAATAAAACAATTCCTCTTATATATTAGTCTATTAACTGGCCCAGAAATGGGTCAGTTAAATTTTCTAGTGATAAACCTAAATTTCCAAAAAAGATTTTTAATTAATTTATTAAAAATGAAATTATCAGTCATTTTTATTCTATTTTCTGGCTCAATGATAATTTCATTAATTTGAAACTTGCAGGCACCTCTAATATCAAAATAATACTTTTTTTCTATTTCAGGAAATTTTTCAAAATAATTATTCGTCATGTGTTCAATAAAAGAATCTGAGTGTGGTTGATTATTTTTTTCAGGAATTAAAGTTGCTTTGAAATAATTCATACTAAAAGCGTGGAAACCAATTGATGATCTCTCTGTAATACCATAATTGTGTCTAAAGTTATGTGCTCTTTTTTCGAATGACCACCATTTAGATTTTAAAAAAGTTTCAAATTGTTTTTTTGTATAGATCCAGAAACAACAATAATTTTCTAAGTCATTAACGATGAAATTTTGACCCTCAATCTCAAAAATTTTGTCTAATTTTTTTGAAATATGAATGCTATGCTTTTGATTAGTTTTGTTATTCATTTCATATATGAAAAAACCTAAATGAAACCCTTTATTTGCCAATAAACCTTGATATTTCAGCCAATATTGTAGATTAACTTCTGAGAACTTAATGTCGTGCTCTAAGTAGGCAAAGTACTCATAGTCATTTTTTTGTTCTTCCATTAACGATCTACACTTCCATGTTAAATACCCTTTATTCAGGTCACTATCACTTATTTGATGTTTGATAATTTTAGCATTTAAATTTTTATCATCCAAAAAATCATTATGCGTGTGAATAAAAATTTCATTTTTAATTGAAAGTGTTTTTAGATTGGTTACATTTTCTTCAAGATAATCGAAACGTCTTAAATTTCTATAACCTTCTTTTTTTTCGGGATTTGGATTGTAAAAAGGTATATGAATAGATATAGACATTATTTATTTTAAAATTATAAACATATTTATAACATTTAATAATGAAAAAAATTCTAATAACGGGTGGTACAGGTTATCTGGGAAGGAATTTAGCTAATTTTTATAAGAAAAAATATAAAGTTTTTCTTGGCGCTCGTAATAATAAACAAAATTTCTTAGTAAAGAATTTAACAAACTGTGAAGTAGTACCTTTAGATGTTTCTAATATTGAGTCTGTTCATGATTGTTTAAATTATACTAAACCTGATATCGTAATTCATGCTGCAGCTACAAAATTTGTCGACTTGTCAGAAAAATTTCCATTTGAATGTATTGATATAAATATACTTGGATCTACAAATGTTGTTCGAGCTTGTATAAACAAAAAAGTTCCAACAGTTATAGGTGTTTCAACCGACAAAGCATCACCGCCAATCAAAAATATTTATGGTTTAAGTAAATCTTGTATGGAAAGACTTTTTTCATCAATAAAATCTTATAGTAAAACTAAATTTATTTGTGTGAGATATGGTAATGTAACATGGTCTACTGGATCTGTTCTACCAGTTTGGAAACAAATGTATAAAAAAAATAAGACTATACTTACCACCGGTCCTTATATGAGACGATTTTTTTTCTCAGTCAATGAAGCTGTAAGTTTAATAGATCAGGCTTTAAAACTTAAAAACAAATTAAATGGAAAAATTCTTTCAGTCGAAATGAAATCTGCAAAAATGATCGATTTCTTAAAAGTCTGGACAAAAAAATTTGGTGGTAAATATAAAATAATTCAATCTAGAAAAGGTGATCGACAAGATGAATATCTAATTGGTGAAGACGAGTTAAAATATGCCAAAGAGATGAAAATTAAGAATAGAAAATATTTTGTAATCGATTTTAATAATCTTTTAAAAAAACCACTTAAAGAAATAGTGTCTTCTGAAAATGCAAAGAGATTAGCGCAGTCTGAAATTGAAAAAATTATCAAGTTTGGTCTGAAATCTAATGACTTATAGAAAAATAAATCATGCTTTTATAATGGCAGCTGGACGCGGAACCAGATTAATGCCACTTACTAAAAAAATACCCAAAGGTTTAGTTAAATTTAAACAAACTTCATTAATAGCAAGGGGTATCAAAAGACTGAAAAAATATATAAATTTTGTTCATATTTCAGTTGGTTATAAAGGGCCTATTTTAGCTAAACATTTAATAGAAGAAAAAGTTTCATCAATAATAAATACAGATAAAAAAGGTAATTCTTGGTGGATATTCAACTCGATATTTAAATCATTTAACTCTCCAATTTATGTCTTAACTTGCGACAACGTCACTAACATTGATTTTAAAAAACTTGAGAAAGATTATTATAAAAAAGGTCAGCCTCTATGCATGCTAATTCCAACAAAACCAATTAAAGGATTAGCGGGAGATTTTATTTTTAAAAAAAAGAATATTGTTAAAAAACTCTCAAGAACACAAAAATCTGATATTTACTGCACCGGTATTCAAATATTAAATCCAAAAAAGATAAACGATAAAATTAAACCAACTGATGACTTTAATATTCTCTGGAAAAAACTAATTAAAATCAGACAATTATATGTTTCAGATGTAACGCCAAAAAAATGGTACACGGTTGACAATTTAGATAACCTCAAAAAACTCAAAAAAATTTTTAAATAAATCTTTTAAGACTTTATGCTGTAACCCTTTTTAAGTAATATAGAGACAATAATCACACAAATTGACAAAAATAACACCATTAAACCAACACTTATCCAAATATTAAAATCTGATATGCCATAGAAGGAGTATCTAAGGCTACTAATTAGGTAAACAACTGGATTAAAATAAGTAACCACTTGCCAAAATTCAGGTAACATATCTAATGAATAAAGACTTCCACCTAAAAATACCATTGGTGTTATCACAAAAGATGGGATTATTGACATCTGCTCAAAGTCCTTGCTAACTAAACCAACTAAAAATCCAAATAATGCAAATGTAAAAGAAACGAGGACTAATAAAAAAATCATTAGCAATGGATATTGAACTTGTACATCAGCAAAAAATTGTGCTGTCAAAAAAATTACAAAACCAACAATCAGTGTTTTGGTAGCTCCAGCACTTACAAATGCCAATACAATTTCATAAGCAGATATAGGTGCAGCTAAAATCTCATAAATAGTTCCATTAAATTTTGGAAAAAATATTCCAAAAGAAGTATTACTTATTGATTGAGTTAATAGAGTTAACATCAGCAATCCTGGAACTATAAAAGATCCATAACTGATACCATCAATTTTTTGAACGTAGCCACCGATCACAGAACCAAAAACAATAAAATATAATGATGTTGAGATTACTGGTGATAAAAGAGATTGACCTAAAGTTCGTCTAAATCTATCCATTTCATGAAAGTAAATAGCTTTAAATCCATAATAATTAATTTTCATTATTTTCCCTAACTAAAGTTACAAATATTTTTTCTAAATTACTTTGTTCTGTTTTTAAATCCCTCAATTTTAATCCTGAGTCTTTTATGTCTTGTAAAAGATTTGTAATCCCTGTCTGTTTTTCTTCGAGGTTATAAGTGTAAACTAGAGACATTTTATTATTTCCAATAATTAAATTATATTTTTTTAATGATTCTGGAATATCTTTAATTTCTTCCTGTAATTCAACAGATAAAACTTTTCGACCCATTTTTTTTATAAGTTCTTTCTTTTGTTCTACAATGATAATTTCTCCTTGATTAATAACTCCCACTCGATCAGCAATCGCTTCGGCCTCTTCAATATAATGAGTTGTTAAAATAATTGTAACACCTATTTCTCTTAATGATTTTACCACCTTCCACATCTCTTGTCTTAATTCAACATCTACACCAGCAGTAGGTTCATCTAAAAATAAAATTTTTGGTTCATGAGACAATGCTTTAGCGATTAAAACTCTTCTTTTCATTCCACCTGATAATTTTCGCAAGATTAAATCTTTTTTGTCCCAAAGACTGAGTTGTTTCAAGACTTTTTCAATATGCTTTGGATCAGGTTTTTTTCCATACAAACCTCTTGAATAAGAAACGTTATTAAAAACAGTTTCAAATTGCTCTAAAGTTAATTCCTGAGGAACGAGTCCTATACGTGATCTTGTTTCCCTATAATCCTCAATGATATCAAAGTCTTCAACTGTAACTTTTCCTGATGATGGTTTTACAATGCCGCAAATAATGCTAATCAAAGTAGTTTTACCTGCACCATTAGGTCCAAGCATCGCAAAAATTTCTCCTTTTTTGATATTGAGGTTTATATTTTTTAAAGCTTTAAAGCCATTATCATAAACCTTAGAGAGATCATTAATTACTATTTGATTTTCTGACATTCGGTCAGTTATATAACTATTAATTCACTTAATACAATCGACTAAAATTTGATCTTTTGAGCCTTAAGAACCAAAAAAGGTAAAAAAGTTGCAATGATAAATGACAAAAATAATAATGATTGGGATATAAACGGACTAAATATTTCTTTTGATAACAATATTCCAACTAATAAACTTTTTGTGAAATCTGGTGAAGGGAAAAATAAAAATCCAAATATAAGTCCAATAATGATTGATATATATGCATTTTTTTCTTCAATCTTATTATAAA
>CACIUF010000017.1 GCA_902589765.1 uncultured Pelagibacteraceae bacterium
TAGTTTTAGTCGTTTCTTTAGGTAATCTAGCAATCACATCACCAGCAGAAACTTTTTGACCATCTTTAACTGATAAAATTGAGTCAGGAACTAAATAATATCTTGCTTCATTATCATCCGCCTTTTTAATAACGTTTCCTTTTTCATCTCTTAAAGTAATTCTTGGTTTTAAATCTGTACTTTTTGATTGAGAACGCCAATCAACTACTGATTTTGAAGATATACCTGTCGCATCATCTGTAGTCTCTTGAATAGATACACCATCAATTAAATCAACATAGCTTGCAATACCACTTTTTTCAGCAATCACTGGGGTAGTGTAAGGATCCCATTCACAAATTTTTGTATTAGCTTTAACTTTGTCATCATTTTTAAAAAATAATTTCGAACCATAGGCTACTTTATAAACTGCAATTTGAACTCCATTGTCGTCCTCAATAGATAATTGTGTATTTCTACCCATGACAATTAAGTTCTTTTTAGAGTCCTCTAAAATATTTGAATTAATAATCTTTAAAGTTCCCTCATTTTTAGTTACTATTTGTGAGTCTTGTTTCACTGAAGCAGTACCACCTACGTGGAAAGTTCTCATTGTTAATTGCGTCCCTGGTTCTCCAATTGATTGTGCAGAAATCATTCCAATAGCTTCACCAACATGTACCATTTGACCTCTTGATAAGTCTCGTCCGTAACAAGTTGCACAAACACCTTCTTTGGAACTACACGTCATTACTGAAAAAACTTTCAATGATTTTATTCCAGCAGAATCAATTTTATCACACCCAAATTCGTCTATCATTGATGATTTCTTGATTATTACTTCACCATTTATAGGATGCTTTACATCAGTTGCAACAACTCTACCTAAAGCTCTTTCAGATAAACTCACAACGACATTACCACCTTCTAATATTTCTGATAATTCTATAAAACCAGGATTATCACAATTTTTTTTAGTAATTGTTAAATCTTGAGCAACATCGCAAAGTCTTCTAGTTAAATAACCCGAACTTGCAGTTTTAAGAGCTGTATCAGCTAGACCCTTTCTAGCACCATGTGTAGAATTAAAATATTCTAATGCAGTTAAACCTTCTTTAAAATTCGAGGTTATTGGACTTTCAATAATTTCACCTGATGGTTTTGCAATAAGTCCTCTCATTCCAGCTAATTGTTTCATTTGTGCTGCAGATCCTCTTGCTCCACTATCTGCCATCATAAATACTGAATTTATTTTCAATCCCTCTGAAGTTTTCTCTGTTGCAGAAATTCCTTTCATCATTTCACCAGCAACTTTATCAGTACATTTTGACCAAGCATCAACGACTTTATTATATTTTTCACCTCTAGTGATTAAACCTTCTGCATATTGTGTCTCATAATCAGCAATTAGTTTTTTTGTGTCATCTATTAATTGAGTTTTATTTTCGGGAATAACTAAATCATCTTTACCAAAGGAAATCCCAGCTTTAAATGCATGTTTAAATCCTAGATCTTTTAATTTATCACAGAAAATGACTGTTGTTTTTTGACCACAAAATCTAAAGACAATATCAATAATTTCTGAAACTGTTTTCTTTGGTAAAATTCTATCTATCAAAGAAAACTTAATATTATTATTTTTTGGTAATAAGTTAGCTAGGAGAAATCTTCCTGCAGTAGAGGTATACTTCTCAAATTTCTGATTACCATTTTCATCAATCGTTTCAAATCTAGAAATAATTGTACTATGGACTTTTATTTGACCAGAAGAAAGCGCAAATTCAATTTGATCCGCATTTAAAAAATATCCAGCTGGCTTATCAGTGACTGGTTCTTGTGATAAATAATAAATTCCTAAAATCATATCCTGACTTGGGACAATTATTGGTTTTCCATTAGATGGAGAAAGAATATTGTTAGTTGATAGCATTAATATTCTGGCCTCAAGTTGTGCCTCCAAACTTAAAGGAACGTGAACAGCCATTTGATCACCATCAAAATCTGCATTAAATGCAGCACATGTTAAGGGATGTAATTCAATCGCATCTCCCTCAATTAATTTTGGTTCAAAAGCTTGAACTCCCAACCTATGAAGCGTTGGAGCTCTATTTAGTAAAACTGGATGTTCTCTAACAATTAATTCAAGTGCATCCCACACAGCGTTAGTTTCTTTCTCAACTAATTTTTTTGCTTGTTTAATTGTTGATGCTAAACCTAGTTTATTAAGTCTTGCATATAAAAATGGTTTAAATAACTCTAACGCCATTTTTTTTGGCAATCCACATTCGTGTAATTTTAGGTCTGGACCTACTACGATGACTGAACGACCAGAGTAATCAACTCTTTTACCAAGAAGATTTTGTCTAAATCTTCCTTGTTTTCCTTTTAACATCTCGGCTAAAGATTTTAATGGTCTTTTACCTGTTCCAGTAATTACTCTACCTCTTCTTCCGTTATCAAAAAGTGCATCAACAGATTCTTGTAACATTCTTTTTTCATTTCTGATGATAATATCTGGTGCCTTAAGATCCATTAGTCTCTTTAAACGATTATTTCTATTAATAACCCTTCTATAAAGATCATTTAGATCTGATGTTGCAAATCTTCCACCATCTAAAGGAACCAGTGGTCTTAATTCTGGCGGAATAACTGGAACAACAGTCATGATCATCCACTCAGGTTTTTGACCAGTTTCAATAAAAGACTCAATTAATTTTAATCTCTTAATAGCTCTTTCTTCATTAACTTTTGATTTCGTCTCTTTAATATAATCAACAAGATTTTTTCTCTCTAAATCTAAATCAAGATTTTTAAGCATTTCCAGAACTGCTTCAGCTCCAATTCCAGCCGTGAAAGCCTCCTCTCCATATTCTTCTTGATATTTTGCTAGTTCTTCCTCATTTAAAAGCTGATTTTTTTGTAGACCTGTTAAACCTGGCTCAATGACAATAAAATTTTCAAAATACAAAACCCTTTCGACTTCTTTGAGCTTCATATCAACAGCAAGTGCTATTCTACTTGGTAATGATTTTAGAAACCATATATGTGCAACAGGTGTTGCTAAATTAATGTGACCCATTCGTTCTCTTCGAACATTTGATTTTGTTACCTCAACACCACATTTTTCACAGATGATGCCTCTAAATTTCATTCTTTTATATTTTCCACACAAACACTCGTAATCTTTGATTGGACCAAATATTCTTGCACAGAAAAGGCCATCTTTCTCTGGTCTAAAAGTTCTATAATTGATAGTTTCTGGTTTTTTAATTTCACCATAGGTCCAAGATTTTATTTTTTCTGGGCTAGCTAATGAGATCTTGATACTATTAAAATTTTGAGCTTCAGATATTTCTGAATTTTTAAATAGATCTGTTAGTTCTTTTTTCATAATTAATTTAATTCCACATTTAATGCCAAAGATTTAATTTCTTTAACAAGTACGTTAAATGATTCTGGTATTCCAGACTCAAAGTTTTCTTCACCCTTAACAATGGTCTCATAAACTTTTACTCTTCCAGCAACATCATCAGATTTTACAGTAAGTATTTCTTGAAGCGTGTATGATGCACCGTATGCCTCAAGTGCCCATACCTCCATTTCACCAAACCTTTGTCCACCTAATTGAGCTTTTCCACCCAATGGTTGTTGAGTCACCAAACTATAAGGACCTGTAGATCTTGCGTGAATTTTATCCTCAACCAAATGATGAAGTTTAAGCATGTAAATTATTCCAACAGTTACCGGTCTATCAAACTTTTCACCAGTTCTTCCATCCCATAAATAAGTTTGTCCAGATTTGGGAAGATTTGCTAATTCTAACATTTCAGTTACATTTTTTTCTTTAGCCCCATCAAAAACTGGTGTGGATATAGCTATACCATTTTGTAAATTTTCACATAAATCCCTAAATTCTGTTTTACTTAATTTATCAACTTTTTGATTAAATATTTCCTCACCATAAACAGATTTTAAAAAACTCTCAATTTTTTCATTTCTCTCAATTTTTTTACTATTTTCATTTACCAGATTTTTAATTTGTTCTCCAAATTCTTTGCAAGCCCATCCCAAATGAGTTTCAAGAATTTGCCCCACATTCATACGACTCGGAACACCTAAAGGATTTAAAACTATATCTACTGGTCGACCATCTTCTCTATAAGGCATGTCTTCAACTGGTACAATTTTACTTACGACACCTTTATTACCATGTCTTCCTGACATTTTATCACCTGGTCTTAATCTTCTTTTAATTGCAACAAAAACTTTTACCATTTTCATCACACTAGGTAACAAATCATCACCACTTCTAATTTTTAAAACTTTATCTTCAAATCTTTCGGTAATATCTTGTTTTGCTTTATTATACTGATCTTTTAATTGTAATAATGCATTTTCATTTTTTGGATTTGAAATAGCTAATTTAAATAAATCATTAATAGATATCTTATTAATTGTTTCAAAATCCAATTTAGACCCTGCTTCAACATCTTTTATTTTCTTAGAAATGGTCTCTCCTGACAAAATTTGTGCAGCTCTTTGTTTGATACTTCTCTCTAAAATTTCCTCCTCAACAATTTTGTCTTGTTGAACTTGTTCAATTTCAGCTCTTTCAATTGTAATAGATCTTTCATCTTTTTCTATTCCATGTCTATTAAACACTCTTACATCAACTACGGTACCACTGCTTCCTCTCGACATCCTTAAAGATGTATCCGTTACATCTATTGCTTTCTCTCCAAAAATTGATCTCAATAACTTTTCCTCAGGACCAGATGCTGAATCTCCTTTAGGAGTTACTTTTCCTACTAATATATCACCCGCGTTTACCTCTGCGCCAATGTATACTATTCCAGACTCATCTAAATTTTTTAAAGCTTCCTCATTAACATTGGGTATGTCTCTTGTAATTTCTTCTTCTCCAAGTTTTGTATCTCTAGCCATAATCTCATACTCAACAATATGTACTGAAGTAAATACATCATCAGTCACACATCTTTCTGAAATTAAAATAGAGTCCTCAAAATTGTATCCTTGCCAAGGCATAAATGCTACGGTAACATTTTTTCCTAAAGCTAACTCACCTAATTTTGTCGAAGGACCATCGGCAATGATATCACCAGTTTTTACCTTATCCCCCACTCTAACTAAAGGTCTTTGATTTATACACGTGTTTTGGTTAGATCTTTTAAATTTTTGTAAATTGTAAATATCAACACCAGATTTTGAGAAATCAGTTTCCTCTGTAACTTTAATTACAATTCTTTTACCATCAATTTTATCTACTACGCCGTCTCTTTTAGCAACAATTGTAACTCCTGAGTCTAATGCTACATCACTTTCTATTCCAGTACCCACCAAAGGTGCCTCAGGTTTTAATAATGGAACTGCTTGTCTCATCATGTTAGAGCCCATTAATGCTCTATTTGCATCATCATTCTCTAAAAAAGGTATCAATGAAGCAGCCACAGAAACCAATTGTTTTGGCGACACATCAATATAGTCTATAGTTTCAGGTTTTGCCAAAAGGAAGTTTAAGTTTTGTCTACAAGAGACTAATTCCTCAACTATCTTTCCATTTTTATCAATTTTAGTATTTGCTTGTGCTATTGTAAATTTTGTTTCCTCCATCGCAGATAAATATTCTACTTTGTCTTGAACAACACCCTCTTTGACTCTCTTATAAGGACTTTCAATGAAACCATATTTATTTATTTTTGCATAAGTAGATAAACTATTTATCAATCCAATATTTGGACCTTCTGGGGTCTCAATCGGACAAATTCTTCCATAATGGGTTGGATGTACATCTCTAACCTCAAAACCAGCTCTTTCTCTTGTTAATCCACCAGGACCTAAGGCTGAAACTCTTCTTTTATGTGTAATTTCTGAAAGTGGGTTTGTTTGATCCATAAATTGAGAAAGTTGAGAACTTGCAAAAAAATCTTTTAGTGAAATTGTAAGTGGTTTTGCATTTATCAAATCTTGTGGCATTGCTGACTCAATATCTAAA
Organism: uncultured Pelagibacteraceae bacterium; assembly: GCA_902589765.1. Classification (GTDB taxonomy): domain Bacteria; phylum Pseudomonadota; class Alphaproteobacteria; order Pelagibacterales; family Pelagibacteraceae; genus Pelagibacter. The sequence goes on from CACIUF010000017.1 coordinate 5,993, forward strand.
GTGGTCATTTTTTCTTTAATAGCTCTTTCCATTCTATAAACACCAATACGAGCTTGATTTTCAACTAACTCACCTACAGATCTAACTCTTCTATTTCCCAAATGGTCAATGTCATCAACATCGTCTTTACCATCTCTTAAGTCCAACATTTTATGAATAATCGCTAAAATATCATCATTTCTTAATATTGTAATTTTATCTGAGCATTCTAAATCTAATCTAGAATTCATTTTGACTCTTCCAACGTCAGATAAGTCATATCGGTCTGAGCTAAAGAATAAATTATTAAAAATTTGAGTTGCTATTTCAATTGTTGGAGGCTCTCCAGGTCTCAACATCTTATAAATTTCAGTAATTGCCTCATCTTTAGTATTATTTTTATCATTAAAAATTGTGGTGAGTAAATAAGGACCTTTGTTTATAGAATTTGTTACAGAAATGTCTAAACTTGTTATATTTGCATCTAAAATTTGTTGAATAATTGTTTCATTTAATTCAGTACCAATTTTTAATAATCCATCCTCTTTATCATTTAATTTGATATCTTTGTGTAAAAACTTCCCAAATAAAGATTCTTTTGATACTAGTATATCTTTTAATCCATCATTAGATAATTTTTTAGCGTTTAAATAATTTATTTTTTCTCCTAGCTTAATTACAATTTTTCCTGATTTAGCATCAACAACTTCCTCAGAGAAGTTTTTAGCTTTATAATTTTCAGGGTTAAATTTTGTTTTCCATTTATCTGATTTTGTATCAAAAATAAATTTTTCCGATTTATAAAATTCATTCACTATTTCGCTTTTTGAGTAACCAAGAGCTAGTAATAAAGTCGAAGCAAGAATTTTTTTCTTTCTATCAATTTTAAAATATAAAAAATCTTTTACATCATATTCAAAATCTAACCAAGATCCTCGATTTGGTATTACCCTACAATTAAATAAAAGTTTACCACTAGCATGAGTTTTACCTTTGTCATGATCAAAAAAAACTCCTGGACTTCTATGCATTTGATTAACAACAACTCTTTGAACTCCATTAGTTATAAATGTACCACTATTAGTCATCATGGGGACTTCACCCATATAAACTTCTTGCTCTTTAGCTGATAAAATATCTTTTGTATTTGTTTCTTGATTTATTTCATAAACAACTAATCGTAATGTACATTTTAATGCTGAGGAATAAGTTAAACCTCTAGCAATACACTCTTCAACGTCAAATTTTGGTTTTTCAAGTCTATATGAAACATACTCTAAAGTTGCTTTATCATTTAAATCTTCAATAGGAAAAATACTTTTAAAAACTCTATCAAATCCTTTAGTTAAATCACCTGCTTCTGGATTAAAAAATGTTAATTCGTCGTAGGAATTTTTTTGAACTTCTATTAAATTAGGAATGGATAAACTCTCTTTAAGTTTCCCGAAACTCTTTCTTATATTTTTCTTTTCAGTAAAAGATATTTGCATCTATGTCTTAATACTGATTAAGTTTAATTAATCAGTACTTAAAAATTTCCTGTTAAATTATTTAAGTTCTACTTTTGCCCCTGCAGCTTCTAACTTAGCTTTAATTTCTTCTGCTTCTTTTTTTGGAACACCAGCTTTTACTTCTTTAGGTGCACCTTCCACTAAATCTTTTGCTTCTTTTAAACCAAGAGAAGTAGCTGCTCTCACTTCTTTAATAACGTTAATCTTTTTATCACCTGCAGAAACGAGCATGATTGAAAAATCATCCTTTTCCTCTGCTGCTGCTGCTGCACCTGCTGCTGCCGGAGCTGCTGCCGCCATTGGGGTAACACCCCATTTTTCCTCTAGTTGTTTTGAAAGATCTGCTGCTTCAGCAACAGTTAAACTTGATAAGTCCTCGATAATTTTATTTAGGTCTGGCATAATTTACTCTTTAGGTTGTGTTTCAGAATTTTCTGGGGGTAAACTACTCATTTTTTCCGATCGTGCAAGCAAAATACTTACTAATTTTGATGCAGATGCATTCAAAATACCCACAATATTAGCCCTTGCTTCGTCTAAAGTAGGTAAATTTGCGACATTCATTACTCCTGCTTGATCGAGAATTTCATTTTCCATCATTCCACCGATCAATTTCAGATTCTCATTATCTTTTGCAAACTTGGATAAAATTCGTGCTGACATAATTGCATCTTCTCCAAATGCAACGGCTGTTGGGCCGGTAAATAAATTTGATAAATCTTTACACTTAGTTTTTTCCAACGCTAATTTTGTAATTCTGTTTTTTGTTATTTTAAAAATTATGCCGTGTTCTCTCATTTTTGATCTTAATTCATCTAATTGAGTCATTGTCAGACCTTGATAATGAGTAACCATAACTGCTTTACTATTTTCAAATTGCGTTGTCATTTCAGCAATATAGTTTTTCTTTTGCTCTTTATTCATCATAACTTAAATATTTTTCCCTAATTTTAATTTATACGAAACGCCCATTGTTGATGTTATAAATGCGTTTCTTATTAGATCTCCTTTTACTGTATTATTTGATTTTTCTTTCTCAAGTGTATCTATAACAGCATTAAAATTTTTAATTAACTTTTCATCACTAAAAGATTTTTTTCCTATGCTTACACCAATATTTCCATCTTTATCATTTCTAATTTCTGCTTGACCAGATTTCGCATCTGAAATTGCTATTTTTAAATTTTCAGTCACAGTTCCTAACTTTGGATTGGGCATTAAACCTTTTGGTCCCAATACTTTTCCTAATTTTGATAATTTAATCATCATGGAAGGAGTACAAATTAATTTTTCAAAATTCATTTCACCATCTTTAATCTTTTCTATAAATTCATCGCCGCCTACAATATCAGCACCAGCAGTTTTCGCTTCAGCGGATTTTGTATCCTCACATACGACAGCAACCTTTATTTTTTTACCAGTTCCACCAGGAAGATTGACTATAGTCCTAATGTTTATCTCACTTTTTTTCTGTTTGTTGTTAATTTGAAAACTTAAATCAACTGACTCATCAAATTTAGTAGTGCAATTTTTTTTAACTACAGGAAGTAATTTTTCAATCACTTCAGATGGAAGTTCTTGAGTTTTTTCAGGAAGTTTTTTAAATCTTTTTGAAGACATAACTAATCTTTTACCTCAATACCCATTGATCTTGCTGAACCAGCAATTATTTTGACTGCTTGATTTAAATCAAGAGCATTTAAATCTTCCATTTTTTGTTTAGCAATTTCTTCAGCTTGTTTCTTTGTTATTGATGCAACAATATTTCGGCCAGGTTCCTGAGAACCACTCTTTAACTTTGCAGCTTCTCTTATAAAAAAAGATGCTGGTGGTGATTTTATTTTAAAGTCAAATTTTTTATCTTTGTAAACAGTAATTTCAACTGGCACAGGTTTACCAGCTAACTTTTTTGTTTTATCATTGAAAGCTTTACAAAACTCCATAATGTTTACACCACGTTGACCTAATGCAGGTCCAACTGGTGGAGCGGGGTTAGCTTGACCACCTTTAATTTGTAATTTTATAAAACCACTTATTTCTTTTTTAGCTGCCATAAATTTAACTTACTTTCTCCACTTGATTATATTCTAAATCAACTGGTGTTGGCCTTCCAAATATAGAAACTGACACCTTAAGTCTAGACTTTTCTTCATCAATTTCTTCAACCATTCCACTAAATGATGCAAAAGGTCCGTCAATAACCTGAACTTTTTCGCCAACTGTATATTCTACAGCTGATTTAGGCTGGGCAACCCCATCTTTAATTTGACCTAAAATTTTATCAATTTCTTTATCAGACACAGGTACAGGCATTCCTTTTGTACCTAAAAAACCACTGACACGTTTAATGTTTTTTATCATATGATAAATATCATTATCCATTTCACTTTTAATCAGAACATAACCTGGAAAATATTTTTTTTTTCTTTGAATCCTTTTACCTCTTTTTACTTCAGTTACATCATGAGTTGGAACGATAATCTCTTCAAATTTTTCAGATATTTTAGCCTTATCTGCTTCCTCTTTTATAAGGCCTGCAACTTTATTTTCAAAACTAGAGTGAGATTGAACTATATACCAATTTTTCATTAAATACTCACCTTGAGTAACAATTCTAAGAAAAATTTTAAAACCTGATCTAATAATAGAAAAAACAAAGACATAACTACTGCCATCGCAAAAACCATTAATGCACCCTGAAGCGTCTCTTTTCCTGTAGGCCAAGAAACTTTGAATGCCTCTTGTTTTACTTCTTGTATAAATTTAATCGGGTTCTTCATAGTCATATGTTTTAAATTGGCAGGAGCGGAGGGACTCGAACCCTCAGCCTCCGGTTTTGGAGACCGGCGCTCTACCAATTGAGCTACACTCCTATATAGAGTTTACTCTATAATTTTAGTTACTACTCCAGCTCCAACAGTTCTACCACCTTCACGAATAGCGAAATTTAATTTCTCTGACATCGCGATCGGTGTAATTAATTTAACTGTAAATTTAGCGTCATCACCAGGCATAACCATTTCAGTTCCAGCTGGCAACTCTACTTCTCCAGTTACATCTGTGGTTCTGAAATAAAATTGAGGTCTATACTTTGTGAAAAAAGGTGTATGTCTTCCACCTTCTTCTTTTTTAAGTACATACGCTTGAGCTTCAAATTTAGTATGTGGAGTAACAGAACCTGGCTTACAAAGAACTTGTCCTCTTTCAATATCAGTTCTTTCTACACCTCTTAAAAGAACTCCAACGTTATCTCCTGCCTCACCTGAGTCTAAGAGTTTTCTAAACATTTCAACACCAGTACATACTGATTTCTTAGTTTCTCTAATACCAACTATTTCTAATTCATCTCCAGTTTTAAGGACACCTGACTCAACTCTTCCAGTTGCCACAGTACCTCTTCCTGAGATTGAGAAAACATCCTCAACAGGCATCAAAAAATCTTTATCTTTTGGTCTGTCTGGTTGTGGAATAAACTCATCAACATTCTTCATTAATTCTAAAATTGAATTTTTTCCAATTTCATCATCTCTTCCTTCAACGGCTGCAAGTGCAGAACCTTTTGCAATAGGAGTTTTGTCACCTGGAAATTTATAAGAAGTTAATAATTCTTTAATCTCCTCTTCGACTAGATCAATCATTTCTTTATCATCAACTTGATCTACTTTATTTAAATAAACACAGATAGCAGGAACTCCAACTTGTCTTGCTAAAAGAATATGCTCTCTTGTTTGAGGCATAGGACCATCAGCAGCATTTACAACTAAAATTGCTCCGTCCATTTGAGCTGCACCTGTAATCATATTCTTAACATAGTCGGCATGACCTGGACAATCCACGTGTGCGTAGTGTCTTTTTTCAGTTTCGTATTCAACATGTGCTGTTGAAATTGTAATTCCTCTTTCTTTCTCTTCTGGAGCTTTATCAATTTGATCATATGCTACAGCCTGTGCTCCACCAGTTTCTGATAAAACTTTAGTGATAGCAGCAGTTAAAGTTGTTTTACCATGATCGACATGACCGATTGTTCCAATGTTACAATGCGGTTTATTTCTTACAAATTTTTCTTTTGACATTACTTATTTTCCTCACTTTTTTTTTAAACTTTATTTTTCTTGGAGCGGGTAAAGGGAATCGAACCCTTACATCCAGCTTGGAAGGCTAGCGTTCTACCATTGAACTACACCCGCACAACCCCAAGAGTAACACTCCAGTATTGTTAAAGAATATTGAATGGTGGAGGGGGAAAGATTCGAACTTTCGAAGACCGAAGTCAACGGGTTTACAGCCCGCCCCATTTGACCGCTCTGGAACCCCTCCCTTAGGGGAAGTGTCCCCTTGTTCAATAAAGCTTCAAACAACAAGCGTTTTATATATTTTATTTGTCTAAATGCAACACGTGATTTAATGGGAAAATATTTAAAAAAACGTGTAAAACAAAGGTAATTTTATGAATAAATCATCTTTTTTTATCGTTGGTCAACATGCTGTAACTGAAGCACTTAGAAACCCAAAAAGAAATGTTTTGAGGATATTTTTAACTGAAGAAAGTAAGAAAAATATTCATAAAAAAAGTCCTAATAAAAATTTATTAAATGATGTCAAAGTGTATTTTAAAACAAAAAAAGAACTTGATAAATATAGTACTAGAGAGAATTTACAACATCAAGGGTATGTTGCAGAAGTTGAACATATTCAAAAACCAATTCTTAAAGAGTACATCAAAGGTAAGGATAATATTACATTAATTTGTCTAGATGGTGTAACTGATCCAAGGAATATAGGATCTCTAATTAGAAGTGCTGCCTCTTTTAATATAGATGGAGTTATTATTAAAGATAGAAACTTCCCTAGTGAAAGTAAACTTTTGTATAAGGCAGCAAGTGGTGCAATTGAATATATTAATATTTTTGAAGTTTCTAATATCAATACAACACTGAAAAATCTTAAAGAAAAAAATTTTTGGGTATATGGCTTTGATAGTAATGGAAAAAAAAACTTTACTGATATTGAGTGGAAAGGAAATAATATATTATTATTTGGGTCTGAAGGATCAGGAATGCGTAAACACACATCTAAATATGCAGATTTTTTAGTTAAGATTGAGATAAATGAAAAAATTGAGAGCCTAAATATATCAAATAGTGCCGCAATTGTGTTTCATCATTTAAGTTATCTAAAAAAAAAGAGTTGATTAATTAATAAATAATTAATAGTTATTGCGCATGCCCTTGTAGCTCAGCTGGTAGAGCAATTGATTTGTAATCAATAGGTCCGCGGTTCGAATCCGTGCGGGGGCACCACATTCTTAAATAAAAAAAAATTAATTATTAAATAATCTTTTTATACCATCTGATATTGCGATTTTTGGTTTCCAATTAATATCCTTACAAATCATTGAAATATTTGCACAAGAACGTTTAGTTTCTCCTGGTATTTCAGGTATAAAAATTTTTTTCCCTCCAATTAAACTAGCAATTTTATTTATTGAGGTTTCTTTTCCTGAACCTAAGTTGTAAATTTTGTTCTTTAGATTGCTTTTAATTATCTTAAAAAAAGCATTTATTAAATCATCAACGTGAATAAAATCTCTAGTTTGTCTTCCATTGCCAACAATAGTGAGAGGTTTGTTGATTTTTTTTTTGTTTTAAAAAAATACTAAATACAGCTCCATATTTGCCTTTTGTATTTAACCTAGGACCGTACACATTAAAAAGTCTGAATGAAATATTTGGCATATTATAAAGTTTTGCATATTTTATTACTAGTTCCTCTCCTAAAAACTTTGTCAATGAATACGGATTTATTGTTTCAATTTTGTCAGTTTCTTTAGTTGGAATTTTTTTTTGTTTTTCCATAACAGCTTGAGGAGGCTACATAAATGAATTTTTTAATTTTCACTTTTTTTGCCGCCTCTAATATATTTAAAGTACCCAGAGTATTATTAATAAAATATTTAGCTGGATCTTTAATGCTAGGTATAATCTCTGCTAAACCAGCTAAATGAAAAACATAATTAACACCTCTGAAATACTTGCTTAGATTTTTATCTTTAGAAATATCAAGCTTTACAATTTTAACATTTTTTCTTGAGTGATGTGATAGGTTGCTTTTTTTACCTGAAATAAAATTATCAATGACAATTACTGTATGACCTTTTTTCACAAGTTTATCTACTAAATTACTCCCTATAAAACCTGCACCGCCTGTTACTATAGATTTAATTTTTTTCATCTAAGTCGTTTGTATCATTACGATGTTTCTCGGCGTAATTGTTCTAATTTAATCTTTTTTTGAAGACTTTTGTTTTTATCATATAAAAGGCTGAATTTAATTTTTTGATTTGTTCTTACAATAACATTTTTTGCATTTCTTATTTCTATGTTATCGGCAACTGCGCTTATCGGTCTTTTCTTTGGATTAAGATTTTTGATTATTATTTTCGACCTATCGCTTACAATTTTTCCTCTCCATCTTCTCGGCCTAAACGGACTTATTGGTGAAATAGACAATTTTTTTGAATTTAAACTTAGAATAGGACCATGAACTGAAAGATTATAAGCTGTGCTACCCGCGGGAGTAGAAACAAGCACTCCATCCGATACAAGTTTTTTTATAACTTGTTTAGAACCATGTTTGATAGATAAAGAAGCGGCTTGTCTACTTTGTCTTAAAATTGAAACTTCATTAATCGCTATGTGTTTTTTTCTTTGGTTTTTATTATTTTTAACATGCATTTCCAAAGGAGAAATGGTTATCATTTTAGCTTTATGTATATTGCTGATAATATTTTTTGATGAAAATTTGTTCATCAAAAATCCATAATTACCAGAGTTTACTCCATAAAAAATTTTTTTAGATTTTCTATTTTTTTTCAAAGTTTGTAGCATAAATCCATCCCCACCAATTACGATTGTAGTATTCGATCTTTTAACTTTGGTATGTTTAATTTTTTTTTGAATTAATGATTTTATCTTTAAAGATCTTTGATTTTTATCAGATATTATTTGAATTTTATTCATTTTTATTAATATATTAAAATTACTCC
>CACIUF010000018.1 GCA_902589765.1 uncultured Pelagibacteraceae bacterium
ATAAAACAAATTATTACATTCTTTTAAGCATTGTTTCTCAAATTCTTGGTTTAACTTTTTTATTATTCTTATTTAGGAATTTAATAAATGAAATTATATAATTTATACAAATATAAAATTTTTCTTTATCTTTTAATTTGTACCTTATCCTTTTCAAATATATCAAATTCCTCTGAAAGATTAGATAATTTATGGAAATCATATTATTTTTGCCCAAATTTTAATAAGTGCTTAGATTTAATTAATAAAATTGAAAAAGAATTAGAATTACCAGAATTTGTTGATAAGTATGATGAACTTGATTGGCTTAATTATGAGAAAGGATCATTATTAATGTCATCACTTAATGATGACGATATCTTGATTGCTGAAAAATATCTTTTAAAAATTATTAATAACGAAAGATTAATCAAAAATCCAAATGAACTTTATTATTATGCCCACGTTAATTTGGGTTGGAGTTATCATACTGAAAAAATAATATTCAATCCAAAGAAGGCAATTAAATTTATGAAGGTTGGGGCTGAACAAAAAATTCCAGTAGCAATTAATAATTTAGGGGCATTTTATGAAATGGGTCTTGGAGATAAAAGAAATTATAAAAAAGCATTTGAGCTATACTCTGAAGCATCTAAACTTGGTCAACATTGGGCACACTCGAACATTGGTAAGTTTTATATTTTAGGTTGGGGTGGTGCAGAAAAAAATTATTATAAAGCTATTAATCACCTCAAATTATCAACAATTTCAAATTATGGAACAAATGACAACTATATTCTAAAATTATTATTTTCGAAAAAAAGATTACCCAAAAACCATAAAGAATTCGTAAAATGGTTGGAAGAAGAAGTTCTCATTCACAAAGATCCAAATTCATTTCTAAGATTAGGTTATGAATATGACTATAAAAAAGAGTCTATTTTTTGGTATTATTTATGTTCAAAATATTCAAAAATAATCGACGATGTCAAAAGATGTAATCAAGAAATAGAGATAGTTAAGATAGTTTTAGATAAAGAAATAGATACAAATCAAATTAATTTAATCAAAAAAAAAGCAGATGAGTGGTATAAAAAAAATATTAAATAATCCACTTTACATATCCATTATAAATAAAGAGAATAACAATTAATATTGAAAAGCTTTTAGATAAAAAAGAATATAACTTATTTTCATTTTCTGACGATCTCCAAATAGATGCCAAAGAAAAAAATGCCAGAATTACAACTAAAATATCCGAAAAGATATAAAATGATAATTTTCCATCAATAAATACAAAATTAATTAGATAAAAGTAAATAGTTAATGGAAAAATAGTTGATAAATTTGTGACTGTTAGTGATTTCTTACCATACCACAGATCTTTAAAATATTTTATCATCTAAATCTTTTTTGCGGCTCTTTAATTTTAGTTTTTTGCTGAATGCTTAGACTTTTATATAAAAACACAGTCAAAGCTATTTCTAAAATAATAACCAAATACATAAATTTATAACTTATACTTTCTTCCATCAAAACCCAATCATAAGATCCATGTAATAATATTGGAATGATTAAAGCTAAAGATAAATTTAAATTTTTACCTTTTTTCACAAAATAATATCTACCAATAAAGAAACCCATTATAACACCATCAAAAGCATGACTTGGTACTGCTGTAAAGGCTCTGGCCCAAGCTATCTCCAAACTATCTTTAAAAGTATCTGCAAAATAAACATAAGTAATATTTTCATAAAATGCGAAACCAAGAGATGCTGTTATTCCATAAACTAATCCATCCATTGGTTCATTAAAATGCGTAAAAGTACTACAAAAATAAAATAAAACGCAAAATTTAAAAAATTCCTCTAAAAAAGATGCTTGGAAGAATGCTTTTAAGAAAGGGTCAAATACAAAATTTTCACCTAAAACTAAATTTATAAAAGTATTAGAAATTTCAAGTGGTGCGATTATAAACATACCCAAAATAAAAGTTTGAAAAACTGTCTTTTTGGGTTCCACAAATTTATCAGAAAAAATAAAAAAAATTAATAAAGCAATTGTAGGTAATATTGTTATCAGCAATAAGAAAATTTGATCCATATCAAAATGTACTTTAAAAAACTGATTTAATCCAAAAATATTTCTTTTTTCATTAGAAAAATTTCTAAAGAAAATTAAATTTAGGGGTAAAAAAAATTAAATATGAGTTAGAGCATTTTTTTGAGTCGTCATGGTTTGGTGGGCCGTGTTGGTTACGCTCCAACTACCCCTGCAATGTCAATGCAGTACTCTACTATTGAGCTAACGGCCCAGAATAGATGTTAGTTCTCTAAGAAACTTTTTAATTGCTTAGATCTACTTGGATGCTTTAGTTTTCTAAGTGCTTTAGCTTCAATTTGTCGAATTCTCTCACGAGTAACAGAAAATTGTAAACCAACTTCCTCCAAAGTGTGATCTGTATTCATTCCAACTCCAAATCTCATTCTCAAAACTCTTTCCTCTCTTGGCGTTAAAGTAGATAATATCTTAGTTGTAGCCTCACCAAGGTTGGATTTAATGGCTTGCTCCAGAGGTGCTAGTGCTTTTGTGTCCTCTATAAAATCTCCTAAGCTACTATCTTCTTCATCACCGACGGGTTTCTCTAGAGACACCGGCTCTTTAGAAATTTTTAAAACCTTTCTTACTTTATCTAGTGGCATTCTAAGTTTTTTTGCTAATTCTTCTGGAGTTGCTTCCCTACCGAATTCACTCAAAATAAGTCTTTGGGTTCTAACAATTTTATTAATAGTTTCTATCATATGCACTGGAATTCTGATAGTTCTTGCTTGATCAGCTATTGATCTCGTAATAGCCTGTCTAATCCACCATGTAGCATATGTAGAAAATTTATAACCCCTCCTATATTCGAATTTATCAACTGCCTTCATTAATCCTATATTCCCTTCTTGAATTAAATCTAAAAATTGTAATCCTCTATTTGTATATTTTTTAGCAATTGAAATAACTAATCTTAAGTTTGCCTCAACCATCTCTTTTTTAGCAATTCTAGACTCTTTTTCTCCTTTTTGAACTCTGCTTACTAGCTTTTTAAAATCTGTAACTGACATCCCTATTTTATCACTGAACTCAATTAATCTTTCTCTAATATCTTTAAATTTTTCTTTATTCTTTGAGAAAAATTGTTTCCAAGTTGAATTAGTGTCCAAAAATTTTTTTAAGTTTGGATTAATTTCATTTCCGATATAAAATTTTAAAAATTCATTTCTTGGAATTTTATTATCCATAGCTAATCTTAATAAATTTCCCTCTAAAGAAATAATCTTTTTATTCTCTACGTAATGTTTTTGAACCAATCCCTCTAGAACTGAAGGTGATAGTTGAAGTGATTTTATGTCCATTAAAATTTCATTAACAATTTTTTCATAACTTTTTTCTTTAGCTGGAGAAAAAATTTTTGAGTTTAGAATACAATCAAGTTTTTCTTTTTGATATTTAATTAATTTATTATAGTCCTTAGTCAATTTATGAACTGTTTTAAGAACCTTTGGCTTAATTTCAGTCTCCATTGCAGCTAAGGTTGGATTAAAATCTTCATCACTTTCTTCAACCGAGTTTTCATCACTATCTGTCTCACCTGAATTTTTTTGTTTAGCACTTGGACCTGTAGACTCATCCTCCATGTAATTTGTATCTATATCTATAATTTCTCTAACTAAAATTTCATCTTTTTGAAGTTTTTCGTTCCAATCAAAGAATTGTTGAGCAGTAATTGGGCTTTGTGATAATGCTATTAACATTACATCCTTTCCGGCTTCTATTCTTTTTGCAATAGCAATCTCACCTTCTCTAGATAAGAGTTCAACACCTCCCATCTCTCTTAGATACATTCGAATCGGATCATCACTTTTCTCAATAGTCTTACCTTCGTCTTTAGATGAGCCTTCTTTTTTTCTTAAAACTTTAAAATCAGATTTTTTTTCAACTAGAGTAATTTTTTCATCTAAAATATGAATAAAAGCTTGGGCCAAGTTTTGATCTGAAAGATTTCTTTTTCCAAGAGATTTACTTAATTCTTCATAAGTAATGAATCCCCGATGGGTTCCGCGCCCCATTAAACGAGCAAATGATTTTGTAATTATTCTTTCCACACCAATATATTTGAAGACCTTTATATAATAGCAATTTTCAAAAAATCCATTATTAATTTAATCTTATTAATTGATATTTTGCTTTTTTTTCAGCTCTTTTAGCTCATTAAAAGTTGTCTCACTCAAATCTTTTGAAAACTTCGATTCTAATTCTCGTATCCTAAATTCTAAATCATAATTATTTAAGTCACGGACAATATCTTCAAATAATTCAAGAACTTCATGATCTTTGTTACTTTTTTTTTTTAAAATATGTTTGATGGGGGCGAATTTTGTAATTTTGTCGATTAATTGATTATCAATATCTAGCTGATCAATAGACAAATCATTTTTAGAATTAAGTTTGAATACAATTTTTTCAAAAATTTGTTTATTTACTTCAGAAAATAATTTTATATCTTTAAGTAAATGAATGTGATCTCGCATCAAATTCAAGTTATTTACAATAAGATAAATTAATGAAAATTCTTTTAACTCTACTCCTGTCAATGATTGACTTTCGTTAAAGTACTTTTTCGTCTTTTCTAAAGATCTAGTTTTTTTTGTATAAAAGTTCTTTTGATTTTGACTTGTATATGGAGTTAATTCAGAAATTTTTTCGATGAAATATTCTAAAACGTATTTTTTTATATAATGATCCTTTATTGTGTTAGCTATTGATCTTAATTTTTTTTCAAAAATTGCCATAGAAGATGGATGATTTTGAGTATTTTTTTTATAATGATTAAATATAAATTGATGTATTGATATTTTATTTTTTTTTGAATAGTCAAAAAAATACTCTTTACCGTTTTTATTTACAAAACTATCTGGATCTTCTTGATCTGGTAAAAATAGAAATGATATTTGCTTTTCAGGTTTCATATCTTTAAGAGAATTTTCTGCAGCTCTTAAGGCTGCCTTGTAACCGCTCTCATCACCATCAAAACAAATAATAATATCATTAAAAAACTGATTAAGAGCAAATATTTGTTTGTCTGTCAAAGAAGTACCTAAATTAGCAACAGCATTTTCTATTCCATTTTTACTTAAACCCACAACATCCATATAGCCCTCAACTAAAAAAATATTGTCAAACTTATTTGATAATTTTCTTGCTAAATCTAAATTGTATAAATTGGATCCTTTTTTAAAGAATAATGTTTCTGGAGAATTAACATACTTGGCCAGAAAATCACTTTTTTCAATTATTCTCCCCCCTAAAGCAATTGGTTGTCCTGAAATATTGTTGATAGGAAAAATTAATCTTCCTCTAAACCTTTCAACATAAATATTTTTTTTTTCATCTAAATAAAATAATCCTGTTTCTAGCAGATCATCAATTTGATAATTTTTTTTTAATTCTTCAAATAAATTTGGATTCTTTTCTACAAAACCGATTTTAAATTTTTTAACTTGATCTTTGTCAAGGGATCTTTTTTTTAAATAATCTCTTGCTTTAGAATATTTTTCATTTTTCAAAAGTTTATTATGATAAAAGTCCACATATTCAAAGAAAATAGATGAATATATTTTCCACTTTTTTTCTCTTTCTTCATCTTGTTTTGAAAAAATATAGGGTTGCATACCAGCTAAGTTTGCCAAGTGCTTTACAGCCTCACCAAATTTAAAATTTTGAGTTTTCATTACAAAGTCAAAGATATTTCCATGTTCAGACGTCGCAAAACAATGATAAAATTCTTTTTCATCATTTACAGTAAAGGATGGAGTTTTTTCATTTTTAAATGGGGAAAGACCAACGTATTCTTTACCTCTTTTTTTTAAACTGATATATTTTGAAACTACTGTCGAAACTTTTAATCTTGTTCTTATTTCCTCTAAATATTCTTTTGGGTATTTCATGACTACTTATTAAGTAATTGTTTAATTAGTGCTCCTGCTTTGGAGAAATCAATCTCATCAGAATGTTGTTTTTTTAATTCTCCCATAACTTTGCCCATATCTTTCACCGAACTAGCACCCACTTTAGATATTATCTCTTCACATATTTTTTTTGTGTCTTCTTCATTAAGTTGTTTAGGCAGAAAACTTGATAAAATATCATATTCATTCTGCTCTACTTCTAAAAGATCAGAACGATTATTTTTTTTGTAAATTTCAATTGATTCGGTTCTCTGTTTCACCATCTTTTTAAATAATCTTTTAATATCTTCATCATCAGTCTCTTTTTTATTTGGACCAGATCTATTAACAATATCCAAATCTTTAATAGATGAAAGAATTAACCTGTAAGTTGAGATTTTAGTTTTATCTTTCAATTTTAAGGCTTTTTTATATTCAGTTTCTATGGTCTCTTTTAACGACATAATTTTAACTTACTTTAAAGAAAAAATTCTTCAAAAGAAAAATTGTATTTTTACAATTTTATAATACATCTCTGTTGCGATAATAAACCTTTTATTGTATTAACCTTTAACTCATGAGTTGTAATTGATCAAAAAAGCAAAAAATAAAAGCTCAAAAATTTCTCAAACTCACACAGGTATTTTAGTTCTTGAAAATAAAAAAGTTTTTAAGGGCATTGGAATTGGTTACGAAGGTGTTGCAACAGGGGAAGTTTGTTTTAATACGTCATTAACTGGTTATCAAGAAATTATATCTGACCCTTCTTATGCAGGTCAAATCATCAATTTTACTTTTCCTCACATAGGAAATGTTGGAACAAACCATGAGGATCATGAGTCAGATAAAATCTGGACTAGAGGAGTAATTTTTAATTCTGAAATAACTAATCCCTCTAATTACAGATCATTTTTGCATTTAGATTATTGGCTTAAAAAAAACAAAATTATTGGTATCACTGGATTAGATACTAGAAACCTTACAAATTTCATTAGAGATAAAGGAGCCCCGAAAGGTACCATTTGTTATTCAAATAAAGGAAAATTCAGTATTAACAAACTCACAAATACAACAATAAAATGGAGTGGTTTAAAAAATTTAGATCTTGCCGAGGTCGTATCGACCAGAAAAAATTATATTTGGAAAGGGCTTAAGACCTGGAAAAAAGAATTTGGATTTGAAAAAAATAAAAAAAAATCTTTGCATGTGGTAGCCATTGACTATGGGATAAAAAAAAATATTTTAAGATATTTTTCAAACTTTAATTGTAAAGTTACTGTTGTTCCATGTAAAACTTCAGCAGAAAAAATATTGAACCTTAAGCCTGATGGAATTTTTTTATCTAATGGGCCTGGGGATCCAGCAGCAACTGGCAAATACGCGATCAATATTATCAAAGATCTTATTAAAAAAAATTTACCAATATTTGGTATTTGTTTAGGTCATCAAATTCTTGCACTTGCCCTTGGGGGGAAAACAAAAAAAATGAAACTGGGTCATAGAGGAGCAAATCATCCAGTAAAAAATTTAATTCATGATAACGTTGAAATCACTAGCCAAAATCATGGTTTTGAAGTGGTAAAAGAAATGTTGCCAAAAAATGTTGAGGTTACTCATAAATCTTTATTTGATGGTAGTATCGAAGGCATAAGATTAAAAAATAAACCAGTATTTTCTGTTCAATATCATCCAGAGTCAAATCCAGGACCGCAAGATAGTGTTTATTTATTTCAAGAATTTATTCATAACATAAAAAGAAATGCCAAAAAGAAAAGACATTAAAAAGATATTAGTTGTGGGAGCTGGCCCAATCATTATCGGACAAGCATGTGAATTTGATTATTCAGGAACACAAGCTTGTAAAGCTCTTAAAGATGAGGGTTATAAGGTTGTTTTGATAAATTCTAATCCTGCAACTATCATGACAGATCCAGATGTTGCAGACAAAACCTATGTTGAGCCAATAACTTTAGATGTTTTAGAAAAAATTCTTAAAAAAGAAAGACCTGATGCAATTCTTCCTACAATGGGGGGTCAAACTGCTCTTAATCTAGCTATGGAGGCTGAAAAAAAAGGAATTTTAAAAAAATATAAAATTGAGCTTATTGGAGCAAATTCAAAAGCAATTTCAAACGCTGAAGATAGAAAAAAATTTAGAAAAAATATGAGAGAAATTGGTTTAGACTTACCTAAATCCAAAATCGTAAACAAAAATAACCAAGCTACAAAGGTTCTAAAAAAAATTGGTTTGCCTGCAATCATAAGACCCGCTTTTACACTTGGTGGGCTTGGTGGGGGAATAGCAAAAACAAAGAAAGACTATCTTAAAATTGTAAAAAATGGATTACATGAGTCTCCAGTTAGCCAGGTTTTGGTTGAAGAATGTTTGGAGGGTTGGAAAGAATTTGAAATGGAAGTCGTTAGAGATAAGAAGGATAACTGTATCATTATTTGTTCCATTGAGAATATTGATCCAATGGGGATACATACAGGTGACTCGGTTACAGTTGCACCAGCACTAACTCTCACTGATAAAGAATACCAGGTCATGAGGAATGCATCTATCGCATGTTTAAGAAAGATTGGGGTTGAGACAGGTGGATCAAATGTTCAATTCGCAATAAATCCTAAAAATGGTCGAATGGTTATAATTGAGATGAATCCACGTGTATCAAGATCTTCAGCTTTAGCATCTAAAGCAACTGGGTTTCCAATTGCAAAAGTAGCAGCAAAGTTAGCTGTCGGATATACTTTAGATGAACTCAAAAATGAAATTACCAAAGTTACTCCAGCATCATTTGAACCAAGTATCGATTATGTAGTAACCAAAATACCAAGATTTACTTTTGAAAAATTTTCAACCTCCCCTGCAACTCTTGGTACTTCAATGAAATCTGTTGGTGAAGCTATGGCGATAGGTAGAAATTTTAAAGAGTCTATTCAAAAAGCCTTGATATCTTTAGAAACTGGTTTTTCAGGTCTTGATAGAATATTTTATTTATCAAAACAACAAATTGAAAAAAAACTAAAAGAAAATATTCCAAACAAAATTTTACTTGTTGCTGAGGGGATAAGAAAAAAAATTAGTTTAGATAGGATTTTTAAATTATCTAAAATTGACCCATGGTTTCTAGGCCAAATTAAAGAAATTGTTGATTGCGAGATAAATTTAAAAAAAATAGGATTACCAAAAAATTTTACAGAATTTAATAGGATTAAATCTATTGGTTTCTCAGACAAAAAATTATCAGAATTAACAAATCTTTCTGAGGACGTTGTTAGAAAAAAAAGGATAGCACTAAAAATATTACCTGTTTATAAAAAAGTTGATACTTGTGCTGCTGAATTTAAATCTTTCACTCCATACATGTACTCAACTTATCAAAGAAACTTTTCAATAGTTTCAGAGTGTGAAGCAGAGCCTACTAGTAAAAAAAAGATAATTATTCTAGGAGGAGGGCCGAATAGAATTGGTCAAGGAATAGAATTTGATTATTGTTGTTGTCAAGCAAGCTTTTCTTTAAAAAACGCTGGTTTCGAAACAATCATGGTAAATTGTAATCCTGAGACAGTCTCTACCGATTACGATACTAGTGATCGACTTTATTTTGAACCTTTAAAAGAAGAATTCGTTTTTAATATCATTAAAAAAGAGCAAATGAATGGCAACTTAATTGGTATAATTGCCCAGTTTGGAGGACAAACTCCAATCAAACTTGCTAAATTTTTACATCAAAACAAATTACCTATTTTAGGAACTAAATACAGCTCTATAGATTTAGCAGAGGATAGAGATAGATTTAGAAATTTATTAAATAAATTAAAATTAAAACAAGCAGAAAGTGGAATTGCCAAAACTTATAAAGAAGCGATCAAGATTGCTGATAAAATTGGATTACCTTTAATGGTAAGACCTTCATATGTTTTGGGTGGAAGAGCAATGGAAATAGTTTATGAAAAAGGACAATTAAAAAATTTTATTGAAGAAGCCTTTAAAGCTGCAGAAAAAAATCCAATTTTAATTGACAAATTTATTGATCATGCAATGGAAGTGGATGTTGATGCAATATCTGATGGTAAAGAAGTATATGTAGCTGGTATTATGCAGCATATTGAAGAAGCTGGTATTCATTCTGGTGACTCTGCTTGTAGTTTGCCTCCAATATCTATTAAACCATTTTTAGTAAAGGAAATTGAAAATCAAACTAAAAAACTAGCGTTAGCTTTAAAAGTCAAAGGTTTTATGAATATCCAATTTGCAATAAAAAAAGATGAAATTTATGTGATTGAAGTAAATCCTCGAGCTAGTAGAACCGTGCCCTTTGTATCTAAAGCAAAAGGTTTACCATTAGCAAAAATTGCATCAAGAGTAATGGCTGGAGAGAAATTATTGAAATTTAATTTAAAACAAAAATCAAAAGGAATGTATGCAGTTAAAGAAGCAGTATTTCCTTTTAACAAATTTCCAAATAGCGACTTACTTCTTGGTCCAGAAATGAAGTCAACAGGTGAAGTAATGGGGTTTGATAAAAATTTTGGCATGGCATTTGCAAAAAGTCAAATTGCTGCTGCGAATTCACTTCCAAAAAACGGTCTTGCATTTATATCTTTGAAAAATTCTCATAAGGATGAGGGGATAGGTCTGGCTAAAGATTTAATCAAATTAAATTTTAAGTTAAGTGCAACAAAAGGCACTGCAGAGTACATTCGAAAACATGGAATGAAATGTAAAATTATAAATAAAGTCAGCAGTGGAACACCTCACATAGTAGATATTTTAGACTCAAAAAAAATAGCTCTTGTAATCAATACTGGTGGAGGAAATAGCGAGCATCGAATAAACGATGCTATTGCACTCAGAAGAGCAACTTTGAAAAATAAAGTTCCATATTGTACAAATATGTCAACTGCTCAAGCATGTTTGGAGGCAATAAAATCTCTTAAAACAAAAAAACTTGATGTCATTGCACTTCAAGAACTCAAATAATTTTACAATTAAAAGTTGTATAATTTTTTTTTCTTACGAATAATTGCCCAAAATGAATAGTCGTTAGGTTGTATTCATCAAATTTATTTTTTAAGATTTATCTATATGAGTTCAGAAGTTCGTCAATATATTATAGAAGACGCATCTAAAAAAAGTGAAATTTTTAGTGCTCAACTATTAAAACTTCCTATCAAAAAAAAAATTTTAAAATCAAAAACCGCTAATCTAGATAAATGTGCCTATTGGAAACTTTATGACAAAACAAATATTCATGAAGATGGCGACCAGTTGAAAGCAGTAACAGGGATCTGTTTAGTATTGGGCGTGTTTAGTGTTATTGGTTTATATTCGAGTTTATTAAATTAATTACTCAACTTTCCAATCAGTGGGGAAAGTGACATAATTTACCTGAATACATCTTCTTTCTTTAATAATCTTCTTTTTTTCCATACCATGCCAAGTATTAGGTCCGCTAGTGAATAAATATCCATAATTATGTTTGTAAGGAACTGTTTTAACCTTTTCTAATTTTTCATTATAAAAATCGGTACCTAGATCCTCAGACTCTTTGGCATTATTAACAAAAATCAAACCTGACATTAATTTTTCTTTAATATCGCAATGCGGTTTAAGCCAAAAACCCTCACGATCACATATAATTTCAACTCTAACATATGAATTAGATAAATCTTTATCAATCATTTTTGAAATTGCATTACAAGTTTCTTTTGATTGAAGTTCACTAATGAATTTTACCAAATTTGGAAATTGTGAAGCATTTTCTTTTGTGACAAAACATCTAAACTTAATTGCTTTTCCCCCAGATGCTATTCCTTCTCTAAATTCTGCCGCACCACCATCGATAGCTCTTGTTCCATCATAATTAAGATTATGTTTACTGATGTCAGGGATGTCCGCATTTTCAATTTCTTTTATTGCTTCATCACTTAAGGCATTATTGTATTCCCAATGATTAAAAGGAGATTCATATTTTTTTGAGTTGTTTAAAATGGAATTAAGAAAAGTCATAATTTTGAAATCTTTTTTCTATATAACCTGCTATTCTATCAGTTTCATTAAGTTTTTTATAATCCCAACTCTCAACAGAAGAGTCTAGATTTCTTATAATATCTAAAGATTTAAACAACTCAAAAAATTTTTTGAAGCGATAATTGTTCTTAATAGCGGGCATATCAGCTACATATATAGGTTTACCTGTTATTGCGGCTTCAGATATCATGGAAGTTGAGTCACAAGTTACCACTATATGGTCCGCTAACTTAAGTGATGATAAATAAGCTTTTTTATCAACATCTGAAATAATGATTTGATTCCCATTATAAAAATCTTTAGCTTTATCAATAATTCTTTGAGGTGTTCTCATTGAGGGAATAAAAATTAATTGGTAGCCATTATCAAGAAAATTTTTTTTAATTTTATTAAAAATTTCTTCAATTAAATTATCACTAAAATTATAGTATTTATTTGGACCACCAACAACAAATACAACTACTTTTTCTTTTTGAATTTTTGGTTTTAAATAATTTATATTATCATCTAATTCACTTTCTCGTAGATAGTGGATAGCCCCTTTAGTTGATAATACGTTTTTACCTTTTAGATCATCATGTTCTGGAGCAATTACAAAATCGAAATTATTTAAAGATACCTTTGGATCTTGAATGTGAATATTCATGATTTTATTTCCAAACTTTTTTTTTAAGAAAATTGAGGGAATTACACTTTTCCTACCACAAGAAATCACAACATTAAATTTTTCTAAAATATCATTTTTGAAAACAAACCTTTTAATTGGTGTGATTTTTGGGGGGATCATTTTCCAAAAATTATTCAGTTCAATTTTCTCGTGTATAAAATCTAAATTTAAAGCTTTGGCAAGTCCTTCAACTTGGCTAATCATGCCATGCATGCCCTCGGTCAATAATAAACCTTTTAATTTAGTCATTAATCACTATATAGCTTTCATATGAGTCAAAATCCAACTAAACACACAAAAGTGTTAATAATTGGGTCTGGTCCAGCTGGATATACAGCAGCTGTTTACGCGGCAAGAGCAATGTTAAATCCAATTTTAGTTTATGGTTCAGAGCCAGGTGGACAATTAACTACAACAACGGATGTTGAAAATTTTCCAGGGTTTGCTGATGTTATTCAGGGTCCTTGGCTTATGGATCAAATGAAAGAGCAAGCAAAAGCAGTTGGAACAGAAATGATTGAAGATCATATAAGTTCTGTCGATTTAAAAAAAACACCTTTTGAAGCTATCGGAGACACTGGTCAAAAATACACTGCTGATAGCATTATAATTTCAACAGGTGCACAAGCAAGATGGTTAAATTTAAAATCAGAACAAGAGTTCAGAGGTTTTGGAGTATCCGCATGCGCAACATGTGATGGTTTTTTCTTTAAAGACAAAGAAGTAGCTGTCGTTGGAGGAGGTAATGCAGCTGTTGAGGAAGCGATGTTTCTTACGAAATTTGCATCAAAAGTAAAATTAATTCACAGAAGAGATAATTTAAGAGCTGAAAAAATGCTTCAAAAAAAACTTATGGAGAATAAAAAAATTGAAATTATTTGGGATAGTGTTGTTGAAGACGTTATTGGTGATAAAGATCCAAAAAATGTTAAAGGAATTAAAATCAAGAATGTTAAAACAAATAAAATTGACGAAATTAAATTAGATGGTGTGTTCATCGCAATTGGACATGATCCAGCTACACAATTATTTAAAAATCAGCTAAGCATGGACAAAGAAGGTTATTTGATAACAAAACCAGATTCAACGGAGACTAACGTGCCAGGCGTTTATGCGGCTGGAGATGTAAAAGATAAAACATTCAGACAGGCAGTAACTGCTGCTGGTATGGGTTGTATGGCAGCACTAGAGGCTGAAAAGTTTTTATCACATTAAAGTGAAAAATAACCTTCATGTATTTTTAGGAGCAACAGTTGCTGATGCAGCTGCAAGACCATTACATTGGGTATACAACCAAAAAAAACTTAATTCCTATATTAAAGGTAAAAAAGACTTTACTTTTTTAAAAAAAAATAAAAGTCCTTTCTACAATATAAAAACTGGGAAAGTATCAGGTTATAATGAAATTGGACAAGTTATGTTTCAAACACTTCTAGAAAATTATGAAAATATAGAGAAAGAATTTAAAAAAAATATTCTGAAGAATTTTGGTCCTGGAAGCAAATATTGGAAAAATCTAAATCTCAGATCAAAATATAAAAAAGTAAAAGATTGGCGTGGTATGATCAAAGGACCATGGATACACCAAAATATCATAGAAACTGTAAAAAATATTAAATCAAATAAGAAAATTTCGGGTGGTGTAAAAGTTAATGAGTCTGATGGGTTTTGTGCTGCACTTCCATACTTTCTTTATGGTTATGATTTCAAAAGCCTAGAAAAAATCATAAGAATTGTGACTGCTTCAAAAATTAGTTTAAGATATGCATTAGCTAAATTTTATATAATTG
>CACIUF010000019.1 GCA_902589765.1 uncultured Pelagibacteraceae bacterium
TACATAATAAAGTGTCAAATATTTCTTAAATTTATCAGTCGCAAAGTATCCAACAGAGCCAAGTAATACTAAAGCTACAAATGATAGATTAATTCTCCATTGTTCCGCATTTGGATACATTCCATACATAAATCTTCTCATCCAAACCTTAATGTATGTCCAGCATGCGCCAGAGCCTGTACAAACATCTTTTGTGTCTCCTGCAAAACTAGCATCAATAACAAACCAGCTTAATATAGGAGGTAGTGATTTGATGATTATGAATATTATCAATAATGATAAAACAGCGTTAAAATTATTTGTATTAATATGTTTGTTTAATAGGTCTAAATTTTTTATTCCGCTGTACTCTATACGAATGAAATAAAGACCCACAAAACCAAGTATTAGAGGTAATAAGAAACTTAAAAAATTAGGTAAAAAACCAGTTAAATTTAATCTAAAAAATGAATTTAGAAAAACATCTAAAATACTTATAAAAAACAAAAAAGAACCAAGATACAAAAAGGTATTAAGGTTAGTTCTATCAGGTTTTAAAAAATTAATATTAGACATTATTTCTCCTGAATAGCTATTTTCTTATTATACCAGTTCATTAAAATTGATATCGAAATACTCAAAGTAAGATAAGTAAACATGGTGATTGATACTATTTCAATTGCCTTACCTGTTTGCATTAATGCTGTTCCGGCAAAGACTAATACTAAATCTGGATAAGCTATCGCAGCTGCTAAAGATGAATTTTTAGTTAAATTTAAATATTGATTTGTTGTTGGCGGAATTATTATTCTCAAAGCTTGAGGCATAATCACTAATTTAAGTACTTGATTAGGGGTAAGCCCAATTGATGCTGCTGCCTCTTTTTGACCTTTACCGACACCTTGAATTCCAGCTCTGACACATTCTGCTATAAATGTTGCTGTATATAAAGATAAAGATAATGTTAATGCTATTAATTCTGGGGGTAAACTAACTCCTCCCTCATAAATAAAAGATGTTGTTGCCAATTGTTTTAAAACAGGAACTTCAAAAGAAAGTCTTACGCCACCAATTAAAAAACTTAAAAGTGGAAGAATAAATATCAGTCCTATAGAAATTAAAAAAACTGGAATTTGTTTACCTTGATTTTCCTGAACCTTTTTGGCATGCGCACGTATAACAATGATTGCTATGATTGCAGCTATAATTGAATAAAAGAAAATATTAAAATTTTGCCAAATAAATGCTGGGACGTATAACCCTTTTATAGTTAGAAAAAAAACTCCAAACATTGCTTCAGCATCTTGTGGAAGTGGTAATGCACGTAATGCAGCAAAATACCAAAAGAAAATTTGAAGTAATAATGGAATATTTCTAAAAAACTCAACATAGAAAGCAGCAAATTTATTAATTAGATAATTAGGTGATAATCTTGCTATACCAACTATTACTCCTAAGATTGTTGCAATAATTATTCCGATGACTGAAACAAGAATGGTATTTAAAAGACCAACTAAATACGCTCTAAAATACGAGTGTGATCCATCATATTCAATTAATGAAAACTGAACGTCAAAAGAGGATTCTTGAGATAGAAAACCATAACCAAAATCAATACCTCTATTTTCCATATTGATTTGGGCGTTATAAGTAAAAAAACCGAAAACTAAGACTACAGCTAAAACTGTAATTAATTGTGGGACTATATCTTTAAGTTTAAAATTCACTTTGGCGATAATATATGAGTTTATAAAAAAAGGGCTAGAAAAATCTAGCCCTTTTTAATTAATTTAAACTACAATTATCTTGCAGGTGGAACGTAAAGTATTCCGCCTTTTGTCCATAATTGGTTTGGACCTCTGTCTGGTAAAATTCCAGTGTCAGCTATATTTCTCTTATAACTTTCACCATAATTACCAACTTGCTTGATAATTCTCAAGCTCCAGTCGTTGTCTAGACCAAAAGCAGCACCTAACTCACCTTCAGCTCCAACTAATCTTTTGATTGCTGGGTTGTCTGAAGTTTTCATCATGTCTGCATTTGCTGAAGTAATACCATACTCTTCAGCTTCAATCATAGTGTTCAAAGACCATCTTACGATATCTTCCCAAACTGCATCACCTTGTCTAACAACTGGTCCTAAAGGTTCTTTAGAAATAGTTTCTGGTAGAACAATGTGTTCATCAGGGTTTTTCATTTTTGTTCTTTGAGCAGCTAAACCAGATTTATCAGTAGTGTATGTATCACATCTACCTGCATCGTAAGCAGCAACAACTTCGTCAGCTTTTTCAAATGCAACTGGCTCATAAGAAATTCCTTTTGAGTTAAAGAAATCTCTCATGTTTAACTCAGTTGTTGTACCAATGTTTGTACAAGCTGAGATACCATTTTTGAATTGGCTAGTTGAAGTGATACCTGAGCTTTTTCTTACCATAAAGCCTTGACCATCGTAGAAGTTTACTCCAACGAAAGTAAGTCCGATATCAGCATCTCTAGAAAGAGTCCAAGTTGTGTTTCTTGATAAGATATCAATCTCACCAGAAGTTAAAGCGGTAAATCTTTCTTTAGCACTTAGTGGTGTAAACTTAACTTTGTTTGCATCACCTAATACTGCAGCAGCTACCGCTCTACATACATCAACGTCAACACCAGTCCAATTTCCTGCAGCATCAGCATTAGAAAATCCTGGAAGACCTTGAGATACTCCACATCTTACAAACCCTTTTTTCTGAGTGTTTTTAAGTGTTTTAGATTTTTTAGCAGCCATAGACTCTGTTGTAAAAGTGAACAACACAGCAACCATAGCAACTAAAGAAGTTAATTGTTTTAAGTATTTAAACATATTTCTTCCTATTGTTTATTTATTTGTTAACAAATAATTCAAAATTACTTTTGAATATTCTTAATTTAAGCATGATAAAAATAGGTGTTCAAGGGAAATTTTAACTAAAAATGTGCTAGTAATGGCGCGCCCTGAAGGATTCGAACCTACGACCCTCGGTTTAGAAAACCGATGCTCTATCCAGCTGAGCTAAGGGCGCAAAATCTTATTACATATACAATAATTAATTAATTTTTAAAAAGAAATTTTTTAACAAGAAGCAAGATTGTTAATAACTCAATTCGTCCAACAATCATGAAAAAAATAAGACAATATTTGGTAAAATATGAAAGATTATAAAAAGTTAGATCACTTAAACCATATGAACTTGAATTGACAGTATTCATTAAAGTTAAAATAGACAACTTAAATGAATTTTCAAAGCTAAATTCGCTTATAGTCAATAAGGTTGTTAAAATAAAAAGTGATAAGATAAATATGAGAACTGATAAAAAATATTTACTTATCTCATTAAAGTCAAAATTAACTTCAGAGAAAAATAACTTGTTCTTATATATATTTTTTGGTCTGCTGAATGATAAAATTTGATTTACTGAGTATTTAAATAAAGAATAAATCTTCATAAATCTTAATCCAGAGCTGGTAGAGAAAAAAGATCCTCCAATAATCACCAAAATCAAATAAATGAAAGTCAAATTTGTATTTGAATTATCTAGTGCAAAACCAATATTCGACATACTGCTTGATATTGATAAAAAATAATTCAAAAAATTTTGATTAAAACTAAAAAATAAAAAGAAAATTATTAAAACTATGATGAAGTAAATTATTAAATTGATATCTTCATATAGAAAATTAATATTTTTTTTCTTAAAGAAAAATAAATTATAACTAAAAAAAATACTAAAAAAGGATGTTAACATTAAAAATGATAAAACAATAGTTTGGGTGTCATCCTTTATTATATTAGACAAACTGTTTGTTGGTAAAAAACCCCCTGAAGAAATTAAAGAAAATGCTAAATTTAAAGAATCAAAAGTTCTTATAGAAAATAAATTTAATATTATAAAAATTACTAAAGTTATACCTGAATATATAAAAAATACTTTAATAGCTTGTTTAAATATTTCAGATGTATTAAATGAAAAAAAATTTGTTAACGTTTTTTTAAAATTTTCATCATAAATATCTATTAGATAGATTATTGAGAATAAGAAATACAATCCTCCTAGCCATTGGATAGTTGATCTCCACAATATCAAACTTTGATCAATATTTTTTATATTTTCAAAGATAGTAAAACCAGTAGAGGTAAAGCCTGAAACTGCTTCAAAAAAAGAATTTATTAAAGTTAAATTATAAATACTTAGATAAAAAGGAATTGATAAAACTAAAGGTAGTAAAATATATCCAAGAAAAACAGTTAAAATTTTTTGAAAAATTGACGTTTTTTTGGAAGATATTTTTAAACTATAAAAAAGGATTGCTAGAAATAAAGATAAAAATAAACTCAAATAATAAGTATCTAAATTTAGATAAAGATTGAAATAGTAAGAGTAAATTATATTAAAAAAAGATAAAATAGATATTAATCCAAAAAAGAAACTTAGATATTTAATTTGTAATCCAAACATCTAATTATACTGAACTTAATCTAAAAATATTTTCTACAAAGGATATGGAGTCTTTTTTAACAATAAATACAACTCTATCATCTTTTTTGAAAATAAAATTGGATCTAGGTATAATTATTTTCTTATCTCTTAATACAGCGCCAATTCTTAGTTCATCTGGTAAATTGGAATTTTTTATTTCTTTATTGATTAATTCAGAAGTTTCAATTATTTCAGCTTCAATTACTTCGTATTCACCATCTGATAGTGTGTATGCATTTTCAATTGTTCCTTTGTGGATATGTTTTAAAATACTTGAAACAGTCGTCATTCTTGGATCAATTAAATCATCTATTTTTAATGATGATTGAAGAAGAGAATAATTTGGTTTGTTAATTAATGCCATTGTTCTTTTATCATCTATATCTTTTTGGTCTTTAGCAAATTTTTCAACTAACACACTGACCATTAAGTTATCTTCATCATCATTTGTAAGAGCTAATACAGTTTCGGCTTCCCCTAAATTTGCTTCAGTTAAAACTTCTTCGTCTAGACCATCACCATTTATAACAATAGCATCATTTAATTGGTTTGCTAAAAACTCTGCTCGCTCTTTATTCTTCTCAACGATTTTAACTCGCACTGTTTCCAAGGTCTCTTCGATGTTCTTAGCTAAATTAAAACCAATATTTCCTCCACCAATAATTAAAATCTTTTTTGAAATTTTTTCTTCATGACCAAAAGCTTCGAGCGTTTCTGACATTTGTGATGAATTAATAATTACATAAATTTTGTCATCTTTTTTTACCGAGTCTGTTTTTTTTGGAATAAAAAATTTATTATCTCGATTAATTCCAATAATATTTGCCTCTAATTTTGGGTATTTATTTGTGAGTTCATTAAACTTAATACCTATAGATTTACAATCTTCTTTAATGAATATTTCCAATAATCTTATTTTATTATCAGCAAATGGCACGCTATCTAATGCGCCTGGAGCCTCTAATTTTCTTTGAATTGATCTAGAAATTTCAATTTCAGGAGAAATGATTACATCAATTGGTAAATTTTCTTTATTATAAACTCTTGTGAATCTTGGGTTAAGATAGTCTTGAGACCTAATTCTTGCTATTTTTTTTTGAATATTGAATATAGAAAATGCTATTTGACAAATTAGCATATTAATTTCGTCATTTCTTGTAACTGCTATAATCATATCAGTTTCAGCGGCGTTGGCTTTCTCAAGAATTGATGGATATGTAGCTTTACCAACGATTGCCTTGACATCCAAACTATCATTGATTTTTTGTATATCCTCACTTGATTGATCAATAACTGTTATCGAATGACCTTGTTCACTCAATAACTTTGCAATAGTAAAACCTACTCTACCGGCACCACAGATGATTATATTCATTTTAGTTAAATTCTTTTATTCCCAAGCCTTTAAGCTTTCTATGAAGAGCACTTCTCTCCATACCAACAAAGTTAGCTGTTTTAGATATATTCCCATTAAATTTTTTGAGCTGAATAGTTAAATACTCTTTTTCAAAGTTTTCTCTAGCTTCTTTTAAAGGTACAGATAAGCTATTTTCACCAATTTTATCATCATAATTGTCGCTTTTTAAAGACTCTTTTACAATGTTAGAAATTTTGTCTTTTGTATCAGGTTGTAAAATTGCAATTCTTTCAATCAAATTTCTAAGTTCTCTTACATTGCCTTTCCAATCATGATTCAAAATATATGAGTCATTTTCATCAATATCTAATTCTTTTATATTATAATTTGCAGAAATCATCTTTGAAAAATATTTTATTAACAAAGGTATATCTGAAATTCTTTCGTTTAATGATTTAATGGTAATTTCAAAAACGTTCAATCTATGATAGAGATCTTCTCTAAAATTACCTATTTTTATTTCATCTTTTAAGTCCTTACTTGATGAACAAATTAATCTAACGTCAACATTGATATCATTATTACCATTTAATCTTTTAAATTTTTGATCAATAAGAACTCTTAATATTTTTGATTGAATGACAAGAGGAATTTCAGAAACTTGATCAATTAATAAAGTACCTTTATTAGCTTTTTCTAAAGCACCATATGAAATGGAACCATCACTCTTTTCCTCCCCAAATAATTCTTGTTCATATTTTTCTGAGTCAAGAAGTGCTCCATTTAGAATAATAAATGGATTTTTTTCTCTTTTAGAATTTTTATGAATTTTTCTTGCAATTAATTCTTTCCCTGAACCTGATGGTCCATTTATAAGAATCCTGCTCTCAGTTAAGGATATCTTTTTTATTTGCTCTCGTATTGTAGATATATTTTTACTATCACCAATTAAATCATATGAAGAAAATAACTTATTTTCATAATCCTTATTTTGTTTTTTTAATTGAAGATTTTCAACAGCTCTAGTAATAAAGTTTAATAATCTAGCTTGGTCAAAAGGTTTTTCTACAAATTCAAATGCACCATGTTTCAATGAATTTACTGCCATCTCAATATTAGCATGACCTGTAATAATAATTACTGGGACATCCTTATTTTTAGACTTGATATGAGATAATAATTCTATTCCATCATTATCACCTTTATCTAATTTTACATCTAGGATAGCCACATCAGGCATTTTTTTGTCAATTTCTTTTAACGCTTGATTATAATTAGCTGCTACTCTAGTTTTGTAACCAGCATCAACAATTAATTCATTTAGGATATTTCTTATATCCGCATTATCATCAACTATTAATATTTCTGTTGTCATTAAAATAAAATCTTATCTGTATTTTTGCACCATCATTAATTGGAATAAATTCAAGTTCACCTTTGTGGTCATTTATAATTTTGTTTACTATTGATAGGCCTAGTCCAGTACCATTTTTTTTTGTTGTATAATATGGATTTAAAATTTCCTCTATATTATTTTTATCAAAACCAATACCATTGTCTTCTATTGATATTAAAATATGGTCATTATTTGATAAAATATCAATTGAAATTTTCTTTTTAAAATCAGCGTTTTTTTCAACCTTTTGTTCGATACTCTCAATAGAGTTCTTTATCAGGTTAATGAAAACCCTTGAAATTTGCTCTTTGTCACATTCGAGTAAAATCTCCTCATCTTTTTTATTAAAATTAATTTCTATGGATTTATTAACTTCTGATAATAATTTGATATTTTCATTTAATAATTTTACTAAATTATTTCTCTTTAAAATGGGTTTTGGCATTCTGGCAAAATCTGAAAATTCGTTTACTAAATTTTCTATCTGTTTTATTTGAGAGTTTATAATTTTTAAATTTTCTTTAAATGATTGTTGGTCTTCATTCGTTATTTGTCCAGAATATTTAGTTTTAATTCGATCTATTGTTAATTGTATTGGTGTAAGAGGATTTTTAATTTCATGAGCTAGCTTTCTGGATAAATTTCCCCATGCTTTATACCTTTCATTAATTATTAATTTTTCTTGCTGATTTTTAAGTCTACTAATCATGGAATTAAAATTTTTATTCAAGACCTCCATATCTTTATCAGTTTTAATTTCTGGTACTTTTGTATTAAGATTTCCCTGGCCTATTTCAGTTGATGCTAAAATAAGATTGTTAATAGATCTAAAAAATCTTGATGAAAATCTAATTGCTATTGTAATAGAGATAAATAGTAGCAATGAAACAATTATAATATAAATGATAAAAAAGGAAATTTTTATACCTGTGCTTCTATCTTCAACAGTATAATAAAAATTAATTGCTTCCTGAGATTCAGCTAAATAATTTGAAATATCCTTATCTAAAAATTTTACCACATAAATAAATCTATCTTTTGATGATTGTAATCTCATTATTGCAGCTGAAATATTAGCTTTAGTATCTATTATCTTTAATGGTCGATCATCCTCAAGAACTAAATTTAGTGCTTTATCAACAGGTGGAATGTATTTTTCTTTTTTTTCAGTGGAGTATAATAGTTTTTTATTTTTATCAATTATATGAATTTCATCAACATCCCGAATTAGTTTTTGTGTCCTTAAAAATCGTAAATATTCATTTGCATTTTCATTTAAAAAATTTACACTTTTGTTAGTATCAAAAGCAATCAAAATTATATCTGATTGTATTTTATTTCTTACTTCTTCAACATAATTTTTAGCAAGTTCATAGGAATTATTTACAACAGTTGTAACTTTCTTATCAAAGTACTTTTCTAGAGCAAAAGAAAAAAGAAATAAGGAAAAAATTGAAATTAAAATTGATGGTATTAAAGTAAATAATGAAAAATACGTTATGTATTTTTTATTTGATGTTAAGCCATCTTTATCAATATCAATTTTAATTGAATTTTTTACTTCTACAAAAATAAATATGAATAATAAAATAAGTAAAAAAATATTTGAAATTAGTAAATATTGTAAATTTTTTTCATTTAATTCAACAAAACTTCTATCAATAAATGTCAAAAAGGTTAAAAAACCTAGAAATAGTGTGATACTAGATAGAATAATAATGATTATATTTTTTTTCAAAAATTCTAACATAAATTAGAATTATAGCATTTAAACGAATGAACAACTATTTTGTAATATTAGCTGCTGGAAAAAGTAAGAGATTTAATAAAAAAATACCCAAGCAATTCTTTAATTATCGAAATAAAGAAATAATTGATCATTCCATAGAAAAATCCCTCAATTCAAAGCTGTTTAAGAAAATTTTAGTTGTTTCAAATAATCTTAAACATTTAAAAAAAAAAAAGTATCCTAAATCAATAAGTATTATTAAAGGGGGAAAGGAAAGATCTGACTCTTCTTTAAAAGCTTTAAAATATCTAAAAAGATTTAAGCCAAAAAATGTATTTATACATGATGCTGCTAGGCCCAATTTTTCAATTAGATTACTAAAAAATATTGCTAAAAATTTGAAAAATAACAAAGCCGTAGTTCCAATTATCAGTTCAAAAGACACAATAAAATATAAAACTCAAAATCAAATATTTAATCTAAACAGAAATAATTTATTATTAACACAGACCCCTCAAGCATATAGATTTGAAGAGCTTTATAAAATTACAAAAAATCAAAAAAATAAAGTCACTGATGAAGCAACATTATTTATAAATAATGATTTTAAAATCAAATTTATACCAGGTGAAAAAGCAAATAATAAAATTACATATATTGATGATATAAAAACTCCCAAGACTTTTTATGGTATAGGTTTCGACATTCACAAATTAGTAAAAAATAAAAAATTGTACCTTGGAGGTGTAAAAATTCCTTTTCATTCAGGTCTTGAAGGTCATTCTGATGGAGATGTAATTTTACATGCAATTATTGATTCTATTTTAGGAGCTATTAGAAAAAAAGATATTGGAACTTATTTTCCAAACACAAGACAATTTAAAAATATCAGATCTACAAAAATGCTAAAACCAATCATGATTAATTTAAACAAATCTAATTTTTTTATAAATAATTTGGATATAAACTTAATTTGTCAAAAACCAAGAGTTTCAAAATATAGAGACAAAATAATTAAATCAGTTTCAAAATTAACTGGTATTAATGAAAACCAAATAAATTTAAAGGGTAAAACTGTGGAAAAATTAGGTTTAATTGGAAAAGAAAAGGCTATCGCTTGTGAAACCATAATTTCAATCACAAAATATGATTAAAACTTTTAATTCATTATTAGCAACAATGTTTGGGCTAGGAAAAATTAAGATTATTCCTGGAACTTTCGGATCCTTAGCTACAACTATTTTTCTTTATTTTTTTTTTCATATATTAAATTTATCACCAAATATAGTCTTAATAGGTTTGCTTGTTATTTTTATTTATTCATTCATAGCAGTAGCATCCCATATAAAGGAGAAAGAAAATAAAGATCCAAAAGAGGTCATTATCGATGAATTTATAGGTCAATCTATACCAATTTATCTCTACGAAATATCCCATGGAACACAAAAAACATCTGATGAAGCTATAATTTTTTATGGAATTTGCTTTGTACTTTTTAGATTTTTTGACATTCTAAAACCATTTCCAGTAAATTATTTTGACAAAAATTATAAAAATAGTTTTGGTGTAATAATGGACGATGTTTGTGCAGGATTGTATGTTGTTCTATCATTAATTTGTTTTATGTTATTAAGCAGTTATTTAATTTAATGAAAAATTTAGTCAGGCTTTTAACCAAAAAAAAATTAAAACTTTCTGTTGCTGAGTCTTGTACTGGAGGAATGTTAGCTAGTTCAATTACCTCAATAAGTGGTGCTTCAAAAGTATTCAATTTAGGACTAGTCACCTACTCTAACCAAGCTAAAATAAGAATTCTCAAAGTTAATAAAAATATTATTAAAAATTATGGTGCAGTTAGCCACCAATGTTGTTTGGCAATGGTAAATAACTTATCTAAAATATCAAAAGCCAATATTAACGTTTCTATAACTGGAATCGCTGGCCCCAAAGGTGGCACCAAACAAAAGCCAGTAGGTCTAGTTTATATTGGTATAAAAAAAGGTAAAAAAGTGCAGATTACTAGGTGTTTATTCAAAAGTAAAAAAAGATCTTCAATTCAAAAAGCAACTGTTAAAAAAACCTTAGATTTAATTCTTAGAATTTCCAAATAATTCTTCAGCTCTTTTTTGAAAGGCATCAGCTATTTTTTCTAAACCAAATTGAAAAGAGACTACCATTAAAGAATTTAAAAATTTATTCTTTATTTCAAAATCAATATCAAAGGTGATTTCAGTAATACCATTATTTTTATCAGTAAAAGTCCAATTATTTGTCAGATGATTTAATGGTCCCTCTATGTTTTTTACATAGATTGTGTCAGTTTTTTTATTAAAGGCAACATCACTTTTATATGTATCTTTAAATGGTCCTTTACCGATGGTTAAATCAGCAATAATTTTTTGTAAATCACCATCTTTTTTGTTTTCATATATTTTCGCATCAAAACAAAATGGAACAAATTCAGGATATTTTTCTATATCTAAAACAAGTTCAATTAAGTCTTTTTTTTCACATTCAATTAATCGCTTAACTGAAGCTTTTGGCATTAATGATTGTTAATCCGATTTTGTTGTAGTTTAGCAAAATCTTCATCTGCATGATAAGAAGATCTTGTTAATGGTGATGACGAAACTAATAAAAAACCTTTTGATTTCGCAATACTTCCTAATTCATCAAATTCCTCTGGTGTGTAGTATCTGTCAAGAGGATGATGTCTAACAGATGGTTGTAAATATTGGCCAATAGTTAAAAAATCTACATCTGCAGCTTTTAAGTCATCCATTACTTGCAAAATTTCATCTTTTTTTTCACCTAAGCCAACCATTATTCCTGATTTTGTAAAAATTTTCTTATTTATCATTTTAGCATTTTTTAAAAGTTCTAAAGATGCGAAATATCTAGAACCTGGTCTTACTTTTAGATAAAGACTAGGAACAGTTTCAATATTGTGATTAAAAACATCCGGATTCGCCTCTAAAACTTTTTTATAAGCATCACCCTTTCTTAAAAAATCAGGAGTTAAAACTTCAATTGTAGTATTTGGATTTGTTTTTCGTGTTTGGTTAATAACTTCAAAAAAATGATTTGAACCACCATCATCTAAATCATCTCGATCAACTGATGTTATTACAACATGTTTTAAATTTAATTTTTTTACAGCTTGAGAAATTTTTATTGGTTCGAGATTATCCAGTTTTCCTGGCTTACCAGTTTTTACGTCACAAAAAGCACACGCTCTTGTACATGTATCACCCATAATCATAAACGTAGCATGTCTTTTACTCCAACATTCCGTAATATTTGGACAATTAGCTTCCTGACAAACTGTTACAAGATTATTTTTATTTACAATTGTTTTTGTTAAAAAAAATTCTTTGCTATTTACTAATTTTGATCTTATCCAATTTGGTTTTTTTTTAATTGGATTTATCGGTTTGTTCTGCTTTTCTGGGTGTCTAATTTTCATTTTTTTTAATTATATAAATTTTTTCATTTTTTTTACCAAATATGAACCTTTCTCTAATCAAAGATTCTATATAATCAAGATCTAGATTGTCACTTAACAATGAATTCTTAAATTCCAAGTCACTTATTTGGTTAATTATTACAGATTCTTGTTGTTTTAAGTTTTTAAAAATTTCTTTTTTTTCAAAATATGAAATTAACCCTCTTTGACCAGATAAAAGATTAAAAAAGAAATAAAGAATCAAAAAAGTAGAAACTAATAAAAGGTAATTTTTTTTTAATCTTTGAAGCATTAATGAATCTTATTCATTCTAGCTTTTTTTCCAAGTTCTTCTTCTATACGAATTAATTGATTATATTTAGCCACTCTTTCAGATCTAGCTAAAGATCCTGTTTTTATTTGATTGGAGTTGGTACCTACCGCTAAATCGGCAATAAATGTATCTTCACTATCTCCTGATCGATGTGAAATAATAGTATTAAACCCTATAGTTTGAGCAAATCTTATAACATCAAGTGTTTCGGTAACTGTACCAATTTGATTTAGTTTTATCAAAATTGAGTTTGATGAAACATTTAAAAATCCCTTTTTTAATCTTTCCAAATTTGTAACATAAAGATCATCTCCAACTATCTGCACTTTTTTAGTAGATCTCATAAATTTACTCCACGACGTCCAATCATTTTCAGAAAATGGATCTTCAATCGATTTAATTTTATATTTATCAATCATTTTTTTGTACTCAGAAATTGTTTTATCAACAGAAAGATATTTTTTTGAGTGAATAGAATATTTACCTTTTTTAAATAATTCATTAGCTGCAACATCCAAACAAATTGAAACATCTTTACCATTTCTAAATCCTGATTTTTTAATTGATAAAACAATCAAATCTAAGGCATGATCGTTGCTATTAATCATCGGTGCAAATCCACCTTCATCACCAACCGATGTGGCTAAACCTTTTGCTTTAATCAATTTACT
>CACIUF010000020.1 GCA_902589765.1 uncultured Pelagibacteraceae bacterium
CAACAACTTTGTCATCTTTATAAATTGGATTATTGCCTAATACATCTGAATCAGTTGTATTATGAACTTCGAGAGTAACTAATTTATTATCAAAACCTTTTTCTCTCCACTTGTTTAATGCTTCTAAACCTATGAAATTTCCTTTGTTGGGATGTACAAACCTATCTAAACCTGACTCATAAGGTGAATATTCTATTGATAATTCTGTTCCAACTAATTTATAAGATTTTTCAATTCTCAAACTATTCATCGCTCTTATTCCAAAAGGTTTCAGTCCTAAATCTTTTCCAGCTTCCATTAATTTATCAAAAATATGATTTTGATACTCAATTGGATGGTGTAATTCCCAACCCAGTTCCCCAACAAAGTTTACTCGCATTGCATTTACTGGAGCATAACCAACATTAACATTTTTAGCTGTTAACCATTTAAAGTTTTCATTTGAAAAATCATCTGTAGAAACTTTTTGCATTAATTGTCTTGCTTTTGGTCCAGCTACAACAAGTACCCCTGTGCTATTAGTTAAATCTTCAAATATCACTGATCCATCAGTTGGCATCCACTTTTGTATCCAATCATGATCTAGTCTTAGATTTGCACCTGCTGAAACAAGGTAATAACTGTTTTCGGCCTCTTTCATGATTGTAAATTCTGAATGAACTCCACCTTTTGTATTAAGTGCATGACATAGATTTATTCTGCCAATTTTTTTTGGAAGTTTATTTGCAACCAAATAATCTAAAAATTCCTCAGCTTTAGGACCTTTAATTCGACATTTTGCAAATGCCGTCATATCTAATAGACCAACATTTTCTCTAACATTCTGACACTCTTTCTTAATTGCATCAAACCATTTTGATCTTCTAAATGACCAATCATCTTTTTGCTCCATACCTTCTGTTGCAAAAAAATTAGGTCTCTCCCAACCAAACTTTTGACCAAACACAGCACCTAAGTCTTTCATTCTTTCATAACATGGAGACGTTCTTAATGGTCTTGCAGCTGGTCTTTCCTCATCAGGATAATGAACAATAAAAACATGACTATAAGCTTCTTCGTTTTTTGCTTTTAAATAAGATTTGGTTGCGTAATTTCCGTAACGTCTAGGTTCAACACCAAGCATATCAATTGTTGGTTCTCCATCAACAATCCACTCTGCTAGTTGCCAACCTGCACCACCAGCAGCTGTGATACCAAAACTATGCCCCTCATTAATCCAAAAATTTTTCAATCCCCAAGCTGGACCAACTATTGGATTGCCGTCAGGCGTATAACAAATTGCTCCATTGTAAACTTTTTTAACTCCTACCTCACCAAAAGCAGGAACTCTGTGAATAGCACCTTCAATATGAGGTGCTAACCGGTCTAAATCTTCTTGGAACAATTCATATTCAGAATCTTTTGAGGGTCCCTCAACATAACAAGCTGGAGCACCATCTTCATAGGGACCTAAAATTAATCCTCCTGCTTCTTCTCTCATGTACCATCTGCTATCACTATCTCTTAAGACACCCATCTCAGGTAATCCTGCTTTTTTTCTTTTTTGAATTTCTGGATGAGGTTCTGTCACGATATATTGATGTTCAACAGGTATTACTGGAATATCTAATCCAACCATTTCACCTGTTTGACGTGCAAAATTTCCTGAGCAAGAAATAACATGCTCACATTCAATTGAACCTTTATCAGTTTCAACTACCCAACCACTTTTTGTTTGTCGGATTGCTGTAACGGCGGTATTTCTATAAATCTCTGCCCCTCTATTTCTTGCACCTGCAGCCAAAGCTTGTGTTAAATCAGCTGGCTGAATGTATCCATCCTCAGGGTGTTGAATCGCGCCAATTAAATCATCTGTATGACATAAAGGCCAAATTTCTTTTACTTGTTGTGGTGATAAAAATTTTACATCAACACCAATTGTTTTAGCAACACCAGCGTACTGATGATATTCATCCATTCTATCTTTGGTGCTTGCTAAACGAATATTTGAAACAACACTAAAGCCAACATTTTTTCCAGTCTCTTCCTCTAATGTTTTATAAAGATTGACTGCATACTTATGCAATTGACCAACTGAGTAACTCATATTAAACAGCGGAAGCAATCCTGCTGCATGCCAAGTTGATCCAGATGTAAGTTCTTTTCTCTCAACTAAAACGACATCAGACCAGCCTTTTTTTGCTAAATGATAGAGAGCACTTACTCCAACGACACCACCACCAACTACAACAACTTTAGTTTTTGATTTCATTAAGCGATTCCTACTAAATTTTTATTCATAACGAAACAAAATTGTCATTTTTAATCATATGGAGCTCCCTAATGGTATCGGGCTTGAAACCATGGTTGTAAGCCAGCAATCTTTTAGTGGACCATCTGTTTCATACTTTTCAACTTGCCAGTTAAACTTATGATAAATTTTATCTTTATCTAAAAGGATCACTTCAAATTGAGC
The DNA here is from genome assembly GCA_902589765.1 of uncultured Pelagibacteraceae bacterium. GTDB lineage: Bacteria > Pseudomonadota > Alphaproteobacteria > Pelagibacterales > Pelagibacteraceae > Pelagibacter. The sequence continues at coordinate 2,456 of CACIUF010000020.1, forward strand.
CCAATTTTCACCACTTCCAAGCTTTGTTATGGTGTGACTTAAGTGATTGATCATCATTTGATAAGAGTCTCCTTTGATCATTCTTTTAAATTTATCTAAAGGTCCAGTAACCTTTTTATTGTTAGGATGGGCAAAGTTCCAAGTCTGCTCTATGCCGCTATCCTTATAAATAAGGTCATTATTTTGAAGTCCTGATAATTGAATTTCTATAACTCTATCAGGTTTGATGTCACTATTAGGTTTTAGTAATTCTGCCTTTGCTATTGTTATAAAAATAAAAAAAATAAAAAGAGTTTTTAATATTATTTGAATTTTTTTTATCATTTTCTAAAAATTTTTGATTTTAGTCTTGTAGAACAGGAAAAGCTTGACGTATTTTTAAAAAATGTTTTTGATATTCCATTTTGGTACATCTGTCCTCAATATATTCAATATTGTTTTTAATAACTAATTTTTTTGCTTGTTCATTTTTAATTCCAAGCTGTAACCACAAAACTTTTGCTTTAATATCAATCGCATCTTTTGCAATATCTAAAGCTTCTTTTGATGGTCTAAATACATTTACTATATCCACTTTGTCTTTAATATCGGTAATTTTACCACACACATCTTCTCCTAAAATTTTTTGACCTTCTGCTTTAGGATTTACGGGGTAAACTTTAAAACCATATTTCTGCATATATTTCATGACAATGGTTGATGCTTTTGTAGGATCATTGCTCACTCCAACCATTGCAATCTTTTTATATTTTAAAAGGATTTCTTTTATATCATTCATTGTTTATTTTGGATTTTTTGCTTACAAAACTCTTTTGCTTCTTCAACTGTCATAGGGGTATCTAACTTTTTACTCCCAGCAATACATGCTTCAATTGCTTTATTTTGATTATGGCCTCTAAAGTTATAAATAATAATCATTCCAATTATTAAAAAAAAAATAAGTAAAATATTTTTTTTCATTATCTATTTTTCCATCTAGGCTTTCTTTTTTCTAAAAAAGCTGAAATCCCTTCTTTGGCATCCAAAGCCATCATATTAACTGTCATCATTTTGCTGGTATGAGCGTACGCTTTTCTAAGAGGCATCTCTAATTGTTTATAAAATGTTCGTTTACCAATTTTAATTGTTAGATTTGATTTAGATGCAATCTTTTTTGCAATTTTTAAAACCTCATTATTTAATTTAGATTTTGCAAAACAATCATTAATTAAACCGATTTCTTTTGCAAAATTTGCTTTAATTGGCTCGCCTGTAAGTAACATTTTCATCATTGGTTTTTTATTAATTTTTCTACTTACAGCAACCATTGGTGTACTACAAAATAATCCAATATTTACTCCAGGAGTTGCAAATAATGCATCTTTAGTACTATAGGCTAGATCACAACTAGCAACTAACTGACAACCGGCAGCATAGGCTGCTCCATGTACTTTGGCAATTACAGGTTTATTACCCTCTACTATTTGAATCATTAATTTAGAACACAGATTAAATAACTTTTGATATTTGTTTCTTACCTTTAAACTTTTTACTTCTTTAAGGTTATGACCCGCACTAAAACCTTTTCCAGCACCTTCTATAATGATTACTTTTGTTTTTTTATCTTGATCAAGTTTTTTGAGAACCTTAATTAGATCATTTAAATTTTTAAATGATAATGAATTATATGTTTTAGGATCATTAATTTGAATTATAGATATACCGCTGGATAAGTTCTTCACAAATATATTCATCAAAAATTCTATTTGAGTTTGCCTTCTTCTCTCATTTTAGCTCTTATCTTCGTTGCCGATATTTTTTGTATTTCCTCTGACAACACTATCTCTTCAATTTTGTAACCAACCCCTCTACCATAACAAATATTTGTAATATTAGGGACTAACATAATTTTAAAACGACCTTCAAACTCTGGATTAAGTCTATCTTCTATATTTTTTTTAACTGTATCAAAATCGAAAGGATTATCATCTACACCTTGAACATCTCTTATTTGAATACAAACTTGTCCTGTTTTTTTGATAATTTCTTTAAATAAAGTGTAATGGCCATCATGAAATGGTTGCCATCTTCCTAACATTTGTGCTGTTGGCTTTTTATTATCCCACTGATATGTCATTGTACTATATCCTTATATATTTTTGGTGCCCAATTTTTAGCATCTTGTGTGGTAACATGAAAGTTATACTTGTCCGGTTTGACAAACATCTTATTAGTATCATCAAACCTACCCTCTTTAATTGTATCGACCCAAATAACATAATCTGAGGGAAATAAGCTTCTGGCCTCAGGGGTTGGACAAATAAAATCTGCAATTACATAGTTATTGTCTTTTCGAAGTTTTAAAGCAAAATCAGCCATCCTTTTTGCCTGTCTTTTTCTTCCTTCTTCAGAAAAATCCCAATCATTTGCCTCTTTTCTTACTTCATCTGCGTTAAGACTTTTGGCATTTAATAATGGTGCAAGCTCTTTAGCCAAAGTTGTTTTTCCTGATCCTGGTAGACCCATTATTAAGATAATTTTCATTAATTTATTTTTTTGGTTATTAGGCAATAAACAACTTGAGATTATATTACACGATTAATTTCTTTGACAGCATTTTCAAAAAATATAATCATTAAAAGATGAACTTTTCTTTAGAAATTGGGCCGCAGACAGATCTAGATACTGTTCCAGCTGTAAAAGATATTTATATCACTATGCTACCTGGGGGAGATTATAGAGAGACTGCTCAACAAGCAGTTGAGTTAGTGAAGAAAGGTTTCAATCCAGTCCCGCATTTTCCTGCAAGATCTATGCAGGATGAAAAACAGCTAAAAGATTATGTTTCGAGATGTAAAGATGGTGGCGTCAAACAAGTTTTAGTTATAGGAGGAGGGAGAGAGCCGATGGGAAAATTCGATAGCTCTTTTCAACTTTTGGAGACTGGTTATTTTGAGAAGATGACGATAGGAATTGCTGGACACCCAGAGGGGAGTCCTGATATATCCGATTCAGATTTAGAAAAAGCTATGAAAGATAAAAAGCCTTACGCTGATTATATTGTAACTCAATGGTTACTAGACCCTCAGCCAATTATAGACTTTATTTCTAAACAAAGTGTACCAGTGCATGTGGGAATTACTGGGCCTCTAAAAATATCTAGCTTAATAAAGTTTGCTAATATAGTTGGTGCAAAAAATTCCCTAAATTTTCTTAAATCTAATTTTAGTAAGGCGTTAGATTTATTAAAACCTAAAGACCCTAATGATTTAATTGGGAAAATTAAATCTCATACTGATTTTTTCCACATTTATACATTCGGCGGCTTGAAGGAAACTAACAAGTGGTTGAAGGAGAATAGTTATGTCTAAAGAGTTTGACTATACTAATTTAAAGCATGTTACTTCTGTAGATCAATCAGATCGAAAAGTACCATATAATTTAAGACAAAGTGGACCAACAAAAGTTGAAATGTTAATTTCAACAAGAGTAAGAAAATCACCTTATTGGCATTTATCTATGCAAGCAGGTTGTTGGAGAGCGACAGTTTACAATCGTATTTATCATCCAAGAGGTTATGTAAAACCAGAAGATGGTGGTGCAATGGTTGAATATGATGCAATTGTTAATCATGTAACTATGTGGAATGTTGCAGTTGAAAGACAAATTCAAGTTAAGGGTCCAGATGCAGAAAAATTTGTTGATTATGTAATCACAAGAGATGCAACAAAAATTTCACCAATGAGAGCACGATACGTAATTTTATGTAACGCTTATGGTGGGGTTTTAAATGATCCAATTCTTTTAAGAATTGCTAAAGATGAGTTTTGGTTTTCATTATCAGACTCTGATATTGGTATGTATTTACAAGGTGTTAATGCAGACGGAAGATTTAATTGTACCATTCAAGAAATCGATGCATGTCCTGTTCAAATACAAGGTCCAAAATCAAAAGCTTTAATGAAAGATTTGTTAGGTGATCAAGTTGATTTAGAAAATATGCCATTTTATGGTTTAGCTGAAGTTAAAGTTGCTGGACGAAGTTGTGTGATTTCTCAATCAGGATTTTCTGGAGAAGCTGGTTATGAGATATATTTAAGAGATGCAACTTTATATGCTGATGAAATGTGGAATGCTGTGCTTGAAGCTGGAAAAAAACACCAGCTTATGGTTATTGCACCTGCTCACCATAGAAGAATCCAAGCTGGTATTTTGTCTTGGGGGCAAGATATGGATATGCAACATAACCCTTATCAATGTAACTTAGGCTATCAGGTCTCGTTATCAGGAAAGGGTGAATGGAACAAAACTTCTGATTATGTTGGCAAAGCTGCACTTGAAAAAATGGGCAAAGAAATTAAGGATGGTAAGAAACCATACGCGCTTCAGTTAGTTGGATTGGAGTTAGGTGGAAAACCTATCGATGATTATGCGCCAGATTTTTGGCTAATATCACATGAGAGTGGTGGAGATCCAGTTGGTTTCATTACTTCACCCTGGTGGCATCCTGAAAAGAAAACAAACATTGCAATGGGATATGTTCCTTTTGATGGGACATTAAATGCAAATGGATTTCCAAAAGGTAAGGTTGGAACAAAATACAAAGTTCATTTACCTGAAAAATACTCTGATGCTCCAGGTAAGCCTGTAGATGCAGTTATAGTCGATATTCCATTTAAAGAATCTTTCAACGCTAATACAAGAGAAGTTTCAAAAGGTTAATCTGATTTTGGGGGAGTTTACTCCCCCATCATCTAAAATGACAAAAGGTTTCTTAATAGTAATTTGCATTATTATAGCTATTGCTTTAATAATATTCCCATTAATCGTATCTTACAAAGAGCAAAAAAATAAAAAGAAATAAATGTTCGGTGAATTTCTAAGTATTATTTTAAAATCTATCAAACTAGATAAAACACTTTATTCTGATAGTAAAAATTTTGGCGAAGCCTCAGTTTATTTTGCGGGTATCATTATGATTTTAGATGGTATAGCTGGTGCCGTTGCTGCAAACACAGTTTTTAAAACAGCTGTTGCAATGTCAGGAGTGACTGCAATATTAACTTGGTTTGTCTGGGCAATATTGATCTTTGTTATTGGGGTCAAACTATTTCCTGATAAAAATAGCAAAGTTCCATTTAAAAAAGTATTAACAGCGGTTGGTTTCGCTCACGCGCCTGGTCTCTTAAGATTTTTTGCTGTGACACCAGAATTAATGATACCTATAATTTTTCTTACGCAATTTTGGATTTTTGCTGGATTAATTATTTCGACGCGACAAGTTCTTAATCTTAAATCAAATTTAAAGTCATTTGGAATTGTCTTTATGTCATTTTTAATAATTGTCTTTTTATCTATTTCCTTCGTGATAAGTAGAATGAACGCCTTACCGATTAATCATATTTAAATTGGAAAAATTGTCTTAGAAACCCTGCAAGACTTACAAATTTTAAAACCAGTTAGAATCAAGTTTTGAGTTACACTCTCGTGTTGTTCTTTACATTCATCACAAATATCATCTAAATCATTTAGATTTTTTTCTATTTCTTTATCTTCAGTCATTATCAGTCAAACCAGCTCCCGCTGCACCCTCTTTTAAACTATCAGTTTCTTCTACAAATGTATCTTCTGCAAGTTTGTAGAGATTTTTCCAATCTTGATCTGAAAAGTTATCTTCATTGTTTAAAAAACTTATTTCTACTTTTTTTGCTAACATTGGCATTTCTTTATCCCAAATATTAGACGAGATACTCACATTAAAATTCAATAAAAATTTACAATCATCAAATGAAATTAATATTTTTTTTCCAATAATTTCTGAAGCTCTGCTTAAAAAAGATAAAAGCAATAATGGATAAGCAAGATTTTCGACTGAGCACTTTTTTAAAGTCTCGATGTTCTTTACTTGGTCAATAAAATTAACACCCACCATAATTGGACAAAAAGATAATCCATCTGATTTATTAATTTTATTAATTAATTTTATCTCTTCAAAATTTTCTTTTTTTTTATTTTGATAATATTGATTGAGATGTTTGATCGCTGGAAAACCAAATAATTCAGATAATCTTATAGATTTACCAACTTCCTCTGCTATACCCCATGAATAACCAACAGCTCGACTTGCCCTCTTAGCTGTAGTTTCTATCTCACTTAAGGATTTCATAATTTAAGAATGGGTTTTATAAACCCATTGCTCATCATAATCTTTTAATTCATTTGGTAGTGGCGCACCTTGAAACATACATATTCTCAACCACTTGTCAGATCTTGGATCAAATTTTAATGCTCCAAAAAAAGAAAGCTTTAATCGCAACATATCAATTGGAACTAAATTTTCTCCAATAGTATTATCTTGTATTTCTGAATATGGAAATTTTTCAATAATAAAGGCTCTTCTAACAACGTGTCTTAAATCAGAGTTATCAATTAAAAATTGATTAATTTTCAAATTATCTTTTAAAGGTAATAATCTTTCATATAATTTTTTTATATCTCTAGCTATTGCCAAGGGTTGCTCCAAATCTGCACCATTTTCCTCAAAACGATTAGCTAATCTTGGTTCTTCTTTATTTTTTGAAATAAACCAAAATTTCTGATTGCTCTCATCTATATTAAAATTAATTTTTAAAATGTCGGAATATTTATTTTCTAAAATCTTTTTCAAATCTCCGACAATACGTTCAGTTGGAATATTAAAGTATTTTTCTTCCTCAGAGCTCATTTGCCCAACCAATGGCTGAACTATATCACCAAATGGTTCCATCATCATTGAGACAACGTATTCAATACACTCTTCACATGTTTCTTTCTCGAGCCAAAGATAAATTTCATTAAAAGGATAATCTTTTTGAAAATCAAATTCATTTTCTAAAAAATTTATAAATTTTTTGATATCTTTTAGTAAAAGTTTAATTTTTTTGAGTTGATATTCGCTCTCTGTATTCCAGCTAGTGATATTTCTAAGAGAACTTTTTACACAATCTTTAAATAATTCTCTATCTTGTTTTTTAGCGATTCTAATTTCTCTTATTTTTTTAAGTGCAATTTCTCTACTAAGTATCCAATTATTTAATAAAGTTGGATGATTAACAATAAATGGGGCCATGCCTAATCCTGTAGAATTTCCTATACCCAAATTTCTACAAATTTTAGGATCGAGTTTAACAGCTAAATTAGGATTTTTACTTTTTGCAACATGATTAACTTGATCAAACGTAAATTGTCTAACTAAATAAACTAACATCATCTCTAATCTGAATGGTCCGTTTATTTCCTCTCTATTTTTAATTCTAAATCGGTCTGCCAAACCAAACTTACCTGATCCATAAACTGCAGTTGTTCTGTATAAATATCCAACTTTTTCAAGTAGCTCTAAATCAGGTTGGTTGCCATTGCTTAAACTTTCAACAACATGATCAAATATCCTAACAGATTTATTTGCTCTAGATAATGTTAGCTCTTTGTAAGACAACCTACCAACTTCCTGTTTTGGAACTTCATTTCTTAATCTGTCAATATCTTCTTTTAAAGGTACTCCATCATGTAATGTAAAAGCTGCATCCCATTTTGTGGCTATTACTCTATCCGATCTTTCATCATCATTAATTTTGTTCGCATAACAGATTAAAGAATAAACCCTGTCTTTTTTTTTAAAGGAGTATACTGCTGTGCCATAACCCTCTTGGTCTAAATCAAACAAGTCTCTATTATATTGCCAATCTTTAAATTCGCTTAAAAAACTTCGTAAAAAAGATAATCTTGATTGATGAAAGGAACCAAGTCTTGATAACTTCATTATGATGTTTGGATCTCTTAATTCTATATTCATATTTAGATAGTTTTATAAAAGTTATACCAATTGTTACCTAGTATTCCATTAGTCTCAGTCTCTGAAAAACCAACCTTTTTTAAACCTGCTTCTAAGTTTTTAAAACCTCTTGCATCCTCAAACCAATTAGGTTGTTTAGGAAACCCTGGTTTATTTTTAGAGCCTTCTCCATAATTTCTATTTTTAGACCAAGTTCCATTTCTCATCCATTCAACAACTTCATCTGGTTGATTTAAACAAAGATCTGATCCTATACCAATATTATTTATATCCATTATTTCTGCTGTTTTTGCCACCATTTCACAAAAGCTTTCTAAGGAACAATTTGTATTGTCCTTAAGATGATGCGGGTATAAAGATAAACCTAATATTCCTCCGCTTTCACTTAAAATTTTTAGTAACTCAGAAGACTTATTTCTTTTTGCTGCATGCCAAAAAGACGGGTTTGCATGAGTGATTGCTATTGGTTTTTCACTAAACTCAATTGCATCTAAAGTACTTTTTTCTGCTGAATGGGACATATCCACCACAATACCCACTCTATTCATTTCTCTTATAACCTCCCTTCCGAAATTAGTTACCCCACTATCATTCTTTTCATAACAACCTGTCGCTAACAATGATTGATTGTTGTAAGTGAGTTGCATAAATCTACATCCAAGACTATGAACTTTTTCAACTAAATTGATATCATCCTCTATTGGAGAGCAATTTTGAAAACCAAAAAAAATTGCAGTTTTATTTTCATTATTTGCTTTTTCAATATCCTTAAAACTTTGACCTAAGAAAATTAAATCTGAATTTTCCTTTAATAAAATTTGCCACTTTTTAACTTCATTTTGAAGTTCGTCAAAGTCTTCATGGTAAACTATTGTGACATGAACTGCATCTAGACCAGCCTCACGATTAATCTCAAAAACTTTTCTTGACCATTTACAATATTGGAGGTTATCGATTTTAAATTTCATTTTGGTTAATTTTGAATAACCATATCAAGTTGGTTTTTAAATACTATTTATTTTATTGAAATTTTAATCTAATTTTGAAATAAATATTCTGCGAATAAATCATGAAAAAGAATAAAAATCTCAAAGTTGCAATTGTCATGGGAAGCCAATCAGACTTCAAAACTATGAAATTATCCGCAAATATACTAAAAAAAATGGGGGTTCGATTTGAAACTAAAATTATATCTGCCCACCGTACTCCAAAAAGAATGTATGAATTTGCAGAGAGCGCATCAAGAAATAATATTGGAGTAATCATTGCTGGTGCTGGTGGATCAGCACATTTACCTGGTATGATTTCAGCTATAACCTCAATTCCAGTTTTAGGGGTTCCCGTTGAAAGTAAAAAGCTTAAAGGGCTTGATAGTTTATTATCAATTGCACAAATGCCAAAAGGGATACCCGTTGGAACTCTTGCAATTGGAGAGGATGGTGCGATAAACGCTGCATTATTAGCTACAGCTATAATTGCAAACAGCAATCCTGCTGTAAAAAATAAATTAAATAATTGGCGGTCATCACAAACAAGATCAGTTAAAAAAAATCCAAAATAAAAAATGTCAATAAAAAATTTGGGTATTATTGGTGGTGGTCAATTAGGAAGCTTACTAGCTGTCGCGGCTAAGAAGTTGAATATCAATACAATAATCTATTGTGATGATGTTGATGCTCCAGCACAAAATTTTTGTAACAAATTTATTTATGGCAGATACGATGACAAAGTCAAAATGCAAGAGTTCATAAAAGAAATTGATGTAATTACTTATGAATTTGAAAACATACCTTATGAAACTTTAAATGAAATGAACAAAGTAAAACCAGTTTTACCAAAACCATCGGTAAATAGATTAATTCAACATCGAATTGCAGAAAAAGATTTTGTAAATAAACTCAATATTAGAACTACTAGATACGCATCGATAGAAAGTAAATCCGATATGGAGCCATTGGAAGATTTCTTACCTGGAATTTTAAAAACAACTACAATGGGTTATGATGGTAAAGGCCAATACCCTATTAAAAAAATTGATGACATCAATAACCTGAATATTGATTTTTCTAAAGGTTATATACTGGAAAAATTAGTGAAACTTAAAAAAGAGATATCAGTCATTATTACCAGATTTGGAAACAATAGTTATGAAATATATGAGCCGATAGAAAATACTCATGAAGATCAGATATTAAAACATTCAATTATACCAGCTCAAATCAATAAAAAAATATTTGATGAATCTAAAGATTGGTCAATCCGTATCGCAGAAGAATTGAAATATATAGGAACGCTTTGTGTTGAATTTTTTATTGATAGAAATGAAAATCTTTATGTTAATGAAATAGCTCCTCGAGTTCACAATTCTGGCCATCTAACAATAAATGCTTTTAATATTAGTCAATTTGAAAATCATGTGAGAGCAGTCTGTTCGCTAGAAAAAATTCCACTCAAAAAAATATCTAATGCAAAAATGGTGAACCTAATAGGAAATCAAATCATACCATATAGAGAAAACTTTAAATTAAATGAAAATGAATTTTTCTTTGATTACCAAAAAAAAGATATAAAAGATAAAAGAAAGATGGGCCACATAACAACTTTAATATAAATGCTTAAATCTATTGAGGGAAATTTTGATAACCCAGAGGTTAATAAACTTCTGACAAAACATTTTATTGAACTTAGAGCAGCATCACCCGAGGGTAGTGCTCATGTTCTAGATATTCCGGGGTTAAAAGTTTCATCAATTAAATTCTGGAGCCTTTGGGAAAATGATAAAATATTTGGTTGTGGGGCATTAAAGTTCTTAGACAAAGATCACGGTGAATTTAAATCAATTAGAATACACGATGACTTTAGAAACCAAGGCAATGGTATCAAAGTCATCAAACATCTCATTGATGAAGCTAAGAAATTAAAAATTAAAAGAATTAGTTTAGAGACTGGTGCTGGAAAGTTTTTTGATCCAGCGAGAAAATTATTTAAAAGATGTGATTTTGCACCTTGCAAACCCTTTGCCCATTATAAAGAAGATGTTAATTCTATCTATTTAACTAAGCTAATTGACCACGAATGATAAAAAAAAGTCTAATTG
>CACIUF010000021.1 GCA_902589765.1 uncultured Pelagibacteraceae bacterium
AAAGTTATACGGAGGCTTTACCTAATTTTATAAAAATGGCAGAGGCTTATGGTTGTAAGGGTATAATGGCTAAAAAACCAGATGAATTGGATGAAAAAATTAGAGAAATGGTTGAGTTTGATGGACCTGTTATTTTTGATTGTCGAGTAGATCCAAATGAAAATTGTTTTCCAATGATCCCTTCAGGAAAACCTCATAACCAAATGATATTAGGACCAAGTGAAAAAGAGGAAAATAAAATTACCGGTAAAGGTAAAGCTTTAGTTTAAGTATGGCCAATCCAAAATCTGCATATAGTGTTTCTTCGAAAAAAGAAAAATCAGATACACACATCATTGTTGTTTGGGTGGATAATGAATCTGGTGTTTTAGCAAGGGTTGTAGGATTGTTTTCTGGTCGAGGTTATAATATCGAGTCACTTGCAGTTGCTGAAGTTGATGCAAAAAAAAGTATATCAAGAATTACAATAGTCACGACTGGAACACCTCAAGTAATTGATCAAATTAAATTGCAATTAAAAAAACTTGTTCCAGTCCATAAAGTGGCAGATTTTAAAAGGAATGATAAGGGTGTAATATTCAAGGAAATGGCATTATTTAAAGTTGTTGGCAGCTCTGTAAAAATCAAAAAAGCTATTAATGCTTGTAAAAAGTATGATGCTGTAATATTGGATAAAACAAAAAAATCAAATGTTATTCAAATTACTGCATTAAGAAGAGAAATAGACAAGATGGCAAAAAATTTAAGAAAATTTGGTTTAGTAAGTGTTTCTAGAACTGGAGCTGTTGCTATGACAAGGGGTGATAAAGTTTTTAATTAATTATTGAGGAGAAAATTATGAAAATGTTTTATGAAAAAGATACGAATGTAAATTTAATTAAAGATAAAAAAATCGCAATATTCGGTTATGGTAGTCAAGGACATGCTCACGCCTTAAATTTAAAAGATAGCGGTGTTAAAGAAGTTGTAGTTGCGTTGAGAGAGGGTTCTTCTAGCATACCTAAAGCAGAGTCAAAAGGATTGAAAGTTATGAATTTATCTGATGCTGCTGAGTGGGCAGATGTTGTAATGATTTTAACACCAGATGAATTGCAAGCCTCAATTTATAAAAACCATATAGAGCAAAGAGTTAAAGAGGGAAAGTCAATTGCCTTTGCTCACGGATTAAATGTTCATTATGATCTAATAAAAGCGAGAAAAGATTTAGATGTATTTATGGTTGCTCCAAAAGGACCAGGTCATTTGGTAAGAAGTGAGTATGAAAAAGGTGGGGGAGTACCATGTTTATTTGCAGTACATCAAAACGGTTCTGGTAAAGCAAGAGATTTAGCGATGTCATATGCCTCAGCAGTTGGTGGTGGTAGATCAGGGATTATTGAAACAACATTTAAAGACGAAGTTGAAACAGATTTATTTGGGGAACAGACTGTTCTTTGTGGTGGTTTAGTTGAATTGATAAAAAATGGTTATGAGACTTTGGTTGAAGCTGGATATGAACCTGAGATGGCATATTTTGAAACTGTACATGAAGTAAAACTTATTGTTGATCTTATTTATGAAGGTGGAATCGCTAATATGAACTACTCTATTTCAAACACTGCAGAATATGGAGAATATCAATCTGGACCTAGAGTGATTAATAAAGAGGAAACTAAAAAAAGAATGAAAGAAGTTTTGGCTGATATTCAATCTGGTAAATTTACAAAAGAATGGATGGATGAGTGCAAAAGTGGCCAAAAAAACTTTCTTGCTACAAGGGCAAAATTAGCTGAGCATCCAGTTGAAAAAGTTGGGGCAAATTTGAGAGCTATGATGCCATGGATTGGTAAAAAGAAATTAGTTGATAGTGATAAGAAGTAAAATTTAGTTCCAAATTGAGACAAATTCAGTATTTTATTTTTGCAATCTAAACGAGAGGTTGTATATTTCAGAAACAAAAATATTTGATATGGCTGATAAAGATAAAGTATTCATTTTCGATACTACGATGAGAGATGGTGAACAATCACCTGGAGCTTCAATGAGTGTTGAGGAAAAAATTCAAATCTCAAGAGTGTTTGATGAAATGGGTATTGATATTATAGAAGCAGGTTTTCCAATATCATCACCTGGTGATTTTGAGGCTGTAAGTGCTATAAGCAAAAGTGTTAAAAATTCCATACCTTGTGGTTTGGCAAGAGCAACTAAAAAAGATATTGATGCTTGTCACGAGTCTTTAAAATTTGCGAAAAGATTTAGAATACATACTTTTATTTCAACAAGCCCAGTTCATATGAAGCATAAATTAAATATGACTAACGAACAAGTTTTAGGGGCTATTAAGGAAAGTGTTACTTATGCAAAAAAATTCACAGATGATGTTGAATGGTCTTGTGAAGATGGCACAAGAACAGATTTGGATTTTATGTACAAGACAATCGAGCTTGCAATTAAATGTGGAGCTACGACGATAAATATTCCAGATACAGTTGGATATTCAATACCAGAAGAATTTGCAAAAACTATTAAACTTATAAAAAATAATGTACCAAATATTGACAAAGCAATTATATCAGCTCATTGTCATAATGATTTAGGTTTAGCAGTTGCAAATGCATTGTCAGGATTGTCAGCTGGAGTAAGACAAATTGAATGCACAATTAATGGAATTGGTGAGAGAGCAGGTAATGCTGCTTTAGAAGAAATAGTTATGGCAATTAAAACACGAGATGATTTATTACCCTATGAGACAGGTATAAAAACAGAATTAATTAGTAAAGCTTCAAAAATCGTATCAAATGCAACAGGATTTCCGGTTCAATTTAATAAAGCGATTGTTGGAAAAAATGCATTTGCCCATGAGTCTGGAATTCATCAAGATGGAATGCTTAAAAATAGAGAAACATATGAAATCATGACACCTGAAAGTGTTGGAGTAAAAAAAACATCATTAGTTATGGGCAAACATTCTGGAAGACATGCATTTAAAGATAAATTAAGTGATTTAGGCTACGCTGATGTTACAGATGATGTTGTTCAAGCGGCATTTGGAAAGTTTAAAATTTTAGCAGATAAAAAAAAGCATATCTATGATGAGGATATAGTTGCTCTAGTTGATGATAGCTTGATTATCGATAACAAAATAAATGCAATAAATCTAAAATCTTTAAAAGTTTTTGCTGGTACTGGTGAACCACAAAGAGCTGAAATGACATTAGATGTTTTTGGTGATATAAAACATACCACTCAAACAGGAGATGGTCCTGTTGATGCAATATTTAAATGTATTAAAGAGCTTTATCCACATGATGTAAAGTTGTCTTTATATCAAGTGCATGCAGTTACTGAAGGAACAGATGCACAAGCAACAGTTAGTGTAAAAATTGAGGAGAACGACAGAACTACTGTCGGACAATCAGCTGATACAGATACTTTAGTAGCATCAGCTAATGCTTATCTAAATGCATTAAATAAAATGTTAATTAAAAGAGAAAAGAAATCTCTATATAAAAATATAGAACCTAAAAAAATAAAAGGAGTGTTTTAATGGGGTTATTTGATAGGATGAAGAAAATCTGGAGTCAAGATATGGCAATTGACCTAGGAACAGCAAATACTTTAGTAGTTGTGAAAGGACAAGGGGTTGTCTTAAATGAACCTTCTGTTGTTGCAATTGTTGATCAATCAGGAAAAAAACAAGTTTTAGCAGTTGGAGATGAAGCTAAAACGATGTTGGGAAGAACTCCAGGAAATATTCAAGCTATAAGACCTTTAAGAGATGGTGTAATTGCTGATTTTATCGTAACTGAGGAAATGATAAAGCATTTTATTAAAAAAGTTCATAAAGGAAGTACGTTTGCTAATCCAAGAATTTTAATTTGTGTTCCAACCGGTTCAACACCTGTTGAAAGAAAAGCTATTCAAGATAGTGCTTTAGCAGCTGGTGCTAGAAGAGTTCAATTAATTGAAGAACCAATCGCAGCCGCTATTGGGGCTAATCTTCCAATATCTGAAGCAACAGGTTCAATGGTAGTGGATATTGGTGGTGGTACAACTGAAATTGCAGTCATGTCCTTAGGAGGTTTAGTTTATTCTAAATCACTAAGAGTAGCAGGAGATGCAATGGATGGTGCAATGGTCAACTATATGAGAAAAGAATATAATTTGATGATAGGTGATAGTACTGCAGAAAAAATTAAAAAAGAAATAGGTACTGCTATTCCAACAAATAATAATACTTATGCAGTTAAAGGACGAGATCTAAGATCTGGAACTCCAAAAGAAGTAAATATTACAGAGGAAGATACAGCAGAGGCATTAAATGATATTTTAAAAGAGATGGTTAATGGAATTAAGGATGCATTAGAAAGTACTCCTCCAGAGTTATCCGCCGACTTAGTTGATATGGGACTTACTTTAACTGGTGGTGGAGCTTTATTAAAAAATATAGACAGAAGGTTTTCTAAGGAAACAGGTTTGCCAGTTCACATTGCTGATGATCCATTATCTTGCGTAGCAGTTGGTACTGGGAAAGCTCTAGATCAAGAACAAACATTCTCGACTATGTTGACCGAATATTAAGATTCATGGCCTCTAGCAGAGATGATTTTATAATAGCAATTCGTTCTGCTTTTTTAAAAAAAAGTACTCAGCAAAAATTTTCTCTACTCACTTTAGTATTTATTTCTATATTTATTATTCTTCTATCTAGTCTAGATTTTAAAGCAGTAAGGTACCTAAAAGCTGGATTGAGTGAGATGGTTTATCGATCATCTTTCATCGTTTCTATACCAGAAAACTTTGCTAAAAATTCTATTATTAATATTATTGAATACACAACTTTTTTTAATAATTATCAAAAAAATAGAGACGAATTAGATAGTCTTAAATCTGATTTTGTATCAAATGAAATTATTCAGTATGAAAATCAAGAGCTGAAGGTACTAATAGATGATTATATATCTAGCTCAAATAAAATTTTAGCAAAAATTATTGTTGATCATGATAGCCCCTTTTTAAAAAGCATTATTATAAATAAGGGCAGTAAAGATGACATCAAAATAGGTACCAACATTTATGATCAATCGTATTTAGTTGGTCGAGTAATCGAGGTGAATTATAAAACATCAAGAGTATTATTATTATCAGATTTAAATTCCAACGTGCCAGTGACAATCGCACCACAAAATATCCAAGCAATTGTTACGGGGAGTGGAGACAATTTTGGACAAATAAAATATATTAAAGCTGGTTTGTCAGAGGACTTAGTTGATGAAAGTATAGTATACACATCAGGTACAGGAGCAATATTTAAAAGTGGAGTGCCAATAGGCAAATTAAGATCTGTTAATGATGGTTCTTCGAATAGATATAATGTTGAATTTTACAGCGATTTTACGCAACTAAAATATGTTTTTGCTGAAACAATTACTCAAATTGAAATTCCTAAAGTTGAGCCAGACGTAGTTTCAGTTGAGGATAAAAGTGAAGAACTTGTTGAGACAAAATTAAAGATTTTAGAGGATGAACTTAAAATTGTTGAGGAAACCAATGCAAAATTTATAGAGGAAAATGAAAATTTAATAAGTGAAATAAATGAATTAAATAGTAAAATTTCAGTTTTGAATAATGAAATTATTTCACAAAAACAAAAGATTAATCAATTCAATATTGACTCTCAAGAATTAGAATTTTTAAAGTTAAACTTAGAACATGGCCATAAATGTAGAAAATCTTTTTTTAATTCCGATGGTTTTAATATTGGAACTGAAGAGTACAAAAGTTGTGTCTTAAATGGAGGTAGAACAGGTGGCTAATTTAAAAACTAAAGGAACATTTTCTAAATTATATACCTGGTTACCAATATTTTTATTATTTGTTTCAGTACTTAATGAATTTGATTTTAATTACCTTAACCTTGAATATTTTTCTTTTAATTTCCCATTTATTTTAATTTTTTTCTTTACCTTAAAAGATTTTAAACATTTTGATTATCTTTTTGTATTTTTTGCAGGTTTACTCAATGACACGGTTATAGGTTTGCCTTTGGGAATAAGTAGTTTGTCATATACACTAATTTGTATTGCTACGGCTTATATAAGAAACATCACAATTAGACCTAGCCCGATAAAAGATTGGTTCTATTTTTTATTTATTATTAGTTTGATTAACTCGTTAAATTACTCTGTTTTAACCTTGTTCTTTTCGTATGATTTAGTTTTAACAAGTTATTTAGTCAACACGACTTGTACATTTTTACTTTATATAGTTTTCTTATCGATATTTAAGTATTACATGAAAGGAATTAATGATTAACTCTTCAAGTGACAATGTAAAAAAACTTAATTCTATAAATAGAAGAATGTTTATTACAGGTTCATTAAAATTTTTTATAATGATAGGTATCGTAAGTAGGTTATTTTTTTTACAAGTTAAAGAAAATAAAAAGTATTTAACACTCTCTGATAAAAATAGAATTAGAGAATGGAAGTTAGCCCCTGTTAGAGGAGAATTTCATGATTATTTTGGCAATGTAATTGCAGGAAATTTTGAAGCTTATCAACTTCATGTAATACCAGAGCAAGTTGAAGATTTTAGGTATGTTATTTATCGTTTAAAAGATTTACTAGAATTATCAGATAACGAATTTAAAAAAGTATTAAAAAAGAAAAATGAAATTAAACCATGGGAGACTTTAATAGTTTCCGACAATTTAAGTTGGCAAAAATTTTCAAAGATTAACAATCATTTGTATGATTTAAATGGTGTAAAACCAGTAATATCAATTTCAAGGAACTATCCTTTTAAAGAAAATTTTACACACTTAATTGGTTATGTCAGTCAGGCAAATCCAGACGACATTGAGTCAAATGAAGCTATCAAGAAAAATTTTGTTCCAGGCTTAAAAGTTGGAAAAGTTGGCCTAGAAAAAACGTTTGAAGAAAAATTGATAGGCACAAATGATATTGAAAGATATGAAGTCAATGCTTATGGCAGAAGAATTAGTCAATTGGAATTTCAAAAAGGTGAAAAAGGCAAAACTTTAAAACTTACTATAGATACTGAAGTACAAAAATTGGCAAATGAATTATTAAAAGACAAAGCAGGCTCTATTTGTGTAATGGATATTTATACTGGTGCAGTAATTGCAATGCACTCATCACCATCATTTGATCCTAACCTATTTGTGTTTGGTATTAGTCAAGATGATTGGCAATTAATTCGTAATGATCCAATGAAGCCATTAGTTAATAAAACATTACAGGGAAATTATTCACCAGGTTCAACTATTAAACCAATCGTTGCCCTATCAGCATTAGAGAATGGAATTATTAATACAAATTTTACAGTGAAATGTACTGGTAAGACCGAAATGTATGGGCAAACTTACCATTGCTGGAAGGATAAGGGTCATGGCTATGTAAGTTTAAGAAATGCAATGAAACAATCTTGTGATACTTATTTTTATGAGATTGCTCGGAAGCTTGGGGTTGATAAATTAAGTGAAACAGCAAAAAAATTTGGTTTGGGAGAAAAAGTTTTTGGTGATTTATTTGATATTGAAAAAAAAGGGCTAATTCCAAATACTCAATGGAAAAAAAATGCTCTTGGAAAAGGTTGGTTATTAGGTGAAACAATAATTACAGGAATAGGACAAGGTTATATCCAAACTACACCTATTCAATTATGTTTAATGACTGCTCAAATTGCAAATGGAGGGTATAAAATTTATCCACATATCGTCGTAAATGACAAATTCAAAGATCAGCCAATGGATAAGTTTACACCGCTTTATAAAAACTCAAAAAATATTAAAATTGTTCAAGATGCTATTTTTGGTTCAACTAATGAAGTTATGGGTACATCTTATCGTTCAAGAATTGATAATCCAGAATATCAGTTTGCTGGTAAAACTGGAACAGCACAGGTTAAAAAAATTACTGAGGAAGAAAGAGAACTTGATCTCAAAACATCTCAGATTCCTTACGAGCAAAGAGATCATGCTTTATATGTAGCCTTTGGGCCCTATAAAAATCCTAGATACGCATTAAGCGTCATTGTAGAACATGGAGGAAATGGAAGCACAACCGCTGCTCCTATGGCAACTAAATTATTTAAATTAATTATTGACCGACACAAGATCAGAGAGTCATTGGGAAATAAAAAATATTTGGAGATATAGATGTATCAACATACAAGATTAACAACTAACAGACTTGGTTTTTTTCAAAAATTTAAAAACTTTGATTATGTATTGTTAATTTGTATATTGCTGCTTGGCTTTATCAGCTTAGCAACGATGTACTCAACAGATGGAGGTGAAATTAAATTTCATACTAAAAGTCATTTTACAAAATTGGCAGTATTCACTTTAATGATGTTAGTAATGTCATTTATCAATATAAAGTATTGGTTCTCAATAGGTTACTTAGCTTATTTAGCAGTAGTAGGTTTATTAGTTGGGACCTACTTGTTTGGAATTACCTCATCAGGCTCTCAAAGATGGATTAATTTATATTTCATAAATTTACAGCCGTCTGAATTGATGAAAATATTTATTATTGTTTGTTTGGCTAAATTTTTTCATCGAATGAAGTTAGAAAATGTGAATTCTATTTATACAATTTTAACTTCTTTAATAATAATACTTTTACCAATGGGGTTAGTCATTGTACAACCAGACCTTGGGACTGCAGTTCTAATTGCTATTAGTGGAATAGCAGTACTATGGTTCGCAGGTATTAATTATAGGTATTTTATTTATACTATTCTAGGATTTATAATTTCTTTGCCTTTTGTCATAGCTTTTTTAAAACCCTATCAGAAATTAAGAGTATTAACATTTCTAAATCCTGATAAGGATCCTCTGGGCGCAGGTTATCAAATTATTCAATCTAAAATAGCTGTAGGATCTGGAGGTATATTTGGTAAGGGTTTCTTAAAAGGCACTCAAAGTTATCTTGAATTTTTACCTGAAAAACATACTGATTTTATTTTTACACTTTTCTCAGAAGAATTTGGTTTTGTAGGATCTGCTATTCTTTTAGTAATTTACGCTATTATTATTTATAGAATTGTTGCAATTGGAGCTAGTTCAAGAAGTTATTTTGCAAAGATTTTTTGTTATAGTTTTGGTGCAGCCATTTTTGTATTTATTACTATCAATATGAGTATGGTTTTAGGTTTACTACCTATAGTTGGCTCTCCTTTACCAATTATGTCTTATGGCGGATCTTCTATGCTAGCAACTATGATTGGCTTTGGAATTGTCATGAGTGCTAGAGTTCACAATCAACAATTGATTGCCTAAGTATAATTTGTCGCTTAACTTATTTAACAGATAGATTGTATATTTTTTTTATGAGTAAAAATTTACATGTGGGCATTGTTGGTTCAGGAATTCAAGGAGTATCCAATGCTTTATTTCTTCAAAAAAAAGGTTTTAAGGTAACTATATTTGATAGAGATAACCCAGGTAGTCCAGCAGCTTCATATGGGAATGCAGGTCACTTTTCACCCTACGCATCATTATCACTAAATAGAACCGATGTTCTTGCTGATGTACCAGCAATGTTATTAAGCTCAACAGGGCCACTTGCCTTGAAATGGAATTATGTGCCAAAAATGTTGCCTTGGTTTTTCAAGTTTATTTTAAATACAACGAAAAACAAAATGATGCATACCGCAAGAAATATGCATCAAATTTTAGATTTAGCCTTACCAGCATACGATGAACTTTTTGATGAAATTAATTTAGATGGTCTCGTTGAAAATAAAGGAATTCTTTATATTTGGAATGATAAAGATTTAAAGAGTAGAGAGTTAGAAATTAAAGTAAGAAACGAACTCGGTGTAAAACAACAGCTGGTCAATAAATCTGAAATTCACGATCTAGAACCAAACATAAAACCTTTTTATCATGCAGGAGTTTATTATCCATATGCAAGACATGCCCGAAACCCAAAAAAAATATTGCTTAAATTATTTGAATTATTTTTAAAAAAAGGTGGAAAGTTTGAAAAGAAAAATATTAATGATATAGAGTTCGATACAGAAAAACCAGTTTTTGTAACTGATGGTGAAAGATATACTTTTGATAAAATTGTGATTGCTTGTGGAGCTTTCTCAAAAAAATTAACAGATAATTTAGGTGAACGAATTCCTCTTGATACTGAAAGAGGTTACCATGTTCACTTTAAGAATTGTGATCATCTTTTAAGTGGACCCGTAATTTTTTCTAATAGAGGATTTGGTATCACTCCTATGGAACAAGGATTAAGAGTGGTTGGTACTGTTGAGTTTGGTGGATTAGATAATCCACTTTCAAAATCTAGAATAAAAAATTTAATTAGTAACGCTAAATATATGTTAGGCGACCTTCCAGAACATGATGATGAATGGTTAGGTTTTAGACCTACTTTACCTGATTTTTTACCAGTGATGGGTCCTTCTAAGAATTATAAAAATGTATTTTATTGTTTTGGGCATCATCATTTAGGATGGACATTAGGCCCGATTTCTGGAAAGATTGTTTCTGGAATGATAGCTAAAGAAAATACAAATCTAAATTTAGATCCTTATAGCTCAGTAAGATTTAGTTAATCAAATGCAAAATACTAAGGCATACATCATGCTAGTATGTGCAACATTATTTTGGGCTGGCAATTTTATGGTCGGTAAATTTGCTTTTTTTTCCAACATTCCACCAATGACTTTAGTTTTTTTTCGATGGTCTTTGGTTTGGTTGATTTTATTACCATTCACTTACAATGAAATCATTAGACATAAAAATGTTATTCTAGAAAATTTACCACTATTATTTTTTTTAGCGTTAACAAGTGTAGGCTTATTTAATTCTTTTACATATTTATCATTAGTGCATACACAAGTGATAAATGCCTCTCTTTTCAATACAGCTATCCCGGCAATTATAATTTTATTATGTTTTTTATTTCAAATAGAAAAAACAAATAAGTATCAAATCGCAGGTTTGGTGATTTCTGTGTTGGGGATTTTATCTATTATTACTAAACTTAATTTAGAAATTATTCGTTCATTAAATTTTAATAAAGGGGATCTAATTATGATAGGAGGAGTTATTTCGTGGGGCTTGTATTCAGCTTTTCTTAAGAGAAAAAAATTTGACTTACCACTTCTTACTTTGGTTCATATTCTATGCACTTTTGGATTAATATTTATTTTTCCTCAGTTTATGTACGAATTTGCTCAAGGACAAAAAATAGAAATTAATGAAAACTTATTTTATATTCTTATTTTCTTGGCTTTATTTCCTAGCATTGGATCTTATTATTGTTGGGCAGGGGCTGTATCTATTATTGGAGCTAACAGAGCTGGAATATTTTTATCTTTAATTCCATTATTTAGCACTTTGATGGCGATATTCTTTTATAATGAGCAGTTTCAATTTTTTCACTTGATTGGGGCAATTTTAATTATATTAGGTTTATTTCTATCAAATAAAGAAATTAAAAATGCTTAAAGTTGCAATATTAGACGACTATCAAAATGTTTCTCAACAATTTGTTGATCTTGAAAAACTTGCGGGAAAATATGAAATTAAAATTTTTAGCGAGCCATTTGAGGATGAAGCTGATGTCATAGACAAATTGGCTGATTTTGAAGCATTATTAGTCATGAGAGAACGAACTCCAATTACAAAAAATATTATAGAGAATTTGTCTAAGCTAAAATTTATAATCACCAGTGGGCTGAGAAATAAGTCAATAGACTTAGATGCTACCAAAAAAAGAAAGATTATTGTTAGCGGAACAGAAAGTAATTTAAACCCAACTCCAGAATTAACTTGGGCTTTAATTCTTGGTTTAGCTAGAAATATTAAAGAGGAAATAGATAATATGTATCAGGGTTATTGGCAAACCACAGTTGGTGTTGAACTCAAAGGAAAAATCTTAGGATTAATTGGCCTTGGAAAAGTAGGTTCTCAAGTTGCTAAAATTGGTAAAGCTTTTGGTATGGAAGTAATGGCTTGGAGTGAAAATCTTAATCTTGATAAATGTAAAGAGCTTGATGTTTTACCTTGCTCTAAAGAGGATTTGATTAAGAATTCTGATTTTTTGTCAATTCATGTTCAAGGCGGTGAAAGATACAAAGATTGTATTACTTTAAAAGAACTAGATAAAATGAAAAAAACTTCTTTTCTAATCAATACTTCAAGGGGTCCAATCGTTAATGAAGATGATTTGATTATTGCTTTATCTACAAATGTGATTGCAGGTGCTGGATTGGATGTTTATGAAAAAGAACCTTTACCAGAAAATAACAAACTCAGATTTTTACCTAATGCTCTGTTAACTCCTCATTTAGGATATGTAACTGCAGAAAATTATAATATCTATTATAGTCAAATGATCGAGTCACTCGAAGCTTGTGCATCGGGTAAGCCAATCCGTGTAATCGAATAGTTATGGATTTATCAGTTGTTAATCATGAAGATTATTTTGCAAAGATTGGTGATGATCATAAGTTTCCAATTAATAAATTTGGAGAACTTGCAAAATATTTAATTGATAATAAAATTGTTAAAAAATTTCATCAACCATATCCATGCTCTGATGAAACTTTACAAAGAGCACATTCAGAAAAATATATCCAAGATGTTAAAAACAAAACCCTAGATCAAAATACTATTAAGAAAATTGGTTTTCCATTAGTGGATAGTGTTATTCAAAGATCATTAGTTGCAACTGGCGGAACAGTTTTAGCCACCAAGCTTGCAATTAAAAATGGTGTTGCTTGTAATACTGCTGGTGGTAGTCACCATGCTAACTTTGATGGGGGCGCAGGTTATTGTGTGTTCAATGACGTAGCAGTTGCCGCTCAATATTTGCTTGATAGAGGTTTAGCTGGCAGAATTTTAATAGTTGATTTAGATGTTCACCAAGGCAATGGTAACGCTGATATTTTTACTGATAACAAAAATGTTTTTACATTTAGTATGCACTCTAAGTCAAATTATCCAGCTAAAAAATCAATCAGTGATTTGGATGTTGAACTGGAGGACAATATGGAAGACACGCAATATGTTAAGATACTTGAATTTTATCTTAATCAATTAAATGAAGAAAATTTTGATTTTGTCTTTTATATTGCAGGTGTAGATATTCACCATAACGATCGTTTAGGAAAACTAAAAATTTCTGATGAGGGAATTAGAAAAAGAGATGAAATGGT
>CACIUF010000022.1 GCA_902589765.1 uncultured Pelagibacteraceae bacterium
TTTTACTTCTTGATGAACCCACAGCATCACTTGATCCTGAAACGGGTGATTTTGTTAGAAGTTTTTTAGAAGAATATCAACAGGAAAATAAAACATCAATTCTATTAGCATCACATAATATGGCAGAGGTAGAGAGACTATGTTCTTCAGTTTTAATGATGAATAAAGGATCGATTATTGATGAGGGTAGACCAGAGGAATTAATAAAAAAACATGGAAGAAAAAATATGGAAGAAGTTTTTTTAAAACTTACGAGGGAAAAAGTATGAATTTTAATAAAATGTATGGTCTTTTCCTTAGACATTTTTATTTAATTAAAAGTTCTTTACCAAGAATTTTGGATTTAATTTATTGGCCGACAATTCAAATAATTTTATGGGGTTTTATCTCAAAGTTCTTTTCAATACATAGTGACTACTATAGCAATACTTTGGGAGTAATTTTAACGTGTGCAATACTTTATGATATTCTTTTTAGATCAAGCATTAGTTTTAACATGCTTTTTTTAGAAGAAATCTGGAGTAGAAATTTCACAAATTTGTTTATAGCTCCCCTTAAGCTTAAAGAAATTATTGTTTCGTTAATTTTTACTGCTTTGATAAGGACTTTAATAGGATTGGTTCCTGCGATAATGCTAACCTCTCCTCTATTTGGTGTATCAATTTTAAAATTGGGATTACCACTTTTATTCCTATTTCTAAGTTTATATCTTTTTGGTATAACACTTGGGTTATTTGTGAGTTCAGGACTAATTAGATTTGGTCCATCATTTGAAAATATTGCATGGTCGTCCCTATTTTTGCTAGCTCCATTGGGATGCATATATTATCCAATAGAAATTCTACCAGAATTGTTTCAATTCATAGCAAAAGGTTTACCACTTGTTTATATTTTTGATGAAACCAGAAACATACTTCTAAATGGGTCAATTGATTATACAAATTTGAAACAAGCATATTTATTAAACCTGATCTATTTAATCATTGGAATAGTTCTATTTTATTTATCTTTTTTGAGGGCTCGAATTAAAGGAACATTAATTAACATGGGTGAATAATTGGTGCGCCTGCTAGGAGTCGAACCCAGAACCTCCTGATCCGAAGTCAGGCGCTCTATCCAGTTGAGCTACAAGCGCATATAATAGTAATATATCATTTTATGAAAAAAAAAATAAATTTGATTGTAAAAGAAGGTAATAAAAATATGCGTGTAGATGTTTTTATTAATAGTAAGGAAAATGAGATAAGTAGAACTAGAATAAAAAACTTAATTTTAGGTAAGAAGCTTAAGATTAATAATAAAGTTATTTCAGATCCTGCAAAAAAAGTTTTAAAAAACGATGTTATAGAATTAATAATTCCAGAGCCAAAAAAAGCTTCTCTAAAACCATTTAAATTTAAATTAGATATTGTTCATGAGGACAAAGATATAATAGTGCTAAATAAACCAGCCGGTATTGTCATGCATCCAGGAGCTGGAAATTTTGACAATACAATCGTAAATGCATTAGTAGATTATGATAAAGACTCTCTTTCAAATATTGGTGATGAACTTAGACCAGGAATAGTTCATAGGATAGATAAAAATACATCAGGTTTAGTAGTCATAGCAAAAAATAACCTATCACATGAAAACTTATCTAATCAGTTTAATAAGCACTCTATAACAAGAGTTTATCAATTATTAATATGGGGAAAAGTCAGACCATCTAAGGGAAAAATTGAAACTTTAATAACACGAAGCTCAAAGAATAGACAAATGATGGAAGTTAGTCGGACTAAAGGAAAAAAAGCAATTACCAATTATAGAACAATTGAAATTTTTGAAAATAAACACACACCAACTTTAAGTTTAGTAGAATGCAAACTAGAAACGGGTAGAACCCATCAAATTAGAGTTCATATGAATTTTTTAGGAAATAGTATTGTTGGTGATGATAAATATAAAAAAAAGTTTAAGAAAATTAAGAACATTAATCCGTTGATAGAGCAAAATTTAAAAAGTCTTAAAAGACAATTTCTTCATGCTAAGACTCTAGGCTTCATTCACCCCACGAAAAGCAAAGAAATGACTTTCAACTCAAATTTACCTTCAGAACTTGAGAATATTTTAAAAATACTGAGAAATACTTATAAATAAATCATTGAAAAATATAAATAATTAATTAGATAAACTCATTATGAATACCGCAATAAATAATAACTTGCCCATTTTAAGTAATGAAGGTGGTCTATCTGCGTATCTGGAACAAATTAAAAAATTCCCTATGCTTGATGCAGAAGAAGAATATATGTTGGCAAAAAATTGGAAAACAACTGGTAATGTCAAAGCAGCAGAAAAATTAGTGACGAGTCATTTGAGATTAGTTGCAAAAATTGCAATGGGATATAAAGGATATGGATTACCAGTAAATGAAATGATCTCTGAAGGAAATATTGGTTTAATGCAAGCGGTAAAAAAATTTGAACCTGAAAAAGGTTTTAGATTAGCCACATACGCGATGTGGTGGATAAAAGCTTCAATACAAGAATATATTTTAAGATCGTGGAGTTTAGTCAAGATTGGTACAACAACTGCACAAAAAAAATTATTTTTTAATCTTAAGAAATTAAAAAACCAAATAGCTCCTCAAACAGAAGGGGATTTAAAAAATGAACATGTTGATGAAATAGCTAACAAGCTTGATGTTAGTAAAGATGAGGTCATTTCGATGAATCGAAGATTATCAGGAAAAGAATTCTCACTTAATGCACAAGTTGGTGAAGATGGCGATGAGTGGCAAGACTGGTTAGTTGATAAAGAATTAGATCATGACTTAAAATTTGCTCATCAAGAGGAAATGGAACAAAGAAAAGACTTGTTAAAAAACTCAATTAAAGTCCTAAATGAAAGAGAAAGAGAAATTTTATATTCTAGAAGATTAAATGATAATCCAACTACATTGGAAGACCTAAGTAAAAAATATAAAATCAGTAGAGAAAGAGTAAGGCAAATTGAAAATAAAGCTTTTGAAAAATTACAAAAGCATATGCTTTTACTCGCAAAGTCAAAAAACTTATTACCTGTAAATTAAATCTCAAAAGGATTTTCGATTAATATCGTATCATCACGTTCTGGACTAGTTGAAATACTTGATATTTTTGTCTCAATAAAATTCTCAACTTCTTTAATATAATTTTTGGCATTTTCTGGAAGATCATCTATATTCTTAATACCACTAGTTGATTTTTTCCAGCCATCAAAAGTTTTATAAATAGGTTTTATTTTGAGCTGATCCTCTACTGCTGCTGGTAAATAATTAATTTTTTTTCCATCTAATTCATATTCAACACACATCTTTATTTCATCTAATTCATCTAAAACATCCAGCTTTGTAAGTGCTATACCATCAATCCCTGAAACTTTAATAGTTTGTCTTACTAAAACACCATCAAACCAACCACATCTTCTTTTTCGACTTGTAACTGTTCCAAATTCTTTTCCTCTTGTTCCTAAAAGTTCGCCAATATCATCTTTTAATTCTGTTGGAAACGGACCTTCTCCAACTCTAGTAGTATATGCTTTAGTGATTCCTAAAACATAATTAATTGTGTTTAGTCCACACCCTGTGCCAGTAGCGGCGCTTGACGCTACAGTATTTGAGGAAGTCACAAATGGATATGTACCATGATCAACATCTAGTAATATGCCTTGAGCTCCCTCAAATAATATTCTTTTTTTCTGTTTTTTAAATTCGTCAAGTTTCAACCAAACTGGTTTTGAGTATTTCAAGATCTTAGGAGCAATTTTTAATAAATCTTTTTTTAATTGATCTTTCTCATAGATTTTTTTACCTAAACCTTTTCTAATTGCATTATGATGTAAAAGAACAGACTCTAACCTTTGATCTAGATTTTTTTCAGATCTCAAGTCCATTACTCTTATTGATCGTCTGCCAACTTTATCTTCATATGCTGGTCCGATACCTCTTCTGGTTGTTCCAATTTTTCCTTTACCCGCACTATCTTCACGGATTTCATCCATTTCCCTATGAAAAGGTAAAATTAAATTTGCAGACTCTGAAATTATTAAATTATCAGTGTCAACCTTAACTCCTTTTAATTTAATTTCCTCAATTTCATCTAATAATGCCCAGGGGTCAACGACAACTCCATTTCCAATTATTGATATTTTATTTTTTCTCACAATTCCGGATGGTAGTAGTCGAAGTTTATAAGTGACACCATTTATTACAAGAGTATGGCCCGCATTGTGACCACCTTGAAATCTAACCACAACATCAGCTTGTTCAGATAACCAATCAACTATCTTGCCTTTTCCCTCATCTCCCCATTGAGAACCAACAACAACAATATTTTTCATTAATTAAATTTTTGTTTTATTTTCATTGAATTAAGATGATTTATGGGACCATGTCCTTTTCCATAGTTTGGATTTGTCAGTATCGCAGAATTTACATATTTAATTCCCAACGCACAAGCGCTCTTAATACTTTTTCCACATGAAAGAAAAGTTGCTATCGCACTAGATAATGTACATCCTGTACCATGGGTATTTTTTGTTCTATGCCTTAAACTTGTAAAGACTTTAAAATTAGATTTGCTTAGATATAAATCTATTACTTTTTTTGATTTTAAATGGCCACCCTTCAACAATACATTTTTAGCTCCTAAATCTATTAATTTATTTGCTGCAAAAATCATATCCTCTTTGTTTTTAATACTAGTCTCTGTTAAAATTTCTGCCTCTGGAATGTTTGGTGTGATCAAAAAAATATTTTTTAATAGCTTTTTTTTTAAAGTTTTTATTGCTTTACTATCAATTAATTTAGCACCGCCCTTTGCAACCATTACAGGGTCTAAAACAATTTTTTTTACTTTTAATATCTTCAAAGCCTGAGCTACTTTTTCGACCACTTCAGTAGAGTGAAGCATACCTATTTTAATGGCATCAGGTCTTATATCTCTTGATGAATAAATAATTTGATTTTTTACTTCATTAGTTGGTATTGAAATAACTGATTTAACACCCATTGTATTTTGAACAGTCACTGCTGTAAGAGCAGTCATTGCATAAGAGCCAAGACTAGTGACAGTTTTGATATCTGCCTGTATACCAGCCCCACCAGATGAGTCTGATCCAGCGATTATCAAAATTTTAGACTTTAATCTCAATTTATTTAAATTCTTTTGAAATTATTTTTATACATTTTTTAAGCAAAATTTTATTTTCACTCTCACCCATTATTCTTATCTTTGGTTCAGTACCTGATTTTCTTACAAGAATTCGACCTTGATTTTTAATTAATTTTTTTGCAATTTTAATGGATCTTTTAACAGAGTGATTTTTAAGTATTTTATCATCTTTTATTTTTATATTTTCTAAAATTTGTGGAATTTTTTTAAAGACATTAAAAAAATCACTAGCTTTAGTTTTTCTGTTCATTGATTTAATAATCTCTAAAGCTACAAGCACACCATCGCCAGTTGTTGCAAATTTTCCTAAAATAATATGACCCGATTGTTCTCCTCCTAAATTGAATTTTTTCTTTTGCATTAATTCCTTAACATATCTGTCCCCAACATTAGCTCTTAAAAATTTAATATTTTTTTCTTTTAAAAATTTTTCTAAACCATAGTTTGACATTAAGGTCCCTACAACGCCTCCTTTGAGAATTTTTCTCTTTTTCCATTGTAAAGCTAATGCAGCGATAATTTGATCACCATCAATTATAGATCCTTTTTCATCACACATTATTATTCTGTCAGCATCTCCATCTAAAGATATGCCCAAATCTGCTTTGAATTTTTTAACATTTCTTTGAAGATTTTCTGGAAAAGTTGAACCACAATTTTTATTAATATTAAACCCATTTGGTTTATTGCCTATAACTTTTAATTTTGCTCCAAGTGATCTGATTAATTTTGGTGCAGATTTATATCCAGCTCCATTTGCACAATCTAGAACTACTTTCAAATTATTTAATTTAAAGTTTCTCGATAACTTTTTTTTGCAAATTTTAATATATTCATCAGTTCCAATCTCTAATCTTTTAACCCTTCCTAATTTTTTTGGATTTGATAAGTGTTTTTGAACTTTGCTATCTATTAAATTTTCAATTTTTTTTTGAATTTTATCAGATAGTTTTAATCCATCAGGACCGAATAACTTTAAACCATTATCATAAAATAAATTGTGCGAAGCAGTGATCATAATACCAAGATTTGCGTTCATTGATTTTGTCAACATTGCAAGGCCATTAGTCGGCAATGGACCCAGTGTATAAACGTGCATTCCTGCAGAAGCTAAACCAGAAACTAGTGCAGGTTCTAATGCGTATCCTGAAAGTCTAGTATCTTTAGCAATAATTGCTGTTTGTTTTCTTTTTTTTAAATTTGTGAAATATTTTCCTGCTGCTAATCCAAACTTAAAGAACATATCTCCATTAATGTTCCCACTATTTACCTGCCCTCTAATTCCATCGGTACCAAAATACTTCATTAATTATTTATTAGTGCTTTGAAAACTTTTACAGCTTGATTAACTTCGTTGACATCATGAACTCTCAACATTTGTACACCCTGTAACATTGCAAAAATACTGCTACTTATTGTTCCTCCAATTCTTAACGAGCTATCATTATTTTCAGATAAATCTTTTATAAATCTTTTTCTAGAAATACCAAGCAGTATAGGCAAACCCAAAGAATGGTAAATTGATATATTTTTAATAATCGTCATATTATGTTTCAAATTTTTTCCAAAACCTATACCAGGGTCTAAGATTATATTATTATGATTAATTCCATTTTGGCGTAAATTATTTAATTTTTCCTCAAAAAAATCGTAAATATCTAATAATACATTTTTATATTTTGGATTTTTTTGCATTACGTCAGGATTACCAAGTGAGTGTTGGAGTACGAAAGGTATATTATACTTTTTTAAAATCTTGATTGAGTTTTTATCAAAATTAAGACCAGAAACATCATTAATTAATTTTACTCCTAGTTTGATTCCCTTTTCCATGATTTCTGATTTTCTAGTATCTAGAGATATAAAATTTTTTTTATCAATTAATTTTAAAATATTTTTGAGTCTATTCCATTCTATTTTTGATTTAACAGCTTTAGATCCAGGTTTAGTGGACTCCGCTCCAATATCAACAAGGTTTGCGCCAGAATTTAAAAGAAAATTTAATTGTTTTTTGGCTGATGCATAATTAAAAAATTTTCCACCATCTGAAAAACTGTCTGGAGTAATATTCAAAATACCCATTATTTGAGGAATATTTTGAAAATTTAAATTTTTAATATTTTTTTTTTTTGTAATTAATCTTAGATCTTTTTTTACTTTTGTCTTTAAATTTACATGTAATTTGTTCACTTCATTTAAAGAAATTAATTTTTCTGAATTTCTTGTTATTATTTCTATTTTGTCAAAAGAAATTTCAGGATTATTATGAAGTGGTAATGTCTTTTTTTTCTTAACTAATAATTTAGATTTTGCACCATAATAGAAATTACACACTCTAGTGTAATGTCTAGACATTCAGTCTAATGAACAATTTTTGGTTTTAGGCCTAGAGCACCCATTGCTGACCCTTTATCATCTTCTACTTTTAAGTCTTGTTTGTCTGCTGGGTATATATTTTTATTGATTATATTTTCAATTTCTTCACCAGTTAATGTCTCATAAGTCATAAGAGCTTTAGCAATTTTATGTAAATCTTCAACTTTTTCAGTCAAAATTTTTTTTGCAGTATTATAACCCTCATCTATAAGCTTTCTGATTTCTTTGTCTATTTTTTGTGCTACTTCCTCAGAGACTGACTGTGTTTGTGTTACTGATCTTCCTAAAAAAACCTCTTCTTGATTTTCGCCATATTCAACGGGTCCCATTTCTTCGCTCATTCCATACTTAGTTACCATGGCTCTGGCAAGTTGCGTAGCTTGATTTATATCTGATCCGCTACCTCCACCTGCTCCTGTTGATATATTATCTTTTCCAAAAATTACTTCTTCAGCAACTCTTCCACCAAAACAAACTGCCAACCTTGCTTTTAAATATTTTATAGAATGACCATGTTTATCTCTTTCTGGCAAATTCATAACCATACCTAATGCTCTGCCCCTAGGAATTATAGTTGCTTTATGTATAGGATCATAACTTGGCATATTGAAAGATACCAACGCATGACCCCCTTCATGATAAGCTGTTAATTTTTTTTCATCTTCTGTCATCACCATCGAACGTCTCTCAGCTCCCATCATTACTTTATCTTTTGCTTCCTCAAACTCATTTAGTGTAACAATTCTCTTATTTTTTCTAGCAGCCAATAAAGCTGACTCATTAACCAAATTAGCTAGATCCGCACCAGAAAAACCAGGTGTACCTCTCGCAATAGTTCTTAAATTAACATCCGGTGCCATTTTTATTTTTTTAACATGAACCTTTAAAATTTTTTCTCGTCCAATTATGTCAGGATTGGATACAACTACTTGTCTATCAAACCTACCTGGTCTTAATAAAGCGGGATCTAAAACATCTGGTCTGTTTGTTGCAGCAATAATTATTACTCCTTCATTAGTATCAAAACCATCCATCTCAACTAAAAGCTGGTTAAGAGTTTGTTCTCGCTCATCATTTCCACCACCTAAACCAGCACCCCTACTTCTTCCAACAGCATCAATTTCATCTATGAAAATTATACAAGGGGAATTTTTTTTTCCTTGTTCAAACATATCTCTTACTCTAGAAGCACCAACTCCTACAAACATTTCAACAAAATCTGAACCTGAGATCGTAAAAAATGGTACTCCAGCTTCACCTGCTATTGCTCTAGCTAATAAAGTTTTACCAGTGCCTGGTGGACCGACCAATAAAGCACCTCTAGGTATTTTTCCTCCAAGTCTACTAAATTTTCTTGGATCTTTTAAAAATTCTACAATTTCTTCAACTTCTTCCTTTGCTTCTTCTACACCTGCAACGTCATTAAATGTAACTTTACCCTTAAGTTCATTCATCATTTTTGCTTTGGATCTTCCAAAACCCATAGCTCCGCCTTTTCCACCTTGCATTTGTCTCATGAAAAAAATCCAAACGGCAATTAATAACAACATGGGAAACCATGAAAGCAGGACACCAAATAATGATGGCATTTTTTCTTCTATAGGTGCAGCTGAAATACTCACTCCTTTTTCAGAAAGTTTTTCGATTAAATTTGGATCGTTAGGAGAATAAGTTGAAAATGAGTTTCCATTCGAATACACACCTTTAATGTTGTTACCTTGGATTTCTACTTTTAGAACTTCTCCATTTTCGACAGATGTCAAGAATTCCGAGAATATAACCTTGTCCCCACCTCTAATATTTGTTTGGGGATTTTTAAACATATTATAAAGACCAATAGTTAAAAAAACTATGATAGCCCACATTGCAATGTTTTTCATATTCATAGACCTAAAATAAGAATTATTATCAATTTAACAAGTGGCATTTTGTGTATAGTGGCATTATTTTAGGGCTCTTTAGAGATAATTATTGATTGATTGACCTTTTCAATAATACAACCACCTAATGTAGCTCTTTTCAATCGATTATTTTCAACTTCCCGCATAATTTTTTCTAATTTTTTTCCTCTTACAGAATAATATTTTTCACCAATTAACTTTAATGATTCTGAAAAGGCTCTAAAAGTAACTTCTTGGGGTTGGAGAAAAAAATCACTGTTAATAACTAATCTTTTTTTATTATTTAAAAAAGAGGTATTTTCTCTTAAATTTTTATCAACATAAAACTCAATTACCTTGTTTGCATATTTTAAATTTTTAATCGTTTTTTTTAATTTATTTTTATCTAAACCATCTCTTTCAAGATTTTTCATTAATTTTCTTACTCGAACTCTTTGATATTTTTCATCATGGTTTGTTGGATCTTCTACATAAAAATTAAAAACTTTTTTTGAAATAAAAATTAAATCCTCTTTTTTTATATCAATTAAAGGTCTTAATATGTTCTTTTCTTTTATTGTTGCCTTTATGTCTAGAGATGTGAGACCTTTTATTCCACTACCTCTCAGAAGTCTTATAAAGAAATTTTCAATTAAATCATCCTCATGATGCCCTATTAAAATATCTTTGATTTTTAATTGATTACATTTCTTAAAAAGTATTTCATATCTTTTTGTCCTAGCAATTGATTGGGTGCTTTTCTTTGGTTTCTTTCCTTTCCAAGTTAATATTTCTGATTTTATAAAGTTTTTTTTAAGCAAATTTAAAACAAATTTAGCCTCTTTTGTAGACTCATGTCTCAGTTTATGGTCGATAATATAAAACTTTGATTT
This sequence comes from uncultured Pelagibacteraceae bacterium, assembly GCA_902589765.1. Classification (GTDB taxonomy): domain Bacteria; phylum Pseudomonadota; class Alphaproteobacteria; order Pelagibacterales; family Pelagibacteraceae; genus Pelagibacter. The sequence goes on from CACIUF010000022.1 coordinate 10,345, forward strand.
TAAATTCTTTTTTATTGCATAAATTTTAGATAAAAAGGCTAAAGCAAGACTATCTGGACCACCTGAGACTGCAACTGCAAAGCTTTCATCTAAATTTAAAGAGATCTCAAATTTTTTATAAATCTTATTTATTCTTTTATTATTTAAGTTATCTCTTAAAAATTTAGGAATTTTGGTTGTTGCATTCGAATTTCTGAGACTCATATTTAGCTTTTTGTATCACAGATTGATTTGCCTCTGGATATTGTTCTTCAACACCATTGATCATTTTGCAACCTTGATCTTTTTCTCCAATTTGTACCATTGATACACCAAGCTTTAATAAGTTTATAGGTGCTTTTTCACCTTTAGGGTATCTCTGATAACCTTCTAAATATGCTGAGGCTGCATCCGTATACAGTTGTCGTATCCTAAAAGTTTCTGCATACCAATATTGAGCATTCCCAGCTAGATTATGTTCAGGATTTGTGTCAACGAACTCTCTGAATGCTCTTTCAGCAGTTGAATAATCACCAACTTTTAAAAAGCTTGTAGCAAACTGATATTGTTTATCGGGAGATTCATTTGGAAGAATTTTTTCTTCAGCTTGAAAAGTTTCGGTTACTACCAATGCTGTTGAGTCTACAGAATTTGTTTTTTGTGATGTTTCATTTGTCGCTGTATCTTTATATGATATCGATCCCAAATCTTGAGGTTGAGAACTTCCAGGTAAAACTTCCATTTGCTCATTATTTGTTTTTTTTGTTAATTTATTTGTAGTTGCATCAGAAGACACAACATTTTCTAAGTCCTGAAATCTTATTTGATTATCTGCCTGTACTTTTGACATCCTGCTGGATAGTTTGTCTAACTTAAAATTTATTTCCTCAAACTTATTTGTAAGTTCCTGAAATTGGTTTTCAATTTCTGAAAGTTTTAATAAATGTCTTGTAAGAACATCTTCTGAATTATTATCTAAATTTGAATTTAAATTTACAGAGCTATCACTATTTAATTCTATTGATCCTGAGTATACTGCTTTTTCCAGAGTCTTTATATCTTTCTGAAGTTGATCTAATATTTCATAAATATTATGATTGTCAGCGTAAGAATAAGTTACCAAAAAAAAATTACTTAAACAAAGTGTAATAATTTTAAATTTTCTTAAAATGTGTCGCATTAAAATAATCTTATGATTAAAATAATGGCAAAAAAAAGACCCCTAACTAATTGAATTAATTAAGGGTCTTAAATTTTTTAAAATTAATTTGCTTTTACTGTAACAGATCTTCTGTTTTTCGACCAAGCCAAAGGATTAGAACCAGAGTCAACTGGTCTTTCTTTTCCATAACTTAAAACTGAAATTCTGTTAGAGGAAATCCCATAAGTCATTAAATAATCTTTAGCAGCATTAGCTCTTCTTTCCCCTAATGCTAAGTTATATTCTCTTGTTCCTCTTTCGTCAGCATGTCCTTCAAGCACGATTGTAATGTCAGAATTTTTTCTTAACCATGCCGCTTGTTTTCTCAAAGTTTCTCTTGATGCAGTAGTTAAAACCGACTCATTAGTTGCAAAGAAAACTCTGTCAGGAACACCTGAAGCTAAATATTCAACTGTATCAGTTCCAGTGTAAACATCTCCTTGCATTTGGCCTGTACTTTTTTTTGATGTCGCGCA
>CACIUF010000023.1 GCA_902589765.1 uncultured Pelagibacteraceae bacterium
TGCTTCAAATAAATTTTCATTTCCTCTTTTGTAGTATCTTGGTCTTTTCCAAGCACCAGCATCTACCCAGACAGCATTATTTTTTTCATGCCAATGGTGCATTGGTGTTTTTCTTGTAGGCATATATTCTTTTCCTATCTCCCTTCCAACTATTGTACCGATAGTGACTGGTGTAAAAGGGGGTCTAAAGGTAGTGTGACCTACTTGAGGAACAATTTTTTTTTCAACGTTTGCAACTAATTGTAATCCATTTAAATTACTTGTCCTTCCTTGATCCGTTGCCATTCCTAGTGTTGTGTATCTCTTAACATGTTCGATTGATCTATACCCCTCTCTTAAAGCAACCTCTATATCAGAAACTGCTACGTCATTTTGGAAATCTACAAATCGTTTATAATTTTTACCTTTAGGGAGTGGAGAACACCAAAATTTATCATGAGCACTATATTTTCGTTCATTAGTATTAGGAATTTGTATTTTTTCATCTTTTTTAGTTATGCTTTTAGAAACTTCTGACCCAGTATTAAAACTGTTTTTTAAGGTATCTTGTAATGTAAATGTTCCATTAGCAGCACCTAAAGAATGTTCATTTTGTTTTGATTTGTCAGGTACAAAAGCATCTATCGAGTCGTTAAATTTCAGTTTATTACCTGATTGAGATGCTAAATGAACAGTGGGTGTCCAAAATCCAGATACACAAATAGAATCACAATCTATTTGTTCTATATTTTCAAAATCTATCTTCTCTTTATTTAATTTTCCAATTGTTGCTGATTTTACTTTTTTATATCCATGAGCAACTATCACCGCATAAGAAAACTTTATCTTAATATCTAAATCTTTAGCTTCATTAATTAACTCAGAGTTTTGATCCTCTCTAGTATCCAAAACAATTGGATTAACACCATTCTTTTTAAACTCGATAGCTGTTTCATAACCACTATCATTATTAGTGAAAATAATTGGTTTTTTACCAATTAGAACACCAAAAACTTTCATATATTCTTTTGCAGCAGCTGAGAGAAAAACTCCAGGTGTATCATTATTTCCAAAAACAATTGGTCTTTCAATAGATCCTGTTGATAGCAATACTTCTTTTGCTCTAATATACCAAAGTCTTTGTCTAGGTGTGTACTTAGGTTTTTTTTCTAAATGATCTCCTGTTCTTTCAAACATTACCATCATATTATGATCATAGTATCCAAAAACTTGAGATCTATTTTTAACAATAACATTAGGCATCTCTTTTAATTCAGATATAATTTTTTCTGACCAATCTTTTCCGGACAAGTTATCTATCGTAACGTCATCTGTTAAAAGCGTACCTCCATATCTAGGTTTATCCTCTGCTAATATTACTTTTGCTCCGTTTTTGGCAGCCGCATAAGCACTTGCTAAACCAGCAGGTCCAGAGCCAGTAACTAATAAGTCACAATATTCATATTTATGCTCATATCTCTCTTTATCTTTTTCTAGAGAAGCAATTCCTAATCCTGCTGCTTTTCGAATAAAAGGCTCATACACTCTGTACCAAAAACTTTTAGGCCACATAAAAGTTTTGTAATAAAAACCAGCAGGAAAAAAACGATTTAAGAAATTATTTATTGCACCAATATCAAAATTTACTGATGGCCAACAATTTTGACTAGTTGCTGATAAACCATTTACTAGTTCTATTTCAGTTGCGTTAATATTTGGTTCTGAGCAACCATTAATCTCAACTTGCATTTTTGCATTTGGTTCATCAACTCCTGCACCAAAAAACCCTCTTGGACGATGATATTTAAAGCTTCGTCCAATTAAATGTATGCCATTGGCAAGTAGTGCTGATGCCAGCGTATCACCTTCATAACCGATATATTTTTTTCCATTAAATTTAAATTTAATAGGTTTATCTCTATTGATTAAGCCACCAGTATTTAGTCTAAAATTTTGTGACATCAAATTATTCCTCTGGTTTAAAAGTTCTAAAAATTTCGTGAGTAGTTGTATCTCTCTCAACTTTAAACCATTGTCTGCATCCAGCAATATGATGCCACAATTCAATATGTTTTCCTCTCGGACTTTTTCTTAGATAAACAAAATTATCCCATTCTTCATCACTTATTTCTTGATTAAGTTTTGGTCTAGTAATTGTTCCATCACCTCCGTAGGCAAATTCTTTTTGAGACCTGTCCCCACAGTAAGGACACTTAATATTTAACATTTATGAAATCCAAGTTTTTGTTCCAAGGCCCTTCTCATCTAACAAGTAACCTTTAGAAAATCTATTTAGACTAAATCCCTCATTTAATTCATGAACTCTATCTTGTGCGATTGTATGTGCAAATGTCCACCCAGAAGATGGAACCGATTTGAAGCCTCCATAACACCAACCACAATTTAAATATAATCCATCGATATGAGTTTTATCAATAATAGGTGAGCCATCCATTGACATATCCATAATTCCTCCCCAAGTTCTTAACATTTTCAATCGACTTAAGAATGGAAATAAAGCAACACCTCCGGTTAAGACATGTTGTATAGTTGGAAGATTACCTTTTTGTGCATAACTATTATATCCATCAAGATCTCCACCCATAACCATCTCACCTTTATCTGATTGACTAATATAAAAATGCCCAGCACCAAAGGTTACTACTCCATCTAAAACTGGTTTCACTGGCTCAGAAACACAAGCTTGTAATAAATGAGTTTCTATAGGAAGTGTCATATTAAGTTTTTCAGCTAAAACATTTGTGCTGCCGGCTACACACAATCCAATTTTTTTTGATTTAATATCTCCTCTAGATGTTCTCAAGCCTGTTATTTTTCCTGCCTCAATATCAAATCCTGTTACTTCACAATTTTGAATTATATCGACACCCATTGAGTCAGCTTGTCTAGCATAACCCCATGCGACCGCATCATGTCTAGCAGTACCAGCACTTGGTTGTGCTAAGCCTCCAAAAATTGGGTACCTAACATCTTCAGAAAAATCAGCCATAGGTATAATCTTTTTAACTTCTTCCCTATTAAGTAGAACAGCATCTATTCCATTTAATCTCATAGAGTTTCCTCGACGAGCATAAGCATTCATTTGTGCATCTGAATGAGCTAAATTTATTATTCCTCTTGGTGAAAACATGACATTAAAATTTAATTCCTGACTCATGTTTCTCCACAGCTTCATTCCAAATTCATTGAACCTAGCATTATCATCATACATAAAATTTGATCTGATAATTGTGGTGTTTCTTCCTATATTTCCTCCACCGATCCATCCTTTTTCAATAACTGCCACATTAGTTATTTGATGCTCTTTAGCTAAATAGTAAGCAGTAGCTAACCCGTGGCCACCACCACCAATAATTACAACATCGTATTCTTTTTTAGGTGTAGGATCTTTCCATGCCAAATCCCATTTTTCATGATTAGAAAAAGCATTCTTGATTAGGCTAAATACTGAATATTTTTGCATGATTAAATTTTATAATAATGAATATAAATAGTTCCTATTTTTTTTATATATAATTTTTAGATATTTCCAAAGCTCTTAAAAAGAGATACTAATCGAGCAGTTTTTGTATATTTAAAGAATTTTATGAGTGAAATAAAATCAGACATTCAAATTGCAAGAGAAGCTAAAATGCAACCAATCAAAGACATTTTAGCAAAAATAAATGTTCCTGATGAAAGTTCTGCCTTCAGCCCCATGGGGCGTCACATCGCAAAAATAAATTTAGAATACCTTGATAGTCTCAAGAGTAAAAAAGAGGGAAAATTAATTTTAGTGACTGCTATAACTCCTACTCCAGCAGGAGAAGGAAAGACCACAACCTCTGTAGGTCTAAATGATGGTCTTAATAAAATCGGAAAAAAATCTATCGTCTGTTTAAGAGAACCAAGTTTAGGTCCATCTTTTGGAATGAAAGGTGGAGCTGCTGGTGGTGGCTATGCTCAAGTTGTTCCTATGGAACAAATTAATCTTCATTTCACTGGTGACTTTCATGCAATTACATCTGCACATAATCTTTTATCTGCATTGATAGACAATCATATCTATTGGGGAAATAAACTTAATATAGATGTAAGAAGAATTGTTTGGAAAAGAGTTTTAGATATGAATGATAGGGCGTTAAGATCAATTAATATTAATCTTGGTGGTGTCGCTAATGGATTCCCAAGAGAAGATGGTTTTGATATTACAGTTGCTTCAGAAATAATGGCTATCTTTTGCTTGGCTAATAATTTGGAAGATTTAGAAAATAGAATTGGAAATATTACTGTTGCTTACACAAGAGAGAAAAAACCAATATATGCTAAAGATTTAAAAGCACAGGGACCTATGACTGTTTTGTTAAAAGAAGCTATAAGACCAAACATAACTCAAACATTAGAAAATAATCCTGCAATAATTCATGGCGGGCCTTTTGCTAATATTGCACATGGTTGTAATTCTGTAATCGCAACTAAAGCCGGACTTAAATTAGCTGACTATGTGGTAACTGAAGCTGGGTTTGGTGCAGATCTTGGTGCTGAAAAATTTCTAGATATTAAATGTAGAAAATCTGATTTAAAACCAAGTTGTGTGGTTATTGTTGCTACAATTAGAGCATTAAAAATGCATGGTGGTGTAGCCAAAGATGATCTTAAAAATGAAAACGTTGAAGCACTAAAAAAAGGTTTGGTCAACCTTGAAAGACATGTTGAAAATGTAAAAAAATTTGGTCTTCCTGTAGCGATAGCTGTAAATCATTTTATAAAAGACACTGACGATGAGGTAAAAGCTTTAGTTGATTTTTGTAATAAATTAGGAATAAAGGCAAGTCTTTGTACCCACTGGGCAAATGGAGGAGAAGGTACAAAAGAATTAGCTTCACATGTTGCTGGTTTATGTGAAAAAAATGAAAATAAATTCAAATTTTTATACGAAAGCAAGACACCATTGTTTAAAAAAATTGAAACAATCGCAAAAGAAATTTACAGAGCCGATGAAGTTATTGCTGATACAAAAATTAGAGATCAACTTAAAAGTTTTGAAGAAGCAGGTTATGGAGAATTACCAATTTGTGTAGCTAAAACTCAGTACAGTTTTTCAACTGATCCTAATCTCAAAGGTGCACCTACAGGTTACTCATTACCAATTAGAGAAATAAGGCTTTCCTCAGGAGCTGAATTTATAGTTGTTGTCTGTGGAGCAATAATGACAATGCCTGGATTACCAAGAGTACCAGCAGCAGACTCTATTAAACTTAATAAAAAAGGTGAAATCGAAGGGTTATTTTAATTTAATTCGTTAAGCCAATTTTTAAGCTCTAACATTCTCTTTTCTTTATCTGAAACTGAAATTTCTTTTTTGATAAAAGCAATGTGTTTTTCAACTTCTGCATCATCTTTAAATACTTTTCTACTTTCAATTAACCTTTCTTTTCTGAACTCAATAAGATTAATCATTTTTTCATAAGTTATTTCTGGATGATATTGTAGTCCCCAAATTTTTGTCTTATTAACCTCAAAATATAAACCTTGAACTTTATTAATCTTATTTGAGGCTAAACAAATTCCTTTATCAGGTATTTTTACCACCTCATCAAAATTGAATGCTGGGGAATTAAATTTTTTATCTTTATTTTTATAAAGAGGATGTTTTATTCCATTTTTGTTTATCTCTATTTCATTTGCTATACCAATATGTGAGTTATCAGCCTTTTTGACTTGGCCACCTGCTGCTGTGACTGCTACTTGCATGCCCCAACAAATTGCCAAAATTTTCCCTACTTTATTTTGACAATTTTTCATAAATTCAATTTGCCTTCTAATTTCTGGAGTATCATTATAAATATTTAAACTACTTCCACCCCAAATAAGACCATCATAGTGCTCGAGTTGATCTGATATTAATTGAATATTTTGATCTGAAGAGGGGTTAACAACATCAAATGAAAGTTCATCAGTAAAGTGGCTTAAGCTGTCCTTTAAGCTTTCTGTATGTGTTTGAATACCATTTTCTGAAAAGCTCTCATTTTCTTCTCTTAAGTTTCCCTCTACAATTAATATTTTTTTCATTCAAACAATTCTCCTGAAATGCTATGCTGATACATCAGTTTAAGATCCTCTTGATTGATTTTTTTTGGATTACCACTAGTAGATGGATCTTCTAAAGCCATTAGAGATAATTTATTTAAATCTATTTTGGAACAATCCATAATTTCAGATAGTTTATGCGGGATTGCCAAATCTTTTCTTAAATTCAAAATCCACGATAAAAAACTTTCAAAATTTTTATCTAAATCCAAATAATCGCAAATTGAGATAATTTTTTTTTCTATAGTAGATTTATTAAAAGTTAATACATACGGCATAAAAATTGCATTACTCAATCCATGATGAATATTATATTGAGCATTAACAGGATGGCTCAATGAATGAATTGCACCTAATCCCTTTTGAAAAGCTGTTGAACCCATTGACGAAGCTGCTAAAAGATTTTGTCTAGCTTCAATATTTTTTCCATCTTGGTATGCAACAACAAGAGAATTTTTAATAAGTTTCATTCCCTCCAGAGCAATACCATCTGCCATAGGATGAAAGTTTGGTGCACAGTATGCCTCAAGATTGTGAGCTAAGGCATCCATCCCTGTTGCAGCAGTTAACCTTGGAGAAAGCTCAATAGTCAATTTTGGGTCAAGAATAACAATTGAAGGTAAAATTTTTGGATGAAATATAATTTTTTTAACACCCGTTTTTTTATTGATGATTGCAGATGCTCGACCAGTTTCAGATCCTGTTCCTGCAGTAGTTGGAATTGCAATTATTGGAAAAATATTTTTATCATTAGCTCTTTTCCAATAATCTCCAACATCCTCAAAATCCCAAATGGGTCTACTTTGACCTGACATAAAAGCTATAGCTTTCCCAACATCAATTGCACTTCCTCCACCAATCGTAATTACACCATCACAATCATTCTGTTTAAATTCTTTCACACCCTCGTCAACATTCTCACCAAATGGATTTCCTGTAAAATTTGAAAATAATATTAATTTTTTTAACTTTTTTTTAATTTCACTAATCACCTCCTTAATAAATGGAAGATTTACTAAATCTTTGTCAGTAACAAATAATGGGTTGTTAACCTTTAAATTATGACAAGCTTCTCCTAAATCTTTAACCCTATCTTTGCCTACCCAAACTGTTGTTGGATAATTCCAATTAGATTTCATATTTTTTTAAGTGACTGTAAGTTTTTTATTATTCAATATTGCTTTAAATAAACTAATCATTAAAGGAATTTTTTTCTTATTAATTTTTCTCATAACATATGGGGCAATTTCTCTAACTAACTGTTCTCCTTCAACAGTGTCATTAGGCATAAATCTTTTTTTTGCATTTTTAAATGTATATCCTTTTCCTAAGTAACTGCCCATTTTACTATTTCTACCACCCGCAGCGCTAACATATAAATCACCCACACCAGCAAGCCCTAGTGTACTTGTTTCTTTTCCTTTAAAATATTTTGTTAAATATTTCATTTCATTAATTGATCTTTGAAATAAACTTGATGACGTATTTAGACTTTGACCAGCACCTATAATCATTGCATATATATTTTTAATTGCTGAGCAGACTTCAACACCAATAATATCTTTCGAGAATTCATTTAAATAATATTTTGTAGAAATTCTTTTTCCTATTTTTTTTGCAAAATTTATATTTTTATTTGCAATTATTACACTTGTTTGATGTTTTCTTGCTAATTCTTTTGCTAAGCATGGACCTTTTAAAACTGAAATATTTTTAATCCCAGAAACTTTTTGAAGTTTTTCAGAAATAGTAAAAATTTTCTTACTCCTAGATATATATTTTAACCCTTTAGTAAGAACCAGCAAAGGTGTATTAATATTATTTTTCTTCAACTCCTTACCAATAAAGTCTATTCCAGGTAAACTTAAAGCAATTACTATTAAATCAAATTTTTCTTTTAATAAATCACCAGAAAATTTTCGAAATTTAAGTTTTTTTGGCAAATTCATTTTTAATGCAGAATGGTATTTTCTTTTTGAGGATAATTCTTTTATGAATTTTTTTGAATAAGGCTCAGTAATTACAACATCATTCTTATTTTCCAGGCAGGGGATTGTAAAAGCAGATCCCATGGCCCCTCCTCCAATTATTAAAAATTTTTTCATATTGATTTAAATTCAAAAATATTAATTAAACGAAAATTTAAAATGCAACACATACGTGAAAATTTTCTATGTCAATTTTCATATTAAGTCATTATTTTATTTTAAATTTTAATATTTTGTTAGTAAAATAAACTTAATTTTTATTAAATCTTATGAGTAAAGTAGCTATTATCGGTGCAGGTCCATGTGGCTTATCAATGTTAAGAGCATTTGAGCAAGCAGAAAAAAAAGGTGAAAAAATTCCAGAAGTGATTTGTTTTGAAAAACAGGAAGATTGGGGTGGTCTCTGGAATTATAGTTGGCGAACAGGTTCTGATCAGTATGGAGATCCAGTTCCAAATAGTATGTATAGATATCTTTGGTCTAATGGACCCAAGGAATGTTTAGAGTTTGCTGACTATTCTTTTGATAAACATTTTGGCAAAGCAATTCCATCATTTCCTCCAAGGGAGGTACTATACGACTATATAGTTGGAAGAGCTAAAAGTGGAAATTTAAAAAATAAAGTTAAATTTAATACAAGGGTCATTAATACAATCTTTAAAAATGAAAAATTTGAAATTAGTTATCAGGACAAAGTAAATGATAAAATTTTAAAAGAAAATTTCGATTTTGTAATTGTCTCAACTGGTCATTTTTCTGTTCCATTTATTCCTGAGTATGATGGAATGAAATCATTCCCAGGAAGAATTATGCACTCCCACGACTTTAGAGACGCAGAAGAGTTTAGAGGTAAAAATATTGTTGTATTAGGCAGTAGTTATTCAGCTGAAGATATTGCGCTTCAATGTAATAAGTATGGAGCAAAAAGTGTAACTATTGGATATAGACACAACCCAATGGGATTCAAATGGCCTAAAGGTATGAAAGAAGTTCATTACCTAGATAGACTAGATGGAAAGAAAGCTATCTTTAAAGATGGTACTGAACAAGAAACCGACGTTATAATTTTATGTACAGGATACTTGCACCATTTTCCATTTTTAGAGGAAAACTTACAACTGAAAACAAGAAATAGACTCTATCCACCTAAATTATACAAAGGTGTAGTCTGGCAAGATAATCATAAACTAATGTATCTTGGCATGCAGGACCAATTTCATACATTTAATATGTTCGATTGCCAAGCTTGGTATGCTCGTGATGTAGTTATGGGTAAAATAAAAATGCCTGATAGTAAAGAAATTGAAAATGACATAAACAAATGGGTTGCAATGGAAGAAAAACTTGAAAATCCTGATCAAATGATTGATTTTCAAACAGAGTATACCAAGGAGTTACATGAAATGTCTGATTATCCTAAAATTGATTTTGAATTAATAAGAAAACATTTTAAAGAATGGGAACATCATAAAGTTGAAGACATATCAACATATAGAGATAAATCTTTCTCATCCCCGGTAACAGGATCTGTTGCACCGGTTCACCACACGCCTTGGGCAAAAGCAATGGATGATACTTTAAAAACTTTTTTGAATAAATAATTAAGTTTTAATCAATACCTAGGTGTTTTTTTCTTTTTTCAACCCAAGATCTAATCAGATTATCAAATATAAGAGCTATAAAAGCTACACAAATACCAAGTGTTAACCCAATCCCAGCACCTTTTTTATCTGATAGTGCTTTTAATATATATTGTCCTAAATCTTCAGTGCCAATGAAAGCTCCAATAATTACCATGAATAAAGCAAATACAATTGTTTGATTTATACCAAGCATCATGTGAGGAAAAGCTAAAGGAAATTCTATCTTTGTTAATCTTTGAAATTTATTGACACCAGACATGGTTGCAGCATCGTGTAAACCAGCAGGAACACTCCTCAATCCCTCGATGGTGTATCTAGTAGCAGGTATTGTTGCATAAACTATAACAGCTATTAAAACAGATGTATCCGTAATACCAAATAACATCATCACTGGAATTAGATAAACAAATGATGGGAATGTTTGAAAAATATCACATACTCCTAACATGAAATTAGCAGAGCGTTTATTTTGAAAACATAATGTTCCAACTGTAAATCCAATAGTACAAGAGACAATTACTCCAAATGTTGCCATATAAGTCGTTACTAAAGCCCTATCCCACCAAGGACTTAAGGCAATAAATAGTGTCAATCCACAAACAACTAAAGCTGAACGAATTCCGCCAATGAGATATCCCGCACCAACAACTAAAACTATAGTTGCTACAGCTGGCATCCTTAAATATAAAGCCCTCATTGGTTGAAGCACCTCTTGAATGAGCCAAGTATTAAATGCTTTAATATAAACAAAAAAAGTATCAAAAATCCAATCAACCCCTTTATTCCAAAAATCAGCAGTCGATATTCCTTTATTATGTGGAACTTCAAATAGATAATTAAAACTACCTTTAAATAAAAAGGTTCCAATATAAGCCAGTACTATTCCAACAATTACAGTTGCTGCAAAAAATAAGATATTTTTATTTCTTTGAAAGAATGTCAGATTACCAAAATAATCTGTTTGTTTATTAGCCCAAGCTAATGACATTTTATCTAATAAAATCGCAATTAAGCTTATACACAAGCCTGCTTCTAGTGCTAATCCTATATTTAACTGATTTAGCGCCAATAGCAGATTAAATCCTAAACCTTTTGCACCAATAAAAGCTGAGATTACTGCCATGGAAAAACACACCATAATGACTTGGTTGACACCAATTAAAATATCTCTTCTTGCAGTTGGAATTAAAACTTTAAACATTAATTGCCAATTGTTACATCCACTCATTCTACCAGCTTCAATAACTTCTGGAGGTACTGCTCTTAAACCTAATATGGTTAGTAATATCATTGGTGGTATAGCTACAACCATGGTGATTATAACTGCAGCATGATCACCAACTCCAAAAAGAACTAAAGCAGGAACTAATACCGCATATTGTGGCATAGTCTGCATCACTAATAATATTGGATAAAGAGCTTTTTCGACACGTTTACTTTTAAATGCTGCTATTCCTAAACCTAACCCAAAAATAAACGACAAGGGTGCTGCAACTAATATAAATGAAAGAGTTTGCATAGATGGTTTCCATTGACCAAATATTGAAATATAAATCATCGTTAAACCAGCAAACAATGCTAGACCTTTCCCACTCACCTTATATGAAAGGATTGCTGCACCTGCTGCTACAATAGTCCACGGTAATCCTGGAAGTTCAGCCCAAGGATTTTTATCAATCCAATCCCAACTGCTAAATGCCACTATAGTTTCAAGTCCACCTAATAAAACCTCTCTTATTAGCTGTATTAAGAAAGTCATAAACGCTGTTAAATTTCTACTTATTTGTAAAACTATAGGACGACTTTTAAACTCTTGTGTATCTTCATTCCAAACCTCTATTGGCATCCATTCATTCATTAAGAAAAATAAAGAGTCGTTTATCCAAATAGGTAGCCAGCCTAGTAATGGCGGTAACCGCCAAAAAACATCAAAGGCATAATATCTCACCTCTTTACCTAAAAACACATAACTACTCTGATTTGGATCTTTTACAAATTCTGCTTGGCCACGGATAAATTTATATGTTTCTGGAACTTCAATAGCGAAACATAAAGCAAAAAATACGATTAATAAAAAAAACCATTGAAATGTTTTGGGGTATTTTTTTAAAAACTCCATAATTAATTATTATTTTTTCTTCCTCCAAAAACTGTATTAATAATTTTAGTTGGGTTTATAGAGCCCACAATTTCATTTTTACTATCGATCACAGCTACAGCTTTTTCTTGAGTAAGAATTTTTTCTGCAACATTTTCGATTATTTCATCCTTTGAAACTTTTAAATCACCTAAAT
>CACIUF010000024.1 GCA_902589765.1 uncultured Pelagibacteraceae bacterium
ATTATCTTGGGAAGAATTTTACAAAGAATGCAAAAATCGAACTTCTCTTCCAACAAAAGTTAAAGAATTCAATAGATTAGTTGCACATACAAAAAATTTTTTCATTATTTCTGGTTATGGCGCTTTCACGCCTGGTTATCTTTTACTAATTTCTAAGGATTTTCTACCATCATTTGGTAAAATCCACTCTAGTGAATTAGAGGAGTTAAATTTTACTATTAAAATTATAAAAGATGTCATTAATCAGGAATTAAATAGAAAGTCTGTGGTTTTTGAACATGGCATGTGTGCATGTATCGGTGGACTTGATAGGGCTCATATTCACATAATGAGTATACATGATAATTCTAATGAAAAAACAATCTCAGATTCTATTAATTCTGTTTTATATAATAGAAAAGCTGGGATTGAATATATTGAATATAAAAATTATAAACTTCAAAATATACATGATATTAATCAAATTTATGAAGACATTGTTTCAAGCAAAGAAAAAAGTGATGATTATAAAGTTGTTGGAAACTTACTAAAGATTAATGATATTAAAAATCTTTCTGAAGATAAGTGGCCTCATGTCACTTTAGATCATATCAATAATGGTGGTCATTATGTTTATTTCAAAAGTGATTACTCAAGATCATCTTTTTTAACAACTAACAATTTTCAAACACAATTCGGTAGAGAAGTAGTTTATGAAAACGAATTACTATTGAATAATCAATTTAAAAAAAAAGTTACTAAGTTAAAAAATCAAAACAAAAATTTACAAATTTGGCGTTGGCAACACCATACTTTTGAAAAAGAAATTTTAGATTCTATGAAAATTGCAAAAAAAGGTTTGTTAAAACTAAATAAAATTTATAAAGATGAATTTAACAAATTTGAATTAAGAATTGTTTAATTGATATACAAATTACAGTCGATCTCATAAATTCATGTCTGGCCAGTCTTTATCATTATATCTATCCAGTTCTTTTTTGGTAATAGGTCTGAATAATATCCACCCAATCACAATAACTAAAGCTAATAGAATTAATGTTTGCATGATTTAATTTATTACAGACATAGGATCTAGTCTAGTCTGAAACCAATTTACTCTAAAATCTAAATGTGGGCCAGTCGATCTTCCAGTTGATCCCACAGTCCCAATTATATCTCCTTGATTAATTTTATCTCCTACAGACACCATTACATTTTCAAGATGCGAATAAATAGTTGAGATGCCGTGACCATGATCCATAATTATTGTTCCACCAGTATAATAAAGATCATCTTCTGCCATAGTAACAACACCTGATCCAGATGACTTGATCATAGTTCCTTGTTTGGCAGCAATATCAATTCCATAATGAGGCCATTTAGGTTTACCATTTAATATTCTCTGACTTCCATAAACACCACTAATGATACCTTCAACTGGCATAATAAATTGATTTTTGAAAAAAGGTAAATCTGAGTTAATTGCTCTCGCTTCACCAATTTTATTATTTTCCTCTTTTATTCTTTTGTAAACAGACTCTGGAGGTGTGACTTTACTTTCTTCTAAACCATCTATTCTTTGAATATTATATTTCCTTTTAAGAACTTTTTTTATTATTTTATCTTTTTTTCCATTAAGAATTTTTGTAATTGTTAAATCAAATTTTCTATCTCTATCTAGTCCAAAAACAAAAAAACCATCCTCAGATACTTTAACTTGTTTTTTATCTATTATAATTTTTGCTGTTGGATCAGTCTGTCCAATAATAAAATGTCCTTGTAAAAATTTTCCGGTAAATTCTATTGCTATTAAATTTGTAGGTATAAAACAAAAAATTAAAAAAAATAATCTAGTTATTATCTTGCAGTCCATCCACCATCAACCAATAATGAAGTTCCTGTAATCATCGATGCAGCATCAGAGGCAAGAAAAACAGCTGCACTTGAAACATCAGATAGTTCAGCAAATTTTCCTAATGGAATATTTCCTAATACTTCTTTTTTAAATTTTTTACTTTTTAGAAATTTTTTTGTCATTGGAGTAACTACAAATGTAGGACAGACTGTATTTACTCGTATGTTGTATTTTGCAAGATCAATAGACATACCTTTTGTTAATCCCTCTAACCCAAATTTTGTCATGTTGTATACGCTTCTAATAGGACCCCCAACATGACCCATCTGTGACGACATGTTGACAATTGAACCACCAATTTTTTTTCTATTTTTTGACTTAATCATCTTAAGAGCACATAGCTGCGCAAGGTTAAAAGTTGCAATCGTATTAATCTTTACAAGATATTCCATGTTTTTAGTCTTCACTTCTGTAAAATGTTCAGGAATATTATTGCCAGCATTATTAATCAAAATATCTATTTTTGGTTGTTTATTAATAATTTCTTTAATTTCATTATAATTTGTAATGTCACATACATAAGATTTACATTTTGACTTTAATTTTTTAATCTTTTTTGAAACTTCATCTAGATCTTTTTTAGTTCTACTTATTATAATTAAATTTGCTCCAGCTTCCGCAAGTGCTATTGCGCAAGCTCTTCCAATCCCTTTGCCAGCACCAGTGACAACTGCTGTTTTATTTTTTAAATTATAATTTTTTAAATACATTATAAAAACAATATTTTAATATCTGTGTAAATCAATTCAATAGCAACAATTAATATTGCAATCAAACCTGCCCAAGCTATCCATTTATATTTCTTAATCCAATTTGATATTAAAGTTGCTGCAAATGCCATTAAGGCAATTGATAGAACCAAACCAAATACTAATAATCCATAATGATCTCCAGCTGCTCCGGCAACTCCCAAAACATTATCTAAGCTCATTGTAAAATCTGCTAAGAGGATTGTCCAAATCGCTTTGAAAAAACTAGAATTATCAACTTTTATATCATCATGATTTTCAGAGCCTTTAATGACATCTACATATAATTTGTAGACAATATAAAGAAGAAGCAAACCTCCAAAAAGCCTTAGCCCAGTTATTTGAAGTAAATATGCAGTCAGTAAAGTTAAAATAATTCTTAAAACAACCGCACCACCAATTCCAAAAATAATAATTTTTCTTCTTTGCTCTAAAGGAAATTTTGATGCAACCATACCAATTATTATTGCATTGTCTCCTGCAAGGACTAAATCGATTAAAATAATTTGAGTTAATATAGTTAATTGTTCTGGTGTAAATAATTCAGCAAACATCAATGGGTAAGTATCATATCTGCACCTTTTTCTGCAATCATTATTGTAGGTGCATTAGTATTACCTGAAGTAATGTTTGGCATTATAGAAGCATCAATTACTCTTAAATTTTCAATTCCTTTTACTTTTAGTTTTTCATCAACTACAGCCATATCATCTTGACCCATTTTACATGTGCCAACTGGATGAAAAATTGTTTGTGCAAAATCTGAACCTGCTTTTACAAGTTCCTCATCATCATTAATGTCAATACCTGGTCTATATTCCTCAGGTTTATATTTTTTAAATGTTTCAGATTCCATTACAATTTTTCTTGTAAGTTTTAATCCTCTAGCTGCAATCATTCGATCATGATCGGTTGAAAGATAATTCATTTTTATTTTTGCATATGTTCTGGAATCTTTATCTACAATATTCACATGACCTCTACTTGTAGGTCTAATATTTGAGACAGTAGGTGTGAAAGCATGAAAATCATGATTTTTAGTTGCTCCTAGAGTGTCCATACTCATTGGTTGTACGTGCCATTGTAGATCAGGCAATTCTAATGAGGGATCACTTTTCGCAAACATACACATTTGGCTTGCTCCCATGGTCATTGGTCCACTTCGATTAAAAACATATTCCAGACCAATCATTAATTTTCCAAATAAACTATTAACCTTTTTATTTAGCGATTTAAGTCCTTGAATTTTATATATAGGTCTAAACATCAAGTGGTCTTGTAAATTTTCACCCACACCTTTTAACTCTTGTACGACATCTATACCTAAATTTTTTAATTTTTGAGAATTTCCTATCCCAGAAGTTTGCAATATCTGAGGTGAACCTATTGAGCCTGATGATAAAATTATTTCTTTATTACAAGTAAGTTTTTTAAGCTCATCACCTCGCCAGTATTCAATTCCTATTGCAGTTTTACCTTTGAAATTAATTTTTTTTACATGAGCATTAGTTATAGTTTTTAAATTTTGTCTATTTTTTATTGGGTTTAAATATCCAACTGATGTACTACATCTAAAGCCATCTTTTTCGGTAACTTGAAAATAACCACATCCATGATTGTTGCCTGTGTTAAAATCTTTTGTTTTGGGGATACCAAACTCTTCTGCAGCATTTTGAAATTCATTCAATAACGGTAATTGAATTCTTTGATCAGAAACTGATAGAGGCCCTCCAATACCATGAAATTCATCTTTTCCTCTCTCTTGGTTTTCTGCTTTTATAAAATATGGCAGAACATCATCCCAACCCCAACCAGTATTTCCTAATTGTCGCCAAATATCATAATCTCTGCTTTGTCCTCTTATATAAAGTAGTCCGTTGATCGAAGAGCTACCACCTAATGTTTTACCTCTTGGATAACGAATTGACCTATTGTTCATTGAAGCATCAGGCTCGGTTTTGTAACACCAATCAACAGAGGGATTGTGCATGGTTTTAAAATATCCAACAGGGATATGTATCCATGGATAATTATCTTTTCCACCAGCTTCAATTAATACGACTTTGTTATTTGAATTTTCAGAAAGTCTGTTTGCCAGAACACATCCTGCAGATCCTGCTCCAATAATTACGTAATCAAAATTTTCCATCAATAGTTGAATCGTTTTTTAGTTTAAGCTTTTTAATGCTTTTACACTTATATTTATCGATTGTCACTTGTGTCAGGTTTGTTTTTCTGATTGAATTAAACAAGTTAAATTTAACTAACAAGAGGATAAATAATGAAAAAAATCATTTCAATGTTATTTGCAACAATTTTAGTTCTTGGATTTACTTCAAGTGCCAATGCTGCAAAAACATTAAAGTGTCAAACTGTTCTTAACACTAAAGCTGATGAGGTAAAAATGTTAAAGGACTTTACTGACACAGTAACTGAATTAACGAGTGGATCGTTAAAATTTGAAATATTACCAGCTGGCGCAGTTGTAGGAGTTAAAGAAACTCTAGATGCTGTTGATAAAGGTTTGATTGATTGTGGTTTCGCATGGACTCACTATTGGTCAGGTGATCACCCTGCTGCAATGTTATTTGGTTCGCCAGTAGCTGGTGGTGGAGTAGGTATCGATAATATCGCATTCCTATCATGGTTCCAATATGGTGGTGGTAAAGAGTTATACGACCAACTTTGGAAAGAAATGGGAAGAGATATTAAAGGATTTATGATTCAACCAGTTGGCCCAGAAGCTTTAGGTTGGTTTCCAAAACCAATTAAAGATATGGCTGACTTTAGAAAATATAAGTTCAGAACTCCTCCAGGAATTCCAGGACAAACTTATAAAGACATTGGTATAGCATCTGTTGCAATGGGTGGTGGAGATATTCTTCCAGCTCTTGAAGCAGGAACTATCGATGCTGCTGAGTGGTGTTGTCCAAAACCAGACCTAACATTTGGTTTTCAAAAAGTATTAAAGCACTATTACTTACAAGGTTTACACCAAGTAGTCGTAAATGCTGACTTTTATATTACTGGAAAAACATACAATGCTATGAGTGCTCATGAGAAAAAGTCACTTGAAGTAGCTGCTAATGCTTCATTAGCAAAATCTTTAAGTTACAGAATCTATGAGAATGGTAAAGCTTTAAGAGAGCTTACTACTAAACATGGAGTAATTTTAGAAGATACACCTTCAGATTATTTCACAGAATATATGGCTGCAGCAAAAGCATCTTTAAATAAGAATGCTAAAGATAATAAATTTTTTAACGAAGTTTACACTTCAATGAAAAATTTTGCTGATGTTGCTGTTCCTTTCTGGAGTGGTGCTCAAATGTCTAATGCGAAGCTAGGAATGGCTCACGCAGCAACATTAAAGTAATCAGTAATTAATCTTGATTTTTTAGAGCGGACTTTCAAAGTCCGCTCTGATTTTTTTAACTACAATTTTATGGCAGACGAACCTGGTAAATTAGATATCTCTGATGAAATGATTGCCGAAAGGCGAGGTGGATCAGGTAAAATGCCAAACGATATGCCATCATGGATGGCAAAATCTATTGTTAATATTGATAAATTCAGTAAGTGGATTGGTAGTATTGTTTGTTGGATATTGATGCCACTCATTTTTGCAATGACCTATGAAGTTCTTGCAAGAAAATTATTTTTAGCGCCGACGATTTGGGCTTACGACATAAGCCGTTTTCTTTATGGTGCATTATTTATGCTTGGCGCAGGATATGCTCTTTCTAGAGGAGTGCATATAAGAGCAGATTTTTTATATAGAAATTTTAAAACTAAAACACAAGGTCTTATTGATTTCTGGTTATATCTTTTATTTTATTTTCCAGGACTAATTGTTTTTCTTTATATGACTATAGGTTTTGTAGAAGAGTCAATTAGAAGGGGTGAACGAGGGATGGATACTACTTGGATGCCTTACATGTGGCCTATTAAAACGTGTTTGTTACTTGGAATTATTTTTTTATTAATTCAAGGTTTTTCAGAATTACTTAAAAGTTATTGGGCCGCTAAAAAAGGTGAGTGGCCAGGAGAAAAAAAATGATAGCAGAAATGATTGATCCAGCTATTTTAGGTTTCATTTTAGTTGGTGTAATGCTATTTGCTATATTTATCGGGTTTCCCATTTCATTCACTTTAATATTTCTAGGATTTGTATTTGGTTATCTTGGTTTTGGAAAATTAGTTTTTTATTTAATGACCCTTCAATTTTCAATGGTCATGACCGAACAAACGCTCGCCGCCGTCCCACTCTTTGTCTTTATGGGTATTATGATGGAACAAGCTGGATTAATGGAAAGGTTGTTTTCAGCATTTCAAATGATGTTAGCAAAAGTTAAGGGGTCTTTATATTACGCAGTTTTATTTGTTTCAGTTATATTTGCTGCGGCAACAGGAATTGTTGGTGCATCAGTCACAATTCTTGGAATTATGGCCGCCAAGTCAATGAATAGATCCGGTTATGATGTAAAACTTGCTGCTGGCACTATTACTGCGGGTGGTACTTTAGGAATTTTAATTCCACCAAGCATTATGCTTGTTGTAATGGGACCTATTATGGAAATTCCAGTTATTGATTTGTTTGCAGCTGCAATCTTACCAGGAATTCTTCTTGCGAGTTTGTATGCAGCTTACACAACAATAAGATGCATGATTAATCCAAAACTTGGACCTGTTTTACCTGATGATATGAGAGCTGCAAGCATGAAAGAAGTATGGATAGAATTTTTCTTAGGTTTAGTTCCTCCAGCTGCTTTAGTATTTGCTGCATTAGGTAGTATTTTATTTGGATTTGCAACTCCAACAGAAGCAGCGGGCTGTGGAGCTATGGGCGCTTTATTACTTTCATTAGCTTATAAAAAATTAACTCTTTCAAAACTTCAAGAAGCATTAGTAAAAACATTAGAGATTACTGCTTTAATAATGGTGTTAGTTGCAGCATCAAATTTTTTTGGTGCAGTTTTTGCAAGACTAGGAACCCCAACTCTTTTGACTGAATTTCTATTGAGCTTAGAGATGAACAAGTATTTGATTCTAGCAATGATCATGGTGATGATTTTTTTATTGGGTTGGCCATTAGAATGGGTGCCGATTGTAATGATTATTATTCCAATAATTTTACCACTAGTAGAGGCATTAGGATTTAATTTAACTTGGTTTGCTATATTAGTAGCTGTTAATTTACAAACCGCCTGGCTCTCACCTCCAGTAGCACTCTCAGCTTATTTTTTAAAAGGGGTTGTTCCTGAATGGGATTTAAAAGATATTTATTATGGAATGATGCAGTTTATGGTCCTTCAAGTAATAGGATTAGTTTTGATCATAATATTTCCTAAAATTGCACTTTGGTTACCAACTCTCTTATATGGACAGTAGAATATTAAAGTTTTATATTGTCTAAGTGAGTCAGCAAAAAACAAAAAAAACTCTCATTAACTGGGATTTAGTGACTGTTAACCCTAAAAATAAAACCTGGGATTGGAAGGATTTATTTTGTTTTTGGGGGGTTAATATTCAAAGTGTTATTGGATTTTCACTAATTGCATCTTTGTACTTAATTTATAATTTAAATACTGCAGTAGTTCTTTTTGGAACAATTTTAGGAACTTTTTTTGTTTATATATTTTGTAACTTAATTGGAAAACCATCCCAGAAATTTGGATTACCATTTGTTGTCTTATTAAGATCGTCATTAGGATTTAGAGGCGCCCAATTTTTTGGGTTGCTGAGAAGTATTGTTGGAATATTTATGTTTGGTATCCAAACATACTTTCTATCAAAGGCGATTGGTTTCTTAATTCGGGTTTTAATGTACTCAGTAGATAATTCAATTTTACAAAAAGAAATTTTATTAGTTTTTTTCATAGGATTAAACATTATCGATTGGGCCGCTATATTGATTTCAATTATACTACAAACTTACTTATTTAGTGTTGGAATGAATTATAACAAAAAATTAATCAAGTTTTCTGCATTAACTATATACGCTGCAATGATAATGTTTTTCTTTATTGTTTTATTATCTGATGTGAAATTGACTGCTCAATCTTTCATAGATGTTTTAGATTTACAAAATATTTTTAATCCAAATAATGTTGGTCCAATAATTACAGTTGCAGGGACTACATTTACCTTTTTTTCAATTATAATTTTATCATTTGGTGATTTTTCAAGATACGTTAAAAATGAACAAGAATTAAGAAAAGGCAATTTAAGTTTAATTTTAAATCTAATAATTTTTTCATTTTTTGCATTATTTATTGTTACAGGTGCTGATGCGTTTCAAAATTTAAATGAGCAAAACGTAGAAATGATTTTAACTAACCCAACAGATATTATTGGAAAATTAGATAATATTCTTTTGGTTTCTTTAGCCTTGATTTTTATTATTATTGCCTCTGCATCAACAAATTTGATAGCAAACTTTGTTCCTTCTCAATATACATTAATTAATTTTGACCCTTCATCTTTTTCTTTAAAAAGCGCTAGTTATGTAATTGCTATTTTTGGATTTATTATAGGAGTTTTTTGGTTAACTTTTTTAAGTCAAGTTGGGATCTTATCTTATATAGATACGATCGGTGCTTTTTTTGGTCCTCTATTCGGATTAATGATTACTGATTTTTACATGATTAAAAAAGGAAAATTAGAAAACAAAGATATATACTCAATTGAAACTAGTGGTACTTATTATTATTCGGGTGGATGGCACCTTAAAGGAGTTTATTCTTTAATATTAGGATTTATTTTTTCTGCTTCAACAATTTGGAACACCAATTTTATGTTTTTACAATCTTACTCATGGATTATTGGTGCTTTTGTTGCAGCTTTTGTTTATTACCTCTTGGCTAGAGAGTAGTTTTATGGATAAAATTTCTTTTGATTTTAAAGGCAGAATTGCAATTGTCACTGGTGGTGCACAAGGCTTTGGTTTAGACATCACAAAAAGATTAATAAGGTCAGGTGCGAGTGTAATTATTTGGGATAATGATAAAAAAATGGTCGAAAAAGCAATTGAAGATATTAAAAGTCCCAATCTAAGTTTTAATATTGTTGATATTTCAAATTATTCTAAAGTTGAAGAATGTGTGCAAGAAATCACTAAGCAAAAAAATATTGATATATTGATTAATAACGCTGGTATTACTGGTCCAACAGCAACTTTGTGGGAATATGATATTGAGATGTGGAAAAAGGTTGTTGATATAAATTTAATGGGCACTTTTAATTGTTGTCGAACAATTGTGCCGAATATGATCAAAAATAATTATGGGAGGATAGTAAATGTAGCTTCAGTTGCGGGTAAAGATGGCAATGCAAACGCGAGTGCCTATAGCGTTGGAAAAGCTGGAGCAATTGGACTAACAAAATCATTAGGTAAAGAGCTTGCGGATAAGAATATAGCGGTAAATGCTGTTACTCCCGCAGGTGCTAAAACCAGGATTTTGGACCAAATGACCAAAGAACACGTCCAAAGAATGTTATCTAAAGTACCTAGAGGACGATTTCTTGAGGTTGAGGAGTTTACCTCTTTAGTCTGCTGGTTATCTTCTGAGGAGAACACATTCTCAACTGCTGCAGTTTTTGATATCAGTGGGGGTCGTTCGACCTATTAACTTCTTGGTTTTATCTCTACTATCTTAGTTTGATTTAGTTTGGCCCTGCCAAATTTTATATCTTTTGACATCACTGGAGCAAAAATCATTATTGACCAGTAAATTAATAAAATAAAAATGGAAATTGTCTTCATAATTTATATATACGAATAGAAATTGATTTTTGATTGTTTAAATTTTGTCAAAATAATGTATTAACAATTTTTTTTAAAAATTTATGAAAATAATTTTAAAATTTTTAATCAGTCTCTTTTTATTTACTGAGATAGGTGCAGCTAGTGAAATAAAAGTATTTGAATTTACCAAAGCTGAGCTTTCACAGCTTGAGGTCAGAAAGGTGAGAGGAGCGGACAATAAAACAAATTATTCGGTTGGATCGAATGAAAATGGCAATTTTTTAAAATCAGTTGCTGATAATGCTGCCTCTGGTTTAGGAAAAGAGGTAAAAATTGACCTTAACAAGACACCTTTTATTAATATTACATGGAAAGTTGAAAAAGATTTATCTGGGATAAGAGAAAATACGAAAAAAGGACATGATTTTGCAGCGAGAGTATTCGCAGTAAAAAAGACTGGTGCAACACCGCTTTCTAATAGGGCAATAAATTATGTCTTTTCAAGTAACAACGAAATTGGATTTAGTTCACCAAGTCCTTATACCAAAAAATCTATAGATAATGTTTTATCTACAACCAAAAATAATTTCAATGAGTGGGTTACTGTTAAAGCAAATGTCAAAGAAGATTTTAAAAGATTCCATGATTTAGATGTTAATGAATTAGATGGGTTAGCTATCATGTCTGATACTGATAATTCTAAAATGAAAGCTATAGCATATTTTCAAAATATCTATTTTTCAGCAAATTAGATAATTATTTGATATAATTTTTTTATGCATGAAAATTTTTTTCACAAATTAAAAGTCTATTATGAAGATACAGACTCTGGTGGAGTGGTTTATTATGCAAATTATTTAAAGTATTTAGAAAGAGCAAGAACAGAGGCTCTATTTTCAATAGGTTTTAGTAATAAGAAAGTTCAGGAACAATTTGGTTCATTAATTATCGTCAAGTCTTGTAACATTGAATACAAAAAATCAGCCTTTTTAGAGGATGAATTAACTATTAGATCTTTTGTTAAATCTATAACCAAAACCTCTTTCTTTATGAACCAAATTATTACAAAAGGTGAAGATGTTATAGTTGAAGCACAAGTTCACTTAGTTTTTATAAATAAAGAGGGTAAGCCAGTTAAAATTCCTGAGGATATATACTCAAAATTTAAACCTTACTTTTGTGACA
>CACIUF010000025.1 GCA_902589765.1 uncultured Pelagibacteraceae bacterium
TGGTTTAAAATCAAGTATTAAGGTGATCTATTTTATGAAAAAAAACTCCTATTCTTATGAAGAACTTATAAGTTGCGGAAACGGAGGTCTTTTTGGTCCTGGGAATGCAAAATTACCACTTCCACCAATGTTAATGTTTGATAGAATTACAGAAATTAATGACAAGAATGGTGCTTTTAAAAAAGGCTCTTTAAAGGCTGAATTAGATATAAAGAAAGACCTTTGGTTTTTTGATTGTCATTTCAAAGAAGATCCTGTGATGCCAGGATGTCTTGGTCTTGATGCTATGTGGCAACTCGTAGGATTTTATTTAGGCTGGATTGGAAATCCAGGAAAAGGCAGAGCCTTAGGCGTTGGTACAGTAAAATTTACAGGAGAAGTTTTACAGAATGTTAAATTAGTCAAATATGAAATCGATATGAAAAAAATTATGTCTCCTGGTGGTACAACAGTTGGTTTGGCTAATGGGATATTATTAGCAGATGAAAAAAAAATTTATTCAGCAGATAATTTAAAAGTGGGGTTATTCAAATAATGAGGAGAGTTGTAATAACTGGTTTAGGTATAGTTTCTTGTTTAGGTAATAATCAAGAAGAAGTTCATCAATCTTTATTAAATTCAAAATCAGGAATCTCATTTGCTGAGGAATATAAAGAGCATAATTTAAAAAGTCATGTGCATGGCAAGCCAAACATCAAACTTGAAGATCACATAGATAGAAAGACAATTCGATTTATGGGTTCAGGCTCAGCTTATAACTATATTGCTATGAAAGAGGCAATCAAGGACTCGGGTTTAGAGGAAAAAGAAGTTAGCAACTTTAGCACTGGTATAGTCATGGGATCTGGAGGGCCTTCAATTGAAAATGTAATTTTAGCAGCAGACAAAACAAGAGCAAAAACCCCAAAATTAATGGGTCCTTTTATAGTTCCAAGAACCATGGCAAGTACTGCGTCTGCTACTTTGGCAGTTCCATTCAAAATCAAAGGAACTAATTATACAATGAGTTCCGCATGTGCAACTAGTGGTCACTGCATTGGAAATTCTATGGAATTAATTCAAATGGGTAAACAGGATATTGTTTTTGCTGGTGGAAGTGAAGAAATACATTGGGCAATGACAGCCATGTTTGATGCCATGACTGCTCTATCGTCCAAATATAATGATACACCTCAATCAGCATCAAGAGCATATGACAAAACTAGAGATGGGTTTGTAATCGCTGGTGGAGCGGGTGTATTAGTTTTAGAAGAATATGAGCATGCAAAAGCTAGGGGTGCCAAAATTTATGCAGAATTGACTGGTTATGGTGCCACCTCAGATGGATATGACATGGTAGCTCCATCTGGAGAGGGAGCTGTAAGGTGTATGAAAATGGCAATGGCAACAACTAAAAACAAAATTGACTATATTAATACTCATGGAACTTCTACACCAGTAGGTGACATAACTGAACTAAAAGCTATCAAGGAAACCTTTGGGGAAGAAATTCCAAAAATTAGTTCAACAAAGTCTTTATCCGGTCACCCTTTAGGCGCTGCATCAGTTCATGAGGCCATATATTGCTTAATTATGATGAAAAATAATTTTATTGCTGGATCAGCGAATATCAATGAAATGGATGAAGAAGCTAAAAAATTTCCAATAGTTGCTAAAACTGAAACTAGAGCAACTTTAAATACTGTAATGTCTAATAGTTTTGGTTTTGGTGGAACCAATGCTGCTTTAATTTTTGAAAAGGTTTAATTATGAGTTTGATGAAAGGCAAAAAGGGATTAATCATGGGAGTTGCTAATGAGAGATCTATTGCCTGGGGTATATCTCAAAAACTAGCGGAGGCTGGAGCGGAGTTAGCATTTACTTATTTAGGTGATGCTTTGAAAAAAAGAGTTATTCCTTTAGCAGAAAAATTAAATTCAAAAGTTACATTCAGTTGCGATGTTGAAAAAAAAGAAGAGGTAGTAAAATTGTTTGAAGATATTAAATCTCAATGGGGTGAAATTGATTTTGTTGTCCATGCTGTAGCATTTTCAGATAAATCAGAATTATCAGGTGAATATTTAAACACAACTAGAGAAAACTTTTTAAGAAGTATGTTAATATCATGTTTCTCTTTTACTGAAGTTGCAAAAGAAGCATCAAAAATAATAAAACAAGGTGGTAGTTTGTTGACTTTAACTTATGAGTCCACCAAAGCAATCCCAAATTACAATGTAATGGGTGTTTGCAAATCAGCTTTAGAGGCTAGTGTTAAATACTTGGCTAGAGATTTGGGTGCTAAAGGCATGAGAGTAAATGCAATAAGTGCAGGCCCTATCAAAACATTAGCGGCATCTGCAATCGGTGATGCAAAATTCTTATATAAATGGAATGAGGACCACTCTTTTTTAAAAAGAAATGTTGATATTCATGATGTTGGCAATTCAGCATTGTATCTTCTAAGCGACCTTGCAAATGGTGTTACTGGAGAAATCCACTATGTGGACGCCGGGTATAATAAAGTTGGAATGCCGGATCCTAAAAACATCACTTAAAATAACGGGTATTCTGTTGCCGGGTGCCCTCTAAAATTTATTCAGTAGCTTGCTTCATAGAGAGTTTTACTTTTCCTCTGTCGAAACCAATAACTTTAACTTTTACTTCGTCACCTTCTTTCACTACATCAGTAACTTTAGCTACTCTTTTATCAGCAAGTTCTGAAATATGAACAAGTCCGTCTTGTTTGCCTAAGAAATTAACAAATGCACCAAACTCCATAATTTTCATTACTTTACCTGAATAAATTTTATTTAATTCAGCTTTGGCAGTGATATCTTTAATCATTTGCATAGCAATGTTTCTAGATTCTTCATCTGGAGCAGCAACTGTTACCACACCCTCGTCATTCACATCAACTTTTGCACCTGATTTTTCAACAATCTCTCTTATTGTTGCTCCACCTTTTCCAATCACAGCTGCGATATCTTTTTTATCAACAGTAATTTTTTCCATTTTTGGAGTATGTTTTCCAACATCTGCTCTTGAAGCTGATAATGCTTTATTCATTTCTCCCAAAATATGAACTCTTCCATCTTTAGCTTGGCTTAATGCTTGCTCCATAATTTCAAATGTAATTCCAGTAATTTTAATATCCATTTGTAGAGAAGTAATTCCATCTTTAGTTCCGGCAACTTTAAAGTCCATATCACCTAAGTGATCTTCATCACCTAAGATATCCGATAGGACACTAAAATCATCACCTTCCTTAATTAAACCCATTGCTATACCAGCGACTGGTTCTTTAATTGGTACACCTGCATCCATTAATGCAAGTGATGTTCCACAAACAGTTGCCATTGAAGATGAACCATTAGACTCTGTAATCTCTGAAACGACCCTAAAAGTGTAAGGAAATGCATCTTTCGACGGTAATGAAGAGTGAATAGCTCTCCATGCTAATTTACCATGTCCTATTTCTCTTCTACCAGTTCCTATTCTTCCTGTTTCTCCAACTGAAAAAGGAGGAAAATTGTAATGAAGCATAAATCTTTCTCTTTGTAATCCATCTAAACTTTCAATTCTTTGCTCATCGTCAGATGTACCTAAAGTAGCTGTTACAATTGCTTGTGTTTCTCCTCTAGTAAATAAAGCAGAACCATGAGTTCTTGGTAGGATACCAACTTCACAAGAAATAGGTCTAACATCTGATAATCCTCTACCATCAATTCTATTTTTATTTTTTAGAATATCTGTTCTCACAATTGTTTTTTCTATCTTTTTAAGTTCAGAATTTACATCTAGATCTGTGTAGTTTTCGTCCTCTTCATAAAGTTTTTTTGCTTTATCAGTAATTTCAGAAATTTGGTTTGACCTATCTTGTTTGTCTCTTGTCGCAAATGCTTTTTTAAGATCTTCTGTAAAAGTTTCCTCGAGTTTTTTCTTTACATCAGATAAATTTTTCTTTTCAACAATCCACTCGGGTTTTCTACATTCTTTAGCTAATTCCTCTATCATTTTAATCACAGGAACAAATCCTTCGTGACCAAATTTTACTGCGTTTAACATCTCTTCCTCTGTTAACCCGCTTGCTTCAGACTCAACCATAAGCACAGCATCTTTTGTACCAGCAACAACTAAATCTAATTTTGATTTTTCAAGTTCAGTTTTTGACGGATTCAAAACATATTTACCATCGATGTACCCAACTCTAGAAGCTCCAACAGGGCCCATGAATGGCATTCCTGATATAGCTAAAGCTGCAGAGGATGCGATAATTGACAAAATATCTGCTTCATTTTCTTTATCATAAGAAATTACAGTTGGTAACAATTGAACTTCATTTTTAAATTCATCCGGAAACAATGGTCTGATCGGTCTATCAATTAATCTTGAGATTAATGTCTCACTCTCAGTTGGTCTTGCTTCTCTTTTAAAATATCCACCAGGAATTTTTCCTGCTGCGTAATATTTTTCTTGGTAATTTACAGATAATGGAAAGTAATCCATATCTGGATTAACTTTTTTTGCTCCAACGACTGTTGCTAAAACGACTGTCTCCCCACATGTTGCGATGATTGCTCCGTCTGCCTGTCTTGCTACTTTACCTGTTTCTAAACTTATCTTCTTACCTGCTACTTCAACTTCTTTCTTGTATACTTTAAACATTTCATTTCCATTTCATTTCGTTCGTTTCGTTCCATTCCGTTCTATCTAACTTGATTCTTATTTTCTCAAATTCAATTTCGACAGGACATTCTTGTAAGAATCTACCTTATTTCTTTTAAGATAATCTAACAATTTTTTTCTTCTATTGACCGCTTTCAATAATCCAACAGATGAGTGTTTATCTTTTTTGAATTGTTTTATATGTTTTGAGAGCGTTTCAATTTTTTCTGTTAACAAAGCAATTTGGATTTCTGACGATCCAGTGTCTTTTTCATGCATTGCTAGCTCATGAGCTTTCTTGTTCATACTTCTTTTTTCCTATTTATTTGTTTGTTTAATTAAATTCTCTATTTTTTCTGCATACTCAAAAGACTCATCTTTTCTAAAAAGTAGTTTTGGTAAAAATTTCATTACTACTTTTTGAGATAAAATTTTTCTTATTAAAAATGAGTATTCTTTCAAAATATTAATAGTTTCTTCTGCATTTTTTCCTCCAAGAGGTAGCACATATGCTTTGGCTATTTTCAAATCTTGACTCATTCTCACTTCAGTAACCGTTATAGTATTTGTTTCTAAATTTGGAACTTTAGCCTCATTTCTTATAAAAATCATGCTTAAAGATTGTTTAATCATTTCACCCACTCTTAATTGTCTCTGTGAAATTGGTTTTCCTATTCTGTCTGCCATTATATTGTCCTCTCTTTAGATGTAACACTAAAAGCTTCTATTGTGTCATTTTTCTTAAAATCCATGTAATCTTTGAGTCCAATTCCACATTCTTGACCATTGCTCACCTGTTTTACTTGATTTTTTTCTCTGAACAAACTTCCAACTTTTCCTGTAAAAACAATTGAACCATCTCTGATCACTCTTACATCTGAATTGCTATTAATTTCTCCATCAGTTACTTTAGAACCAGCAACTTTACCAGCACCTGAAACTTTGAAAATTTCTAAAATTTGTGCGGTCCCAATCACTTTTTCTTCCACATCAGGAGTTAATAATCCAGACATTCTTTTTTTTACAAAATCTAAAACTTCATAAATAATATTGAATGATGAAATATTTATCTTTTCATTTTCAGCTAGTCTTTTAGCTTCCTTGCTTGGCTTTACATTAAACGCTATCAAAACTGCATTTGAGGCTTTTGCCAAAGTCACATCTGTCTCTGTAACCATTCCAATATCTGCCAAAATTATTTTTGGTTTTACCTCATCATGCTTAATTTGATTGATGGCATTTTTTATTGCCTCTGAGGATCCATGAACATCAGATTTAATTATAAGATTTAATTCTTCAGTGGACTTATTAGAAAAAGCAGACTCTTGAGTAGCAAATGTAAGGGGATTTTTGCCATCTTTACTCTCTTGAGCTCTATTTTCACTTAAATTTTTAGCCTCTTTCTCATCATCTAAAACTATAAAATCATCTCCAGCTTTTGCAGCACCATTTATTCCAAGTATTTCTACTGGGCAAGATGGTAGAGCTTCATCAATATTTTTTCCCTTATCGTTAATAATAGCACGGACTTTTCCCCACTTAAGACCACTTACAAAAAAATCTCCTTTTTTTAAAGTTCCAGTGGTCACAATTATTGTTGCAACTGGCCCTCTTCCAATATCAATTTTCGATTCTAAAACAACCCCTGTGGCTTTTGACTCAAAATCAGTTTTAAGATCTAGAATTTCAGCTTGAAGAATAATTGCATCAATAAGTTTATCTAGGTTTGATTTAGTTTTTGCTGATATCTCTACCATCAATGTGTCTCCTGATAAATCTTCAGCTATTAATTCATGTTCAAGTAATTGATTTTTAATTTTTTGAGGATCAGCCTCAGGTAAATCACATTTATTAATTGCTACAACTATTGGTACATTTGCAGCCTTTGCATGTTTTATTGACTCAATAGTTTGAGGTTTAACACCATCATCAGCCGCAACAACTAGAACAACAATATCTGTAAGCTTTGATCCTCTTGCTCTCATTTCAGTAAAAGCTGCATGGCCTGGTGTATCAATAAATGTTAATTTATTAGACTGATGGTCTATTTGATAAGCGCCAATGTGTTGGGTTATTCCTCCAAACTCTCCTGATACCACATTTGCACTTCTCAAGACGTCTAAAACTGAAGTTTTACCATGGTCCACATGACCCATAACTGTGATTATTGGTGGTCTATTCTCTAAATTTTCAGTCCTTGAAGCTTTAATTTTTTGGATTATTTCTTCTGCTTTTTCCTCTCGAATTGGGTTATGACCAAATTCTTTAACCAAATATTCCGCAGTATCAGCCGCTAGATTTTGGTTTATTGTTACCGTTACTCCCATCCCAAACATATGTTTAATTATATTACTTGATTGTTCTGCCATTCTGTTTGCAAGTTCTCTAACAGTTATTACCTCTGGAATATTTATATCTCTTTTGACAGACTTCAAATTTTCTTGAACTTCCTCTTTAGTTAGACTTCTATTTTCTTTTTGTCTTGCTCTTTTAACAGAAGCCAAACTTCGTTCTCTAGCTTCAATTTGATCACTCAAAGCTCTGGAAACTGTTAATTTTAATTCTCTTTTTTTGGTATTAGATTTTATCGATTTTTTATTCTTATTTTCATTTTCCTCTTTAAGTCTTTTAGTGGCTCTTTGCTCAGCTAATTTACGTCTCTCAAAATCACTTGTAAGAGGCGACGATTTGGGGATGTAATTCGGTTTACCAAAAGTTCCTTTATTGCTTGTAAAATTATTTTTAATCTTTGATGGGTTTGACTTAAATGATCCACCTCTACTAGTAAATTTACCAGTTTGTTTTTCGATTATTACAGAATTCTTTCCAAGATTTTTTGCTTTATCTATATTTCTGATAGACTTTTTGGCTATGCCACCTGATATTGTTAATTTTGTTTTTTTTTCCATTACGCATCTCTCAATCTTTATAAACAATATTTCTTGCAGACATAATCAGTCCATCTGCTTCTTCTTTAGATAAAGCAAAATCTTCTAAGTAACCTTGGATTTTTACTCTTTCACCTTTCACTACATCATATCCACCAGTTAGCTCGTCTGATGCTAGATCGGCAAAATCTTGAAGTGTAAGGATTTTTTGATCACCTAGAGTGACCAACATTCCAGGAGTTAACCCTTTTAAATTAATTAGTCCATCATCCAAACCTAATTCTTTAATCCTTTCAGAAATATCTTCTTGATCTTTTTGATGAAACTCTTTTGCTCTCTCTATAAGAGCTTTAGCAGTATCTTCCTCTATACCCTCAATTTTCAACAAATTTTCTGCCGAACTATCTTTTATATCGTCAATAGTGGAATAACCCTCAGCCACAAGAAGTTGTCCAAGTGTTTCATCTAACTCTAAGTTCTTTACAAAATTTTCTGTTTTTTCTTTGAACTCTAATTGTCTTCTTTCTGAATCCTCTGCATCTGTCATAATATTTATTTCAAAATTCAATAATTTTGTAGCAAGCCTAACATTTTGCCCTCTTCTACCAATAGCTTTACTTAAATTTTCCTCAGTAAGAATCACATCTAATTTTTTTCTTTCTAAATCTACATTTACTCTTTGCACCTCAGCTGGAGATAAAGCATTGGATACTAATATTGCAGGATCCTCAGACCAATTTACAATATCAATTTTTTCACCTTGTAATTCATTAACAACTGCTTGTACTCTCGAACCTCTCATTCCCACACATGCTCCAACTGGATCTAATGATGTATCAACAGCTTTAACACAAATTTTTGCTCTACTTCCTGGATCTCTAGAAGATGATTTAATTTCAATCAGACCATCATAAATTTCAGGGACTTCTTGAATGAAAAGTTTTTCCATAAACTTTGGGTGAGCTCTTGATAAAAAAATTTGTTGACCACGAGGCTCTCGTCTTACATCAAAACAATAAGCTTTAATTCTATCTCCAGCTTTTATATTCTCTCTTGGTATAATCTCATTTTTTTGAATAATTGCCTCTGTTCTTCCAAGGTCTACGATAACATTCCCAAACTCTAATCTTTTGACTATTCCACTTAATATCGTATCTTTTTTATCAATAAAATCATTAAATTGTCTTTCTCGCTCTGCCTCCCTAACATTAGAATTAATTACTTGTTTAGCTGTTTGGGCAGCTATTCTTCCGAAATCAAATGAAGGAAGTGGTTGCAAAACTTCATCTCCGATTACTTTATCTTTATTAGTCTCATTCATTGTAATTGCATCCTCTAATTTGATCTCAGTGTTTGTATTTTCTGGATTTTCTGTAACTATCAATTTTCTAAAAATTTCAATATCGCCATTATCTCTATTTATAACTACTTTAATCTCATTATCCTGGCCAAATTTAGATTTTGCTGCTTTAGCAATTCCAGTTTCCATTGAACTAATAATAAGTTCTTTATCAATTGATTTTTCTAAAGCAACTGCTTCTGCAATTCTTAATAACTCAAGTTTATCTGCTCTTTTATTTAACATATTTTGTTTAATCCAAAAAAAAATGGGCCAAAGCCCATTTTGATAATTCAACAATGTAAATGAATATATAAAAGTTTTTTTTTATTTTTCAATAAAAACTATTTTAAGAAAACGTCTGATTTGTTGATATTTTCCCAAGAAAAAGCACCTTCTTTATCTGGCTCTCTTCCAAAATGCCCATATGCAGATGTTTTTTCATATATAGGTTTATTAAGCCCCAACATCTCTCTTATTCCTCTTGGGCTAAGATCAAAATTTTCTTTTATTTTATCTTCAACAAATTTATTTTTGTCTAAATCATTATCAAAGAGATTTACATAAATGGATAATGGTTTTGAAATACCAATTGCATAAGCCAATTGGATCAAACATTTATCAGCAATTTTCGATGCAACAACATTTTTTGCGATATATCTAGCTGCATAAGCTGCAGACCTGTCAACTTTAGTTGGATCTTTTCCAGAAAAAGCTCCTCCACCATGTGGAGCAGCACCACCATAAGTATCTACAATAATTTTTCTACCTGTTAAGCCGCAATCTCCATCAGGACCTCCTATTACAAAATTTCCAGTTGGATTCACATAGAATTCATCTTCATTAAAACCCTCCAAAAAATTTTTTGGTATAGAATTTATCAAATATGGTCTCAATAATTCCCTTACCTGCTCTTGGTTAACATTTGCAGTATGCTGGGAAGAAATTACGACTGATTTAACTTTTGAAGGTTTACCATTTTCGTATTCAAAAGTTACCTGACTTTTAGAGTCTGGTTCTATATTTTTTAATTTACCTGATTTTCTATCTTCAGCCATTAATCTTAAAATTTTATGGGAAAAATGAATCGGAGCAGGCATTAAAACATCAGTTTCACTGCAGGCATAACCAAACATAATACCTTGATCTCCTGCACCCTCATCTTTATTTCCTGAAGAGTCTACACCCATAGCAATGTCACTTGATTGTGAATGAAGATGACTCTCTATTTTTGTAGCTTGTTTCCAAGTAAAACCATCTTGATCATATCCGATGTCTTTAATGCATTCTCTTACTTTATTGATTAAATCATCTTTTTTAATTTCTGGTCCTCTAACCTCACCAGCTAATACAACTTTATTAGTAGTTGTTAGAGTTTCACATGCAACTCTCGAATATGGATCGTTAGATAAATAAGTGTCTACCACCATGTCAGATATTCTATCCGAAACTTTATCCGGGTGTCCCTCTGAAACAGACTCACTTGTAAAAAGAAAATTTTTTAAATTACTCATTATTGATTCTATTAAATGAAAAAGTTAAAACAATATACAACAAAATTA
>CACIUF010000026.1 GCA_902589765.1 uncultured Pelagibacteraceae bacterium
TAAAAGTTTTTCTTTTTGAGTAACCAAGTAAATATGAACCTTCATCAACTGAAATATTAATTTTCTCATAGCCTGATTTAATTCCATTATATGCAAGTGAATAAAATCTAATAAAGTATACAAGTACTAATCCAAGAATTGATCCTATAAAAACTTTTTTAATAGAAACAAAACCTAAATTTTTAATCACACTATCATCAAACCAGGCAATAAAGGTTATGAACGCGACAGCTAAAATTACTCCAGGAATTGCATAACCTGAAATAGATAATGTGGATAAAATATTTAACGTTTTATTTTTATTTACTCTGTTTCCATAATTGGAAACTAAACCAAATATTATCAACAGCAGACTTGATAAAATTACTAAATAAAGAGTATTCATTAATAAATCTAAGATTTTTAAATCAAACAAATTTTCTGGAAATTTAATTGTCCAATACATCATCTGACTAAGCGGAAATAAAAAGCTCAAAAAGAATACTAAAAAACAAAAAGAGAATGCTAAAAAAGCTTTTTTACCCGAAAGTTGTATTTTTTGTTTTTGTTTAAATCCTGCCTTGGTATTGAAGTGATATTTAGCATTTTTTCTAGATAAATTTTCTAAAATAAATAGTGCAAAGATAAATAACAATAAAAAGAACGATAATTGATTTGCAAATGCTAAATCATCAAAAGCAATCCATGAATTATAGATACCCGTAGTTAATGTATTTATTGAGAAGAAATCTACTGCACCAAATTCAGCAAGTGTTTCCATAGCAACCAGTGATAAGCCAGCAACTATAGCAGGTCGTGCTGCTGGCAGAATAATTGAATAAAATGCTTTAAACTTTGTAAACCCTAGGTTTTTCCCCAAATCAATTATGTTTTGTGACTGATATAAAAATGACGCTCTAGCTAGAATATAGACATAGGCATAAAGTGAAAAGGAAATTGATAATACTACACCTAATAAACCATCAAATTTAGGAATGCTTTGATTGTAGTTACCCTCACCAAATAAATTTTTTAAAATAGTATAGGCGGTTCCATAATTTTCAAAAAAAGCTGTTAAGGAATACGCATAGATATAAGGGGGTACAGCAAAAGATAGAATTAGTGCCCATTTAAAAAAATTACTAAACGGAAAATTAAAAAATGAAACTAAGTAAGCTGATCCTGTCCCTATAAAAAAAGTTAAAATTAAAACACACACTAATAAGATTAAGGAATTAAAAATATACTCCATTAAAAAAGTATCTTTTAATACTTGATAGTAATTAGAGGTATTATCAAAAAAACTAGAAAAAACAGTTAAAATTGGAATAATTACAAATAATGAAATTACAAAAGAAGATATATACCAAAAATTTATTCTCATAATTTATAATCCGCCTTATAAACATGAAAGTATTATGTTCAAGGCCTTAGTAAGGAGACAACTTAACTAAGGCGCTTGAACACCCAGAAAAATCAAAAATCAAATACTTTTAGGATATGCGGAACCTCCTCAGTTTTAATTTCTGAAAGCTTTCTGTTATTTACTCTTTTGTTGATTTTTTCACACTCCAAACTGCATGGGGAACATGCTTTGGAAGACTTATTTAAATCAACTTCAGAAATAAATTTCTTTTTTTCTTCCATTAGTTACTTCCAACCAGCGGCTGTCATTACTTCTACCGCAGCAGCTTGATTTTTTCCATAAGAAGCTAATTTAGTTTTCATATCTTGTTTGAAATCTAATCCTAAATTATTGACAACTAATGGACTTGGTGAAACACCATCAATCATTGGGAACTCAAAAGTATTATTTGTAAAATGCTCTTGAGACTCTGGAGTTAATAAAAACTCCACAAGTTTAACAGCGTTAGCTTTGTTAGGTGCACCTTTTACTAAAGCAGCACAACTAACATTCATGTGCGTTCCTCTATCATTTTGATTAGGAAAGAAAGCTTTAACTTTTTTTGCAGCTTCCTGTTGCTCTGCACCTTTTTTACCAGATAACATAAGAGCTAAGTAGTAAGTATTAGCTACAGCAATGTCAGCTTCACCCGCTGCAACTGCCATAATTTGCGCTCTATCATTACCTGTTGGTGTTCTTGCCATGTTGGCAACAACTCCCTCAGCCCATGCTGCTGTTGCAGCTTTTCCATTATTTTTAATTAAAGACGCTACAAGAGATTTGTTATAAATGTTGCTAGATTTTCTTATTACTAATCTACCTTTCCATTTTGGATCAGCCAAACCCTCATAAGTCATTCCAGATAATTCAGCACCAGTTACTCTTTCTGGTGAATAATAAATTATTCTTGCTCTTTTGGCGATTCCAACCCACTTGTTTGTTCTAAAGCTTTTTGGAACAGCATCTTTAATAGCTACAGATGTTAAACCACCTTGAAGTGCACCTTTTGCATCCATTGCACCACATCTTCCTGCATCTGCAGTGATGTATAAGTCAGCAGATGAGTCTGCACCTTCGCTAATGATTCTTTTTTCTAAAGCACCTGATTTTCCGTTTATCAAATTAACTTTAATCCCAGTCATATTTGTAAACTTAGAATAAAGCTCAGAGTCAGCTTTATAATGTCTTGCATTGAAAACATTAACCTCGTTAGCAATTGCTAATGATGATACAATTACTGAAAAGATTAACGTTATAATTGATATCTTCCTCATTTATTCTCCGTTATTCTCTGTTCTTCCGCATGATTTAATGAGAATGAGAACTATTCTCATTGAGAATGATTATCAATCGCAATAGTGTCGCAGTCTATTGGGACTTCCAGTCGCCTATTTTGCTAAATAAGAAATTTCTAAAAGCTGTCACTCTAGCTGTGTTTTTGAGAGATTGAGGATACACAAAGTGTGCTTCCGTGATTGGTCCCTCTGATTTTGGAAGGACTTTAATTATATTTCTTGAATTACTAACGAGATATTCTGGTAATGCAGCTAAACCAACACCAGCTTCTACTGCTAAAAGCAGTCCCATTACGCTATTTACCTTCATAATCGGCTTTCGCTTTTTACCATCATGCATTCCTAATTTTAGAGCCCAATCTGGATTATAAACTGGTGATGGTGCCCCTTTTCCAAAAGATATAAATTTATGTTTATTTAAATCGCCCAGGGTCTTAGGCATACCATGTTTCTCCAAGTACTTATTTGAACCGTATATAAAGTACTTAAGATCAATCAATTTTTTTTGGATATAATTTAGTTGTTTTGGTCTTCTCATAAAAATACCAATATCAGCTTGTCTGGTACTCAAATCTAACTCTTTGTCCTCAAAAATAAGCTCTATTTCTACTTCGGGGTTTAGACGCATAAATTCTTCAATTCTTGGTGTTAACCAATGTGTACCGAAACTTCTAACTGTTGTGATTGTTAATTTGCCAGTAGGTTTATTTTTTTGATCTCCTAGAGAGGTTTCAACTTCTTTTAATTTGCTAATAACTTCATGAGCAGTCTTAAACACATATTCTCCATTCTCTGTAAGTGTGAGCCCTCTTGCATGTCTTTCAAATAACTGAACTTTTAAATCCTGTTCTAAAGATTGAATTTGTCTACTAATTGCAGATTGACTAAGGTTTAAATTAACAGTGGCATTAGTAAAACTTCCTGCCTCCGCTACTGCATGAAAAATCTTAAGTTTGTCCCAATCCATTATTTATTTAAATCAACCAAAACTCTCCCAGAAATTTCACCCTTTAATATTTTAGGATAAGTTTCAATTAACTCCTCTAAGCTAACTGTTTGAACTGATTTTTCTATTAAATTAAAGTCAATTAGTTTTGCTGCTTCACCCCAAATAAATTCTCTTCTTTTGACACTGCAATTAGCAGAGTCCATTCCCCAAAGTTTTATTCCTCGTAACATAAATGGAATAACATTAGTGTTAAGCTCATTAGTGCTAGCATTACCACAGACTGCAATAATTCCATTTGAATTCGTTTGAACAATTGCATTTGCTAAAATTTTTCCACCGACTGTATCAACTACTCCATCCCATAGACCCTTATCTATGAGCTTAGGATCTTTATCAAATTCACTACGATTTATAACATTTTTAGCACCTAACGATTTAAGATAATCTGCTTTTGAGTCTTTACCGGATACAGCAGTCACATTGTATCCCATTTTATTCAGTATCATTACTGCAATACTTCCTACTCCTCCTGATGCTCCAGTGACCAAAACATCAT
The DNA here is from genome assembly GCA_902589765.1 of uncultured Pelagibacteraceae bacterium. Taxonomy (GTDB): domain Bacteria; phylum Pseudomonadota; class Alphaproteobacteria; order Pelagibacterales; family Pelagibacteraceae; genus Pelagibacter. The sequence goes on from CACIUF010000026.1 coordinate 4,185, forward strand.
TTACTTTTGCACCAAGTAATATTTCTTCTCTTGCTTTAATTGCAAATGCGGCCATCAAAGAAGTAAAACCTGCAGTTCCTAAAATCATTGCTTGCTTACTTGTTAAGTCATCCGGTTTCTTAACTAAAAAATCACCATTGACTTTTGCCATTTGTGAATAACCACCATAAAAGATTTCTCCAACTCTAAACCCAGTTAAAATTACTTGATCACCTGACTTAAACTTTGAATTTTCACTTTCAACGACAGTTCCTGAAAAATCAATTCCAGGGATGTGAGGAAATTCTTTTACTAATCTTCCTCCGTTTTTTAAAATCATTCCATCTTTAAAATTTAGATCTGAATAATCTACTTTGATGGTTACATCACCATGTTTTAAAAAACTTTTATCTACTGATTTTACTTCTCTAGTAAAGTTGTCACCTTCTTGATTTAAAACTAATGCTTTAAATTGATCAGACACTTTTAATCTTTTGAATTGCTAATTAACCTTAAATATCTATTTTGATAACTTAGATCTTCTTTGAATTGACCTAAATAATAATTTGTAACTGTTGTTGCTTGTTCTTTTTTAATTCCTCTCATTGTCATACACTGATGAGTTGAGTCTATTGTCACTGCTACTCCTTTGGCATCCAATGCCCCCATTAGTGTATTCGCAATTTGCATAGTTAATCTTTCCTGAGTTTGCAATCTTTTTGAGAAAACCTCAACAACTCTAGCTAATTTACTTAACCCAACAACTCTTTCATTGGGAATGTAGGCTACATGCGCTTTACCTATGATGGGTGCCATGTGATGCTCACAATGACTTTGAACAGAAATATTCTTTTGAATAACCATGTCATCATACCCATCGACATCACCAAATGTTTTATCTAAAACCTGGATAGGATCTTCTTTATAACCTTTGAAATACTCTTTGAATGCTTTAACCACTCTTTTTGGTGTTTCCAATAATCCTTCTCTACTTGGATCTTCACCCATCCAAGCTAAAATAGTTTTAAAAGCTTCTTCAGCTTCCTTATCAGAAATCTTTTTAGAATTTTGATTATTATCTATATCTTTAACTAATTTCATGCTGGGTTTTATACCTATAAATGCGTATTTTTAAAATATTTAATATATCTAGATATGTGCTACATAATCACCGGATATGTTCAAAAAAAGAGAAAATGTGCTGGAAATTGAAGAGGGGAATCTACTTTCTCCTAAATTTGATAATGATGGATTAATCCCTGTTATTACAATGTGTTCTCAAACAAAAGAAATTTTAATGCATGGTTATATGAATGTTGAAGCATTAAAAAAAACTATCGAAACAAAAGAAGCTCATTATTACAGCAGATCAAGAAAAGCTATCTGGCATAAAGGTAAAACAAGTGGTTTTGTTCAAAGAGTAACTGAAATCAAAATTGATGATGACCAAGATTCTATTTGGTTAACTGTTGACATCGGTGATGGTGCTAGCTGTCATGTGGGTTATCGATCTTGTTTTTATAGATCTATTCCGCTTGGACCTATTGAAAATGGACGAGAAATAGAAATGAAATTTACTGAAAAAGAAAAAAAATTTGACCCTGAAAAAGTTTATAAGGGCCAACCTAACCCTACTAAAATATAGTTCATGGAAATAAAATACAAAAATTTAAGGGTCTTAGGACCAGCAGTTTTAAGAGTAAAAATTCCAAATAAAATTATAGAAAAATTAAATGAATATATCGACAATACAATTAAAAATGAATCTAAAGTAGAAAAATTAAATTATGGTGAGAGACTGGTGGGAGATGTTACACAAGAGTTTTTATTAGAAATAGAATTTGTTAAGTCATCAGGATGGTTAGATTTTTTAGGAAATTGCTCAAAAATTTACACAGAACTCAATGAAGGAAAAAAAATTTCCAAATTTAATTTATTGGATACTTGGGTAGTGAGACAATTTAAAAATGAATATAATCCCACACATTGGCACGGAGGTCATATTTCAGGTGCTGGATTTCTCAAAGTTCCAAAAATTTTAGGTGATAGTGTTCAAAAAAAAAAGGATATAAATTATAGAGGTGGAAATTTACAATTAATTCATGGCTCAAGAATGTTTACTTGTCCTTCTACTTATAACATTATTCCTGAAGTTGGTGATTTTTATTTATTTCCAAATTATTTAATGCATACTGTATTTCCATTTAAAGGGACTGATGAAGAAAGACGATCTATTTCTTTTAATGCTACAATTGATGATGAAATATATAATGTCTATGGAAGATAAATTACAAAAAAATGTTCTTGGTGAAAAATTACAAGAATGTTCTTTAGATCCATTAACTGGTTGGTATCGAGATGGTTGTTGTAATACTGATGAAAATGATCATGGGTTACACACAGTTTGCGCAAAAGTTACAACAGAATTTTTAGAATGGTGCAAAGAAGCTGGGAATGATTTAATTACCCCACACCCTGAATTTGGATTTCCCGGTTTAAAAGACGGTGATGGATGGTGTGTTTGTGCTACTTGGTATGCTCGTGCAGTGGAAGCTGGTAAAGGTTGTCCAATATTTTTAAAGAGTACTCACGAAAACACACTTAAAATTTTACCGATCGAAACTTTAAAAAAATTTGCAATAGATCTTTCTTAATTACATATTGCCATACTTAGGTCCACCACCACCTTCAGGGGTAACCCAAGTAATATTTTGTGATGGCTCTTTAATATCACAAGTCTTACAATGAATACAATTTTGAGAATTAATCACAAACTTTTGTACATTATTTTCATTTTGAATTTCATAAACTCCAACTGGACAATATCTTTGAGCAGGTTCATCAAATTTTTCTAACGTATAACTAATTGGCAAATTTGGATTTTTCAATTTCAAATGCACCGGTTGATTATCGGCGTGATTTGTACCAGTTAAATAGACCGAGCTTGTTTTATCAAAAGTGATGACATTATCAGGTTTTGGGTACTCAATTTTAGGCATTTCATTTGCTGGCTTAAGTGTCTCGTGATCAGCATGTTTATGTTTTAGGGTAAAAGGCATTCTGCCTCTGAATAAAATTTGATCTATTCCTGTAAAAATAATACCCAAAATAAGACCCCAACTGAAACTTGGTTTGACATTTCTAGCCTTATAAAGTTCTTCATAAACCCAGCTATTTTTGAACTTTTCCTCAAAGATCGACAAATCTTTTTTCAATTTAAAATGTTCATCAATAGTTTCAGCAGCTATCATTCCACTTTTCATGGCTGTATGCGAACCTTTTATTTTAGGCATATTAAGCGTACCCGCATCACATCCGACTAGTAATGCTCCAGGCATAAACATTTTCGGTAAACTTTGAAAACCACCTTCAATTAAAGCTCTTGCCCCATAAGAAATTCTTTTTCCATCTTCAATAATTTTTCTAATTGCTGGATGAGTTTTAAATCTTTGAAATTCATCAAAAGGAGATAAGTGAGGATTTTTATAATCTAATCCAATAACATAACCTAAAAAAACTTGTTTATTTTCAGCATGGTAAATAAAACTTCCACCATAGGTATTTTTATCTAATGGCCAACCAGCAGTATGCATGACCATCCCCTCTTCATGATTTTTTTCATCTATTTCCCAAATTTCCTTAAAACCAATTCCATATTGTTGAGGATCTTTTCCTTTATCTAATTCAAACTTATTAATTAATTGTTTACCCAAATGACCTCTACAACCTTCTGCAAAAACAGTTACTTTACCAATAAGATCAATACCAGGTTCATAACTATCTTTTTTATTTCCTTCTTTATCTAAACCCATATCTTGAGTTGCAACTCCTTTAACAGAGCCGTCATCGTTATATAATATTTCACTTGCCGGAAATCCTGGAAAAATTTCAACACCTAGTGCCTCAGCTTGTTCTGCAAGCCATCGACATAAGTTTGCAAGACTAATTATGTAATTTTTATGATTTTTTTGAACTGCTGGAAGTAACCAGGTTGGCCAGCTTAATGATTTATTCTTTCCTAAAAATAAAAATTTTTCTTTAGTAACTTTAGTTTTAATAGGTGTATCTAATTCTTTCCAACCAGGAATTAATTCATCTAAAGCTCTTGTTTCAAAAACATTCCCACTTAATATATGTGCACCTATTTCTGATGCTTTCTCTAACAAACAAATATTTAATTCTGAATTAAGTTGTTTTAATCTAATGGCTGTGGCTAGTCCTGATGGACCCCCACCTACAATAACTACATCATATTCCATTGTCTCTCTGGACATACTCAATTTTTTACAGATTATATTATTTTTGTATAGTGTTTAATTTGTTCAATTCCTCTAAGAACTGAGGAACTGCTTCAAAAAGATCAGCTTCAAGTCCATAATCTGCGACACTAAAAATTGGTGCTTCACCATCTTTATTGATCGCCACAATCACTTTACTTTCCTTCATACCAGCTAAATGTTGAATAGCACCTGAGATACCAACGGCGATATACAAATCAGGGACAACAACTTTTCCGGTTTGACCAACCTGATGATCATTACTTATATATCCCGCATCAACTGCGGCTCTTGAGGCTCCGATAGCTGCATTTAATTTATCAGCTAAAGAAGAAATTAATTTAAAGTTGTCACCACTCTGCATTCCTCTTCCACCAGAAACAACAACTCTTGCTGTACCAAGTTCAGGTCTGTCTGATTTGACTTCTTCTCTTTTGATAAATTTTGTTTTTGCAAATTCTTCACCAGGATCTGCTTTTTCTATAGGAGCTGATCCACCTGAGCTTTCACATGGATCAAAAGATGTAGGTCTAATGGTTACACATTTTTTTGCATCCTTGCTTTTGACAGTTGCGAAAGCGTTTCCTGCATAAATTGGTCTTAAAAAGGTATCAGGCGCAATAACTTTGATAATATCACTTATTTGAGATGTATCTAAAGCAGCAGCAATTCTTGGCATTAAATTTTTGCCAAAAGTATTCGCTGAACTGATAATATGTGAATAATTTTCAGCTAATTTTACTATTACTGGCGCAAAATTTTCAGCAACAAAGTTTTCATAGTGAGCAGCTTCAACTTGAATAACTTTTTTGATTAATGGTAATTCTGAAAGCGCTTTTGCAGCTTCATCACAATTATTTCCAATAATTACTGCATGTACGTCACTATCAATTTGAGAAGCTGCTGTACTTGCATTAAGCGTAAATTGTTTTAACTCTTTATTATTGTGTTCTGCAATTAATAAAACCGACATTATATTACCTTTGCTTCATTTTTTAATTTTTGAACCAACTCAGCAACACTTGAAACTTTTATTCCAGCTTTTCTCTTTGGTGGCTCTTCAACTTTAACTTGCTCGATTCTAGGAGTTATATCTACCCCTAAATCTGACGCATTCAATTGTTCGATAGGTTTTTTCTTTGCCTTCATTATATTTGGTAATGAAGCATACCTTGGTTCGTTTAATCTTAAGTCACAAGTTACTATTGCTGGAACATTAATTTCAATTGTTTCTAAACCTTCATCTATCTCTCTAGTAACTTCTAATTTACCATCTTTGATTTCTATTTTAGAAGCAAAAGTTGCTTGAGGCCAATTTAAAAGTGCACTTAACATTTGACCTGTTTGATTACAATCATCATCAATTGCTTGTTTACCCATAAAAACTAAATCTGGTTTTTCTTTTTCAACAATTTTTTGTAACAATTTTGAAACTGCAAGCGGTTCAATTATACCATCAGTCTTAACGAGTATTCCTCTATCTGCTCCAACTGCTAAAGCTTTACGAACAGTTTCTTGAGCTTTCTCTTCGCCGATACTTACTGCAACAACTTCTGTGGCTTTACCAGCTTCTTTAATTTTTACAGCTTCTTCGATAGCATTATCATCAGGTGGATTGGTAGACATTTTAACATTGTCAGTTACTACACCTGTGTTGTCTTCTTTAACTCTGATTTGAACGTTGTAATCAATTACTCTTTTTA
>CACIUF010000027.1 GCA_902589765.1 uncultured Pelagibacteraceae bacterium
TATTAATCCAATTTTTTGAAATTTTATTTTTTTTCAACTAAATATCAAATCTTAAACTTTTATTAATCTTTTTATTATCTAAAGTTTCTAATTCTATCTTTATACTTTTATCTACCCGCATATCTTTACCATCTTTCCATATTCCAGCTGCAAGATGCATTATACCTATTTTGTAATTGGGTAGATAGGGTTCTACAAATGTTTTTTTATTTTCATCATATTTCGGTAAAAGATTGCTAGTGATCCAATTACAATTTAAAGGTAAAAATTCTGTTTCAAGATCATCAATATAAACTGACATATTAATTGCTAATCCTTCAGAACCAAAAATATTTCCAGCCTTTAGTGTTTCTGATAAATTGTTTTGCCACAAGCTCCACCCTTTTGAGTTTTTTTCCAAAGAAAACACGCCAATATTAATATGTGGAGCAAAAGCAAGTTTTCTAGCTTTATCAATACCAATTTTTGATTTTATTGCATGTTTAAAATTCTGGGATTTGATTATTGCTAATTTTCCAAATAACCAATTTACTTTTGAGGTAATTTTGTAACCTGGTCCTATTGTTTGTGTAATACCCAACTTACCATTGTCGCAAGCTTGAAAATAAAGCTCAACAGAACTCCAATCATTTACCCAAGCATCACAATCAATCCACAAATATTTTTCATAGTTTGGAAAATATTTAGGTAAAAATGCTCTTGAAACTTGGCTTTTAAGCCATTCCTTGTCTTTAATTTTAGATTGAGGAACTTCAATATCCCACTCTGCAGATTTAATTTCATCTACTTTAGTAGATAATTTTTCTTTTTGATCTTTGTTTAAGCCTGCATCTAAAATACAGATCGCAACATTCTCACTTTCTTTGAATCTTTTGATAGAATTAATTAATTCCTCTAATAAAGGAAAATAGTTAGCATCAGCAAGAGAAACTATTGTGTTTTTTTTCATTAAAGTATGTCTTCAAGATCATCATCCTCTTGAATTTTGTCATTTTCATGTTGTTTTTTTAATTTTTGAAAATGAAAAAAGCTAATTGGTAATAAAAGCACATAAACTAAAGAACTTATTGCAATTACATTAAATGTATAAACTAACAATAGTCCAAAAAATAGAACTATACCAAATAATAAAAATATTGTTGTTCTTCTTGGTATGACAATTTTTTTAAATGAATAACTCGGAAATTTACTAATCAGAAGCAATGATGTTGCCACAAAAAATATTGGAACAATGATATTAAAATTTAATTGAATATAATCAAAACCACTCAGGCTTATTATTAATGGAGTTAACAATAATATTGCACCAGCTGGAGATGGCACTCCTTCAAAAAAGTTATCTTTCCAGGAAGGTTCCTGATTAGAATTAACATTAAACCTTGCTAATCTTAAAGCAACACAAATTACATAAACTAAACATAGTAACCAGCCAAATCGACCTAGGGTATTTAATTTCCAGAAATACATAATGAACGCTGGAGCAACCCCAAAACTTATTACATCCGTCAAAGAATCTAATTCTTTTCCAACTTTTGAAGTTCCCTTTATAAGTCTTGCTATTCTTCCATCTAAGCCATCAATCAAAGCAGCAAAAATTATTGCAATAATTGCTATTTCAAATCTTCCATCCAAAGCAAATCTGATTGAACTTAAACCAATACATACACCCATCAGGGTTAGCATATTTGGTAAAATCATTCTCGCGCTTTTTTTATCTGCTACAATTTTAAGATTTGGTTTTTTTTGTTCCATATTATTTTTTTGCAAGTAGTGTCTCACCTGAAATAGCTTTTTGACCAACTTTTACAAGCGGCTCGTAATTTTCATAATAGATGTCAGCTCTACTACCAAATCGTATCATGCCAATACGATCTCCTTGTTTCAACTCTTGACCTTTATTTGACTCACAAACTATTCTTCGTGCAACTAATCCAGCTATCTGAACAACTATAATATCATTGTTGTGAGGGTCTTTAATTTTAAAGTAGTTTCTTTCATTATCCTCACTTGCTTTATCTAATGAAGCATTTACAAACTTGCCTGGCTTATACAAGATTTCCTCAATCTTCCCTGCGCATGGAGTTCTGTTTACATGACAATCAAAAACATTCATAAAAACACTAATCTTCTTAAATTTTTTATTCTCTAGACCAAGTTCTTTAGGCCCATCAACTTCTTCAACTTTGATCACCTCACCATCTGCTGGACTAACAAGATAATTATCATCATCTATAATAACTCTCTCTGGATCTCTAAAAAAATAATAAACCCAAATAGTTAAGACTAAACCGATAAGACCTAAAAAATTACTAAAAATATAAAATACTATTGTGATTATTCCGGCTATAACTAAAAATTTATAACCTTCAGCGTGAATTTTTGGAAATATCTTACTAAACATATTCTTCTATTTGATAATTTGTCATTAATATGTATATAAAATCGCGAAATTCAATTATTAAGATAAAAATATAAGTGAGCAAAATTAGCGTTAAAAACCCAATAGTAGAGTTGGATGGCGATGAAATGACCAGAATAATCTGGGAATTTATCAAGAAAAAATTAATTCTTCCGTATTTAGATCTTGGCATCGAATATTATGATTTAGGAATGAAAAGTAGGGATGACTCTGATGATCAAATCACTATCGACTCTGCTAATGCAATTAAAAAAATTGGTGTCGGTATCAAATGTGCAACTATAACTCCAGATGAAGCAAGAGTTGAAGAGTTTAAATTAAAGAAAATGTGGAGATCTCCAAACGGAACTATCCGGAATATTATTGGAGGAACTGTATTTAGAGAACCCATAATTTGTTCTAACATTCCAAAGCTTGTACCCTCTTGGTCCGACCCAGTAGTGATCGGGAGACATGCATTTGGAGATCAATATAGAGCAACAGATTTCAAAGTGCCTGGAAAAGGTAAGATGGAAGTAAAATGGACTTCTGAAGATGGTAAAGATGAAATTAAATATGAAGTATTTAATTTTACTGGTCCAGGAGTTGCTCTCTCAATGTATAATTTAGATAAATCAATCGAGGATTTTGCAAGATCCTGTTTCAGTTATGGATTAATTAAGAGTTGGCCAGTTTACTTATCAACAAAAAATACAATTTTAAAAAAATACGATGGAAGATTTAAAGATATATTTGAAGAGGTCTATAATAAAGAATTCAAGAAAAAATTTGAGGATGCAAAAATTACTTATGAACACAGATTAATTGACGACATGGTAGCGTGTGCAATGAAATGGAGCGGTAAATATATATGGGCATGTAAAAATTATGATGGTGATGTTCAATCAGATACCATGGCTCAAGGTTATGGCTCACTTGGTTTAATGACCAGTACATTATTAACACCTGATGGAAAAATAATGGAGGCAGAAGCAGCTCACGGAACAGTAACTAGACATTATAGAATGCACCAACAAGGTAAAGAAACTTCAACCAATCCAATTGCCTCGATTTTTGCATGGACAAGAGGATTAGCCCATAGAGGAAAACTTGATGGTAATGACGAACTTATCAAATTTGCAAATACAATTGAAAAGGTTTGTATTGAAAGTGTTGAAAATGGCTCCATGACAAAAGATCTTGCAATATTGGTTGGACCTTCAAGCAAATATTTAACAACCAATCAATTTCTGGATGTAATTGATAACAATCTTAAACAGAAGCTAAATTAAAGCCTTTAGTTTTTCAAAAGCCTCATCAATTTTATCTTTATCCTGTCCCCCTGCTTGGGCAAAATCTTTTCGGCCACCCCCACCTTTACCACCGATAATTTCTGAACCTAATTTTGCAAATTTAACAGCATCATATTTATCAACTAGCTTTTCAGTAATACCAACTCCTAAACCAACTTTATCTTCACTACTTGCAAAAACAATTACAATCCCATCACCAAGTTCTTTTTTTCCACTATCAACTAATTTTCTCAAATCTTTAGGAGGTAAATCTTGAACTTTTTGGAATCGAACTTTTATATCCTTTATTTTTTGGTCATTAATAATATTTTTTGTTTTATCTTGAAGAACCGAGTTGACATTTAATTGTTCAAGTTGTTTTGAAAGATTTTTTATAATTTCTTTCAAATCTTTATTATCAACTTTCGGTTTACCTCCAAGTTTGATTATTTGTGATGACAAATCTTTGATAGTCTCCTCATCTTTTTGTACAGATAAAGTTGATAGCTTTTCTTTATTCTTAATAAAATCCTCAAGCTGTTTATCTCTTAAAGCTTCAACTCTTCTTACCCCTGCAGCAATAGATGATTGACTGACTGTTTTAAATTTTCCAATATCTCCGGTGTTTTTTACATGTGTTCCACCGCATAATTCCGTTGAAAAATAAGCATCTTTTTCCTTACCCATTGAAACGACACGAACTTCTTCACCATATTTTTCACCAAAAAAAGCTAGTGCTCCTTTTTCTATTGCAGCTTTAGGTGTCATAATTCTTGTGGTCACTTCAGAACCATTTTGAACGTATTCGTTAACTAATTTATCTATTGTCTCTAATTCCTCATTAGTAATTGGTTTCATGTGACTAAAATCAAACCTCAAACGATCTGGTGCAACTAATGATCCTTTTTGCATCACGTGCTTACCTAAAGTTCTTCTTAAAGACTCATGAAGTAAGTGAGTTGCAGAATGATAAGCTTTTAAATTGTTTCTTCTCTCAACATCAATTTTCATTTCAACTACATCATTAATTTTAATTTCTCCAGTTTTAACTGATCCATAATGAACAAACAAATCACCAAGTTTTTTTTGTGTATCCTCAACTTCAAAAACTGAATTGCCAGAAACTATTGTGCCTTTATCTCCAAGTTGTCCTCCTGACTCACCATAAAAAGGAGTTTGATTAGTTATAATCATTCCTTCTTCTCCAGTAGCTAACGATTTAGCTTCCTGGTTCTTTTTAATTAAATTTAATACTACTCCCTCAGATTGATTAGACTCGTAACCCAAAAATTCTGTAGGACCAGTTTTATCTTTAATTGAAAACCAAATTGCTTCTTCTGAGCTGTCCCCAGATCCTTTCCAATTCTTTTTTGCAAGTTCTTTGCTTTTTTTCATCAACTCATCAAATTTTTGATGGTCAACTTTTAATGATTTATTTTTTAGAATATCTTCTGTGAGATCTAATGGAAAACCATAAGTGTCATATAATTTAAAAGCTACTTCACCTGATAACACATTATCAATTTTTGAAATTTCATCATTTAGAATTTTTATTCCTCTATCAAGTAAAACTAAAAATTTTTCTTCTTCCATTTTTAATGTTTCTGTAATCAAAGACTCAGATCGCTCTAGCTCTGGATAATTTCCAGACATTTCATTTTTTAAAGATTCAAAAATTTTGTAAAAAATAGGTTCTTTTGATCCTAGTAAATGAGAATGCCTCATACCTCTTCTCATAATTCTTCTTAAGACATATCCACGACCTTCATTGGATGGTAGAACACCTTCAGCTAAAAGAAATGAACTTGCTCTTAAGTGATCAGCAATTACTCTAAAACTTGATATGTTATTATCAGCTTGTTTAACTTTAGTTACATCTGATATTGAATTTATTAATTTCTTAAAATGATCGGTTTGATAATTGTCGTGTGTTCCTTGTAAAAGAGCAGCTATTCTCTCCAATCCCATTCCGGTATCTACAGATGGCTTGGGTAAATCTACTCTTTTATCTTTTGAAACTTGTTCGTATTGCATAAATACCAAGTTCCAAATTTCAATAAAACGATCTCCATCTTGATCCTTTGTTCCGGGTAAACCACCTTTTAAATGATCACCATGATCGTAGAATATTTCTGAGCAAGGTCCACAAGGACCTGTTTCACCCATTGACCAGAAATTATCTGATGTCGAAATTCTGATAATTCTATCATCGCTAAAACCCGCTATTTTCTTCCAAAAATTGAAGGCTTCATCATCTTCATGAAAAACTGTTACATAAAGTCTATTTTTATCTATACCAAAATCTTTAGTAATTAAATTCCATGCAAGTTCAATTCCTCTTTCTTTAAAATAGTCCCCAAAAGAAAAATTTCCCAACATTTCAAAAAAAGTATGATGTCTTGGAGTGTAACCAACATTTTCTAAATCATTATGCTTACCTCCTGCTCTGACACATTTTTGAGAAGTAGTTGCTCTTTGATAATCTCTTTTTTCTAAACCAGTAAATACGTTCTTGAACTGAACCATTCCAGAATTAGCAAACATTAGTGTCGGATCATTATTTGGAACTAAATTACTAGACTCAACAATCTTATGATCATTCTTTTCAAAATATTTTAAGAACGTACTTCTTATTTCATTTAATGATTTATCCGCCATACTTTAAAATACAGCTTTTTTATTCTATGTCTAGTTAGGGATAAAGGGGTAAAGGCGCTTATAACAAGCGCCTTTTATAATTTAAAGATGACCTTTAATTTTAGTTCTTTTTGGAAGGAGTAGCTTCTTTTGCAGCCTCTTCTTTTTCAGCTACTTTCTTCTCTTTTTCAATTTTTTCAGGACTTAATGGATTTCCTTCAATTTTCTTTGAAATCACACCTGCTTTTTCTCTAATTGCCATTTCTATTTCTGCAGCAACTTTAGGATTTTGAGCAAGGTAAGTTTTTGCGTTTTCTCTACCTTGACCTATTTTTTCACCCTTATAAGCATACCATGCTCCTGATTTTTCAATGATGTCAGCTTTAGCACCGAGATCGACTAACTCACCCATTTTGCTAATACCTCTGCCATACATTAAGTCAAACTCGACAACTTTAAATGGTGGCGCAACTTTATTCTTAACTACTTTTACTCTTGTAGTATTGCCGATAATTTCATCTTTATCTTTGATGGCACCAATTCTTCTAATATCCATTCTTACAGATGAATAAAACTTCAACGCATTTCCACCTGATGTTGTTTCTGGGCTTCCAAACATAACTCCAATTTTCATTCTAATTTGGTTAATGAAAATCATCATTGTGTTTGTATTTGAAATTGAACCAGTTAATTTTCTTAAAGCCTGACTCATTAATCTTGATTGAAGACCAACATGATGATCACCCATCTCACCTTCAATTTCAGCTTTTGGGGTTAAAGCTGCAACAGAGTCAATTACGATAACTGAAATAGAGCCTGATTTTACTAACGTATCAGCGATTTCTAAAGCTTGCTCACCTGCATCTGGTTGAGAAATTAAAAGCTCTTCAGTATTCACTCCTAATTTTTTTGCATAGACTGGATCTAAAGCATGCTCCGCATCAACGAATGCACAAATTCCGCCCGCCTTTTGAGCTTCAGCAACTACTTGTAATGCTAATGTTGTTTTTCCAGAACTCTCTGGTCCATAAACTTCAATAATTCTTCCTTTAGGTAGACCACCTATTCCTAAAGCTAAATCTAAACTTAAAGAACCTGTAGATATCGACTCGATATCCATCGCTCTTTTTTCGCCCAGCTTCATAACTGAACCTTTTCCAAAATTGTCAGTTATCTGGCTAATCGCAGCATCTAATGCTTTGTTTTTTTCTTTAATATCCAATTCTTGATCTTTTGTAGATTTAACTACTTTTAAGTTATTTTTTGTCATTTTTTGCCTCTTTTCTTGCTTTATTTAACACTCGAATCATAAAATAAATGTACACATTTTGTTCTCATTGGCAAGATATTTTATTTTTCCTCAAAAAACCAATAATTATCTTATTTTTAGATAATCGCTGTTTAGCAATCCTAAGGACTTTAACAAATTAAACTGGGATAAAATGTAATTTCTCTCAGAATCTGCCAAAGAAATTTGAGCATTCAAAAGTAATGAGTTGGATTGAATTACCTCTAAAGTTGTTCTTCCTGCACCACTATTATATTCGGCTGTAATTCCTTCATTAGCAATTTCAGCAGCTTTAACTTGGGATTGAACAGAATTAAGTAAACTTCTATTAGATTGATAATTAGACCAGGCGCTAGCTACATCAGTTTGATTTTGTTTTACGGCACTATCTAAAATCAATCTTTTTCTATTTTCTAAACTTTGATTTTTTTTATATTTAGCAATGTTTTTACCACCTGAAAAAAAAGGCCACGAAACAGTTGCTTTAACAGTATCTTTTTCTCTCTCATCATATGTTGTATTTAAATCTTCAGTATATGATCTTTCAAAAGATAATTTCGCAGTAGGTGCTAAATCAGATTTAGCTATTGATTTATCTTTAATAGATTGTTCATACTCTAACTTTGCAATTATTAAATCAGGATTATTTTTCTTTGAAAGTTCAATTGCTGAATTAAGATCTCCTGGAAGTTCATAATTAATAATTGAACTTTTATCTAATGATTGCACATCATTAATGCTACCTATGATATTTTCATAATTTAATTTACTAGTTAATAAATCATTTTGTGCTTTAATAAATTGTGCCTCAGCGCCTGCTAAAGAGGACTCTGATTGAGAAACATCTGATAAAGAAATTTGACCTCTACTAAGTCTAATTCTATCAGTTTCAACTTGTCTGCTTAAAAGCTCAACATTTGTTCTATTAATTTCCAACTTTTCATTTGCTGAAATTAGCCCAGTATAAGCCTCTGTAGTTTTATATAAAATATCTTGTTCTTTTTTTAATAATTTTGCTTTTGCAAGATCAATACCTATCTTATTTTTTGCAAGATCTGCACCTCTACCAAAATCTATCAAAGTTTGAGTAATTGAAACTGATCTTGTTGATGGATCCACATCACTAATCGATTTTACTTTACTTTTCACCCAAAGTTTTCTTTCTTGTTTCAATCTCCATTTCTGAAGCAAACTAAAATTTTTTGCTCTTAAATAAATTAAACAATTAAGTTGGGAATATAAGTTTTTGTATTTTGATTTCAATTGCTGGTTCACGTATTTTCTCCAAATTTGTCTTTGATCTTTGGCTTTTTCCAGAGAATTGATATTTTTCTTTAAAGTATTATTTTTTTCTGATTTTGCACCAACGCAC
>CACIUF010000028.1 GCA_902589765.1 uncultured Pelagibacteraceae bacterium
AAAAGTAATAAACAAATATTTGATTTATTAAACAAATGGCCTAAATGGGAAAAAAATTTTCTTAATATTAGCGGTGAAAAATTTTCTGGAAAGACACATTTAATTAATATTTTTTTAAAAAAATATAAAGGAACTAAAATTGAAGCAAACTTACTTTGTGATAATGATTTCAAAAAAATAAAAATCTTCCAAAATATTATTTTAGAAAATGTGTCTGAAAGGATAAATGAAAATTTATTTTTTACTCTGTGTAATATAGTTGAACAAGATAACAAATATTTAATAGTTACCTCTGAAAGCTCTATTGTAAGTATTGATTTTAAGTTGAATGATTTAAAATCAAGATCAAAAAATTTTTTACTTCAAAATATTGATAAACCTGATGATGAACTCATATTCGCTCTAATTTTAAAAAATTTATCTGATCGTCAAATATCAATAGATAAAAAACTAATTGACTATATTATTAAAAGAATTGATAGATCATATAGAAAAATAGTTGATTTTATTTATAAAATCGACGAAGTAAGTTTAAAAAAAAAAAGATCTATAAATTTAAGTACAATTAAAGAGGTATTGGGAGAATAATTGAATAAATATAGAAGTCACAATTGTAACGAACTTAGAAAAAAAAATGTCGGGAGTAATATTTTACTTTCAGGTTGGATTAATAAGAAACGTGATCATGGAAATCTCTTATTTTTAGATTTACGTGATAACTATGGCATCACACAGTGTATAGTAGACAAAGAAAATAAAAACTTCAAAGATTTAGAAAAATTACAACTTGAAACAGTTATTAATGTAGAGGGTAAAGTAGTTGATAGATCAACTGATACAATCAATAAAGAGATAGAAACAGGAGAGATTGAAGTCACTATCGAAAATTTTGTTGTTTTGGGTAAGTGCAAAGAATTGCCAATGCCTATTTTTAGTGATCAAGAATATTCTGAAGAAATCAGATTAAAATATAGATATTTAGATTTAAGAAGAAAAAAAATTCATGAAAATATTATTTTAAGATCAAAAGTTATTTCGTTTATCAGAAGTGAAATGAGTAAATTTGGTTTTTTAGAGTTTCAAACTCCAATATTGACTTCATCTAGTCCTGAGGGAGCCAGAGATTTTCTTGTACCTAGTAGATTGAATCCAGGTAAGTTTTATGCTTTGCCGCAGGCACCGCAACAATTTAAGCAACTCATAATGGTTTCAGGTTTTGATAAATATTTTCAAATTGCCCCGTGTTTTAGAGATGAAGATGCTCGTGCTGATCGAAGTCCAGGAGAGTTTTATCAGTTAGATTTAGAGATGTCTTTTGTTGAGCAAGAGGATGTTTTCAAAGTCGTTGAACAATTATTAGTTAACACCTTTAAAAAATTCTCAAAAAAAAAAATTATAACTGAAAAATTTCCAAGAATTACCTACAGAGATGCTCTTTTAAGGTATGGAAGTGATAAACCTGATCTTAGAAATCCATTGATAATTGAAGACATAACAGAAACTTTTACAAGAGAGGATGTTTCTTTTGATATCTTTAAAAAACTTTTGAAGTCTGGCTCAAATGTAAGATGTATTGTTACTCAGAATACGAAAGATAAACCAAGAAGCTTCTTTGATAATATTGATAGATGGGCTAAAGATGAGGGAGCTTCTGGACTAGCTTATTTCACTATTGAAAATGGGATTTCTGCTAAAGGACCAGTGGGTAAATTTTTTTCAAAAGAGTCTTTAGAGGAAATCATGAAAAAAACAGGTGCAAAAGTTGGAGATAGTATATTTATGGCTTGTGGTAAAAAAAAGGATTTAGAGCGAATAACTAGTTTGGCTAGAGATAAAATTGCAAGAGACTTAAATCTAATAGATGATAATGTTTTTGCATTTTGTTGGGTGATTGATTATCCAATGTTTGAAAAAAACGATCAAACAAATAAAATTGAATTTAGTCATAATCCTTTTTCGATGCCGCAAGGAGATATTAAAAAACTTAATTTTGAAAAACCTTTGGAAATGTTAGCCTATCAGTACGATATAGTATGTAATGGGATTGAACTTTCATCTGGTGCTATCAGAAATCATATTCCTGAACTTATGTATAAATTATTTGCTATAGCCGGTTATGATAAAGATCAAGTTGATGAAAAATTTAGTGGAATGATCAATGCTTTAAGCTATGGTGCGCCACCGCATGGGGGAATCGCTCCTGGAATTGATAGAATAATAATGCTCTTGGCAAACGAAAAAAATATTCGGGAAGTAACTATGTTTCCCATGAATCAAAACGCTCAAGATTTAATGATGAATGCTCCTTCATCAATAGATGAAAAACAATTAAAGGAGCTTAATCTTGCTCTCAAAATAAAAAAATAGATTATTTTTTACCTTTAAGATTTATCTTAACATCTGACAAATCAACTAAATTTTTCTTATAGTTATTTCTTACAAAACCTTTACTAGTAATATCTTTGACTATTTTCAAAAGTTGATTTTGATCATCTGAGTTTTGCTCATCAATATTTGAAATTTCTGAATTACCAATTGACGGGGTATGAGCTAAATCTTCTCTATTTTGATAAGAAATCGCTAATTCCCTAAAAATATAGTCTAGAATTGATGTTGCGGTTAAAATTCTATCATTTCCATGAACTTTACCGGAAGGTTCAAATTTTGTACCAACAAAAGCACTTATAAATTCATCTAGTGGAACCCCATATTGTAGACCTAAAGATACTGCTATAGCAAAATTGTTCATTAGAGCTTTAACTAATTCACCCTCTTTGCTTGTATCAATGAAAATTTCTCCAATTTTTCCATCTTCATACTCACCTGTGTGTAAATATACTTTATGATCACCAATAGTTGCTTTTTGGATGTAGCCTTTTCTTCTATCTGGCATACTAAATCTTTTTCCTGATTTTTCTGAATTATTATTTGACTTGATTATATTCTCTAAATTTTTTGATGATTGGTTATTTGAGGCTACTACATCAATTTTCTTATTTTCAACAATTTTTTTATTATTTGGATCTAAGCTTTTGGTTTTTCTATTATCAAGTTTTACGT
Source organism: uncultured Pelagibacteraceae bacterium (assembly GCA_902589765.1). Classification (GTDB taxonomy): domain Bacteria; phylum Pseudomonadota; class Alphaproteobacteria; order Pelagibacterales; family Pelagibacteraceae; genus Pelagibacter. The sequence continues at coordinate 3,061 of CACIUF010000028.1, forward strand.
CCAGGACTTCAAATTTACCATCGTCACGTTTTTCTAAATTTTTAAGCTCATTTTCATTAATGTCATCTAAATAATGATTTACTTTAAAAGTACAAGTATAATATGTTTCAACTAAATATTTTGCCATTTAACCTCAGTTATTATTTTAAATTTTATTTGAATAATGAATCAATTAATTTATATACAAAAACAAATTTTAGTCTAATTTAATTTATACAATTTTAAATTGAAAAAAATAATTTTATTATGTTGACACTTTTTAAAAAAATTTTCACCTGGTGGAATCGAGATACTTTTGGAACTAGAATAAAAACAATTTTATCTGGTAAATTAGTAGGCAAAGATCATTTAGGAAATAAATATTACGAATCTAAAAATGGAAAAAGATGGGTTATTTATGCTGCAGAAATTGACGCATCAAAAATACCAGTTGAGTGGTATTCATGGATACATTTTACCCATAATAAAATAGAAAATAATCATGAATTAAAAAAATATGACTGGCAAAAACCTCATCAAGAGAATTTAACTGGTACAGAGTCAGCTTATTATCCAAATAAAAACAAAAATGCTATTCAAAAAAAATATAGGTCTTGGAAAGACTAAATTTAATTTATTCATATATCTTTTTTTAATCATACCTTTTTTTGCATATTCTGAGCAAAATCAAGAAGGAAGCTATACTAATATAAAAATTTTAGATAAAATTTCCTCAAAAAATATTTTAATTAAACTTAAAAACGGAGAGGCAAAAAAACATAAAGATCTTCTAATTAAAAGTATGAAGTGTAAAAATTCTGAATTTGATGATAATCCAGAAATTACAGCTTATATTCAAGTTAGTGATCTAACAAATAAAGATAAAGACGATGTGTTTGTTTTTAATGGCTGGATGTTTTCATCAAGCCCGTCAATAACTCCATTTGATCACCCTGTGTACGATATTTGGTTGGTAAGCTGTTATTAAACTATCTTTTCATTATCAAGCCAACTTACATTAAAATCAGACTCGATAAATTTTTTATGACTTAAAAGTTTTTTGTGTAAAGGAATTGTTGTTGTGATACCCTCAATAACAAATTCATCTAATGATCTATTCATTCTTTGAATAGCCTCTCCTCTATTTCTACCATGACAAATTAGTTTACATATCATACTGTCATAATATGGAGTTACTTTATAACCTTGAAATATTGCTCCATCTACTCTTGTCCTAAAACCAGATGGTTGATGACACATGCCGATTGTACCAGGAGATGGCTGAAAATTTTTTTTTGGATCCTCAGCATTTATTCTACATTCAATAGCATGGCCCCTAGGATTTATATCTGATTGTTTTAGAGCTGTTTCACCAGTAAAAGCAATCCATATTTGCTCTTTAATTATATCTATTCCTGTAACCATTTCAGTAACTGGATGTTCAACTTGAACTCTTGTATTCATTTCCAAAAAGTAAAATTTTCCATCTTCATAAATAAATTCGACTGTACCAGCACCTTGATAACCAATTTTTCTGACCATATTTACTGTTCTATCAAATAAATCTTTTCTAATTTCGTCGTTCAAAACTGGGCTTGGAGTTTCTTCTATTAATTTTTGATGTCTTCTTTGAACTGAGCAATCTCTTTCATGCAAATGGATTGTTGCATTTTTTCCAGCTAAAATTTGAACTTCTATATGTCTTGGATTTTGAAAAAATTTCTCAATATAAACTTCGTCATTGCCAAAATATTTTTTTGCCTCTGATTTTGCTGTAGAAAACATTGTATCAAAATCTTCCTCTTTTTGAACAATTTTCATACCTTTGCCTCCTCCACCTCCAGAGGCTTTAATTAAGACCGGAAAACCAATTTTTTTACACAAGTCTTTTGCTGCAGCTACATCTTGAACACCACCATCAGATCCTTCTATAACAGGTAATCCATTTTCTTTTGCAATTTTTTTCGCTTGAATTTTATCTCCCATCATTTCAATATGTTTTGCAGAAGCACCAATAAATTTGATTTTATTTTCTTCAAGTATCTTTGCGAAGTTTGCGTTTTCAGATAAAAAACCATAACCAGGATGGACTGCTTCAGCATTAGTCAAATCTATAGCTGATAAAAGTGCAGGAATATTTAAATAACTATTAGCCGGTTGGTGAGAGCCTATACAAACACTTTCATCTGCTAATTTAACGTGCATACTTTCTCTATCTACATCAGAATGAACAGCAACAGTTGAGATTCCCCATTCTTTACAGGCTCTTATAATTCTGACTGCAATTTCCCCACGATTTGCAATCAAAATTTTTTTAAACATTATTCTAAAATGATAAGGGTTTGGCCAAACTCAACAGGTTGACCATCAGCCACAAGTATCTTCTTTACTATTCCATCAGAACTTGAGGGCACATGATTCATAGTTTTCATAGCCTCTACAATCATAACAGTGTCACCTTTTTTTATTTTCTTTCCAACTTCTACGAATTTTTTAGCTCCAGGTTCAGGTGCATGGTAAGCAGTACCAATTATTGGCGATGTAACTTCAATTCCAGATATATTATTTTGACTTTCTAAATTTTTATTTGAGCTTATTTCTTTAGATAATTTTTGATTTGTTTGATTATTGATTGAAATATTATTTTTTGAGACTTTTATTTTGGTATCTTTTTCAGTGTACTCCAATTCAGTAAGATTGAATTCATCCAAATAATCACTTAACTCTTTTATTATTTTTTTATCTATCTTCATTTTGGATTAGCTTTTGCATTGAAATTATGGCTAAAATATAACCATCAGTATTTAGGCCAAATATTCCACCAGTAACTACGTCACTTATTAAAGATTTTTTTCTAAATTCTTCACGTTTGTAGATATTTGAAATATGTACTTCAATAATAGGTTTTTTAAAAATTTCTAAAGCATCTCTAATTGCAACTGAGGTGTGGGTAAATGCAGCAGCATTAATAATCATCCCATCAAACTTTTCTCTAGCATTTTGTATTAGATTAACCAATTCCCCCTCAACATTTGATTGCGCAAATTCAGTAGAAAGTCCCAATTCTTTTGATTTCGCTATGCATTCTTTTTTTAGTTTGTCAAAAGTAATCGATCCATATTGTGATTGTTCTCTTTCACCTAATAGATTAATATTTGGACCATTAATAATAATTATTTTATTGTTCATTCAGCTTTTATATACGATGAAAAAAAAAATAAAAATAAAATTAAATGGAAAATTAAAAACTATTAATAATAAATCAACATTATTCAATATTGTTCAAAAAAACAAAATTCCATTAGCGAAAGTTGCTATTGAATTAAATCAAGAAATAGTGGATAAAAAAAAAATTAAAAATATTAACCTTAAAAATAATGATAAAATAGAAATTGTCCATTTTATTGGAGGTGGTTAAAATTGAAAAAAGATAAACTTATTATTTCTAGAAAAAATTTTAGTTCTAGACTTATTGTTGGAACTGGTAAGTATAAAAGTATGCATGAGTGCGCCAAAGCAATCAAATTATCTGGAGCTGAAATAGTCACAGTTGCTGTTAGAAGAGTAAATATTACCGATAAAAAAAAACCACTATTGATGGATTATATAGATCCTAAAAAAATTACTTACCTTCCAAATACCGCTGGTTGTTTTAATTCAAAAGAAGCATTAAGAACATTAAGATTAGCACGAGAGATTGGTGGATGGAAACTAGTAAAACTTGAAGTTTTAGGTGATAAAAAAAACTTATTTCCAGAAATGATAGAAACACTTAAATCTACGGAGATATTAACTAAAGAGGGTTTTAAAGTTATGGTTTATTGCAATGATGATCCTTTAATGGCAAAAAGATTAGAAAATTCTGGGGCCTGCGCAATTATGCCTTTAGCTGCTCCAATAGGCTCCGGTCTAGGTATAATTAACGAGATTAATATTAAGATAATAAGGAAGCAAACAAAATTACCATTAATAATTGATGCTGGGCTAGGACAAGCTTCAGATGCAGCTATAGCTATGGAACTAGGATGTGATGGGGTTTTGGTAAACACTGCAATTGCTAAAGCAAAAAAACCATTTCAAATGGCTTTAGCATTTAAAAATGCGGTTATTGCTGGTCGCCAATCTTATTTATCTGGAAGAATTAAAAAAACTCTATACGGAAATCCATCTTCACCAAAGTCTGGAATTATTTAGCTTTTTTATAGTATTTTCTTTTTCTAAAAGTTTTTTTTTTAAATTTCTTCTTATCCTTTAATTCAATAACATTATTTATTTTTTGTTCCTCAAGATTCTTTAATTTTTCAAATTGTTCAATAAGTTCAATAGTTTTCTTAGATTTATTTTTGATATCAATAATATATTCAGGAATTATTAAACTATTATCAGATATTATATCAATTTTCATTTTATTCTTTTTTTCAAAGTAAGTAAGGTCTTCAATAAAATTTTCTTTTAGAAAATCAGAAATTTTTTTACAAACCTTTAAATCTACAAATTTAGCTTTATTTATAACTGCTTTTAATTCAACTAATTTAAGAATTTTTAGCGCAAAAGACTCATCTGTTAGTTTGATATTCCATTTAACTGCACTTTCTCTTAATCTCTGTCGAGACATTTCTAAAAGACCAAAATTCGATATTCTTCCAATTTGAATTCTGGCTCGATCAGATCTACACTTTTCTTTTAGTCTTCTTTCTACTAATCTTCGATTACCATAACTAAGCATGTCAATAAAATCTATTATGATAAGTCCTGACAAATCCCTTATTTTTATTTGTCTTGCTATTTCATCTGCTGCTTCAAGATTTGTATCTAAAGCAGTGCTTTCCACGTTTTTTTGTTTAATTGAACTTCCAGAGTTAATATCAATGGAAACCAAGGCCTCAGTAGGATTTATTACCAAGTAACCACCTGAGTTCAATTTTATCTCACTTTCAAATATTTGATTTAATTTCTGTTCAATTCCTTCTTCAATAAATAAAGGTTTTTTTCCTCTGTATTTTTTTATTTTTTTTACATGAGAAGGCATCATCATTTTCATAAAATTTTGAGCTTTTTTATAACCCTCATTACCTTCAATAATTATATTTTTTGTGTTTTCATCATACATATCTCTTAAAGTTCTTTTAATTATTTCACTTTCTTGATGAATTAATGAGGGTGCTATAGAGCTTAAGGCATTTTCCTTAATTTGATTCCAGTTATTAATAAGTGTATTTAAATCATGATTAATTTCATTTTTAGTTTTGTTACTTCCGGCGGTTCTTACTATTAGTCCCATTTCTTTTGGGATTTCAATATCGTTTAAAATACTTCTTATTTTTTTTCGATCTGCAGGATTAAAAATTTTTCTTGAAATTCCTCCACCTTTAGGTGTGTTAGGCATTAAGACTATATATTTGCCTGCAATAGAAATAAACGTGCTTAAAGCAGCACCTTTTTGACCACGCTCGTCTTTTATAACCTGAACTAAAATTACTTGATTAGGCTTTATTACTTCTTGGATTTTGTATCTTTTGAATCTAAATTTACTTTCATATTTTTTTTCTTTTTCATTTTCTGAATTTCCCTTTTCCTCTGGATCTTTTTTTTCTATTGGATCTTTTTTTTCCAAGGGATCCTCAATCTCTAATTTGCCTTCAGCTAAATTTTCCTCCTCTTTAGCTTCAACCTTTTTTGATAGTTCCTCTCGGACTCTTTCCTCCTCTTGTTTTATTTTTTCTAAATCGCTTTGTGGAATTTGATAATA
>CACIUF010000029.1 GCA_902589765.1 uncultured Pelagibacteraceae bacterium
AAATCTTTCAAACTTGTAATTACTGGTGGTTACTCTGATTTGTTTAGAAAATCATTAAAGACTCGTGTAATACAAAATAAAGATATCACAATTAAAGGATTAATTAAAATTGCTAAGTTAATAAAATAAATGAAAAAAGAATTATTATTTTGTCCACTAGGAGGTTCAGGTGAAATTGGAATGAACATGAATCTTTTTGGTTATGGTGAGCCTGGAAATCATAAATGGATAATGGTAGATATTGGAGTAACTTTTGCAGATGATACTATACCAGGTATTGATCTTATATATCCAGATCCTGGATTTATTGTTGAAAGAAAAGATAATTTATTAGGAATAGTATTAACACACGCACATGAAGATCATATTGGAGCAATTGCACATTTATGGCCAAAATTAAAATGTAAGATTTTCGCAACTCCGTTTACCGCTTTATTAATTAAGGAAAAATTTAAAGAAAAACATATTGATATAACAAAAGATTTACAGATAGTTGAATTAAATGGAAATGTGCTATTGGAAGATTTTGAAATCGAGTACATTACTTTAACCCATTCTATTTTAGAACCTAATGGACTAAGAATTAAAACTCCTGCAGGTGTGGTTTTACATACTGGTGACTGGAAAGTTGACCCAAATCCCCTAATAGGTGACGAAATAAATGCGAAAAGATTAAAAGAAATAGGTGATGAAGGTGTATTAGCAATGATTTGTGACTCTACAAATGTTTTTAGTGCTGGCAGATCAGGCTCAGAGTTAGATGTAAGAAAAAATTTATTAAATATAATGGGTCGATTAAAAAAAAGAATTATTGTGACATCGTTTGCTTCTAACGTTGCTAGAATGGAGACAGCCTTTTATTGCGCTGAACAAACTGGAAGACAAATTTCACTAGTTGGAAGATCTATGCATAGAATTTATAAAGCAGCAAGACAATGTGGATATTTACAAAATACCATTGATCCAATTGATCCAAGAGAAGCTAAAAATTTTGCTAGAGAAAAAATAGTTTATTTGTGCACAGGAAGCCAAGGTGAACCAATGGGTGCAATGATGAGGATATCAAATTACACACATCCTGATGTTTTTATTGAAAAAGGTGATGCAGTAATCTTCTCATCAAAGATAATTCCAGGAAATGAGAAAAAACTCTATAAATTACACAATCAATTAGTCAAAGATGGAATTGAGGTTATCTCAGAAGAAACAGAATTTATACACGTCTCTGGACATCCAAATCGTGAGGATCTTAAAGATATGTATCAATGGGTTAAACCAAAATGTGTAATCCCTGTTCATGGAGAGCACAGACACATGATAGAACACATAAATTTTGCTAAAGAAATGCAAGTACCTCATCCGGTTCAAGTTGAAAATGGTGATATAGTCAAGCTATACCCTGGTGAAACACCTGAGGTATATGATAAAGCACCCAGCGGACGATTGTACCTAGATGGAAATGTGAGTGTAGAAGAGGATTCTCAATCAATCAAAGATAGAAAAAATTTAAGTAGCAATGGATATTTGGAAGTTACTATATTAATAACACCTAAAGGAAATATCCATAACAACCCTGTTACAACATTTAGAGGTTTACCCATTTATGAAAAAGATGAATTTCTCTATGGGTTAGAAGACGAAATTGAAAAAACAACAAGATCCTTTAAACTTGGGAGCAAACAACAAGAAAGTAATTTAATTGATGCTCTTAAAATTGCTTGTAGAAAATTTACAAAAGAAAAAACAGGAAAAAGACCATATACTAATATTAATTTAGTAAGAATTTAATGAGTCCAACTGGCTTAGCTATAATCTACATTATTATCTGGTGGATTGTTTTTTTTGCAATTTTACCAATAGATGTTGAAAGGAAAAAAATAGTTAAAGTAGATGGTGAAGACCCGGGTTCACCAGAAAATCCTAAAATGTTAAAAAAATTCCTTTATTGTACTGGAATAACAACAATTATATTCATAGTCATTTATTTATTAATGAAATTTGAATATTTAAATTTAAGAAATATAATCATTTAACATGCATATTTCTAAATCTTTTATTCCAATTTTAAAAAATAACCCTTCAGAGGCAAAGATAAAGTCTCACCAACTAATGCTAAGAGTTGGTATGATAAAACAATCTTCAGCAGGTATATATTCTTGGTTGCCTTTAGGTTTCAAAGTAATGAAAAAAATTGAGAGAATTGTTAGAGAAGAGCAAAATAAAATAGGTGCACAAGAAATACTAATGCCCACAATACAATCTAGCGAGATTTGGAAAGAGAGTGGACGTTACGAGGATTATGGTGAGGAAATGTTACGAATTAAAGATCGTCAAGATCGAGAAATGCTTTATGGACCAACAAATGAGGAATTAGTAACAGATATTTTTAGATCTTCTCTAAAATCATATAAATCATTGCCTCAACTTCTTTATCATATTCAATGGAAATTTAGAGATGAAATCAGACCAAGATTTGGGATTATGCGATGTCGGGAATTCTATATGAAGGACGCATACTCTTTTGATATTACAGATGAAGATGCTTTATTTTCTTATAATAAATTTTTTTTATCTTACTTAAAAACTTTTAAAAGATTAGATCTTACAGCAATTCCAATGGCAGCTGACACAGGCCCAATTGGTGGAAATCTTTCTCATGAATTTATTATCCTAGCAGAAACTGGAGAGAGTAAAATTTATGCAGATAAAAGAATATTTGACTTAAATTATGAGGGAACAAAACTTGATGTTAAATCCCTACTTGAATTGAGAAATCAATATGAAAAATTTTACTCAGTTACTGATGATAAATTTAAAGAAGATGAGTTTAATGAAAAAGTTTCAGAGAAAAATAGATTGAAAACGAAAGGTATAGAGGTTGGTCATATTTTTTATTTTGGAGACAAATATTCCAAACCAATGGAAGCAGCAGTCGATTTACCTGGGGGTAAAAAAGACTATGTAAAAATGGGTTCTTATGGAATAGGAGTTTCAAGATTAGTAGGAGCAATTATAGAAGCAAAATATGATGAAAAAAATGAAATCATGAAATGGCCAATTTCTGTTGCTCCATATGATATTGCAATAATTCCTATGATTAATAAAAATGATACATCTGCACTCGATAAAGCAAACAAAATAAGTCTTGAGTTAAATCAAAATAATATCGATTCGATTATTGATGATACTGATGAGAACTTATCCTCAAAAATAAAAAAAATGAATTTAATTGGAGCTCCATATCAAATAATCATTGGAAAGCAAACTGCAGGTGATTTATTTGAATTTAAAGAAATAAACAAAGAAACTCAAAAAATTAATTTAAAAGAAATTATTAAGATTATTAATAAACAAAAAGCTCACAATTGATTTCAACTTTAGAAAAAGAAATTACATTTAGATTTTTAAAAGCTAGAAAAAAAGATGGCTTTTTAAATGTTATATCTATCTTTTCATTTATTGGAATAAGCCTAGGTGTTGCAGTCCTAATTATTGTGATGTCAGTAATGAATGGATTTAGATCAGAATTAATAAATAAGATAGTTGGTTTTAATGCTCATATAACTGTTGATACTTATGAAAATCAAATTCAAATTGATAAAGTAAAGAATACTAATCTCAATTCTATCGCGAGTGAAATGATATTAAGCAACTCAGGAGAAGCAATAATTATTAAAAAAGACACCTCTAAAGGTATTATTTTGAGAGGTTATTCAAGAAAAGATTTTCCTAAACTAAAGATAATAAAAAATAAAACATTTGTTGGGAATAAAAGTAATTTAACAGGTAACTACATTTCTTTAGGGAAAGAGTTAAGTTTCACACTGAACCTTAAGCTCGGTGATGATGTATCAATATTGTCATCATCAGGTGTAGATACAATTATTGGCAGTATTCCAAAGAAAAAATCTTTTACTATTGTTTCATTGTTTGAAAGTGGCTTAGCAGATTTCGATAATAATGTAGCATTTATCAATATTGATACTTTAGATGAATTTATGAATCTTTCAAAAAATGATAGAAAATTAGAAGTTTATTTAAAGGATCCACAAAATATTGAAAATCAAAAAGAAATTGTTCAAAAAATATTCCCTAATGATTTTGTGTATAGTTGGGCTGATACTAACAGTTCTTTATTCTCAGCTTTAAAAGTAGAACGAAATGTGATGTTTATTATATTATCTCTCATAATTATTGTTGCTGCTTTTAATATTATTTCAGGCTTGACGATATTGGTAAAAAATAAAACTAGAGATATTGCTATTTTAAAATCTATTGGCGTATTGAATAAATCTATTATAAAGATATTTTTCTTAGTTGGGGTAACTATAGGTACATCTGCTACATTGTTTGGAATAATATTAGGAGTTACATTTTCTATGTATGTTGAAAATGTTAGAAAGTTTTTAAGTGATGTTTTTAACATAAGTTTATTTCCTGAGGAAATATATTTCTTAAGCACGATGCCGTCTGAAATAAACCCATCTTCTATTTTTATTATTTCATTGTGTTCAATTTTTATAACAATAATTGTATCCATATTTCCAGCTATGAAGGCGGCCAAACTAGATCCAATAAAAGCTTTAAAATATGAGTAATTTAATTCAGCTATCAAATATTAATAAAAGTTTTTTAAGTTTAAAAAAGATAAATGTTTTAAAAAAAATTTCGTATAAATTTAAGTCTGGAAAAATTTATTCTCTAATGGGACCCTCAGGCTCAGGTAAATCAACTTTATTAAATTTATTGTCCTTAATAGATCGACCTAGTTCAGGATCTATAATTATCGATAATAAAAAGATTGATCCAAACAATTCTCAAAAAAATGATCTATTAAGAGCTAATAAAATTGGAATAATCTATCAACAAGATAATCTTCTGTCAGATTTCACAGCAATAGAAAACTTAACCTTAGCTAGTTTAGCAAGTGGTAAAAATAAAAAGGATGCTTCAAATATATCAAAAATAATGCTCAAAAAAGTTGGTCTAGCAAAAAGATTAAATCACTACCCTTCACAATTATCTGGGGGTGAGAAACAAAGGGTATCGATTGCAAGAGCTTTGATAAATAATCCACAAATTATTCTTGCAGATGAGCCAACTGGAAGTTTAGATATTGAGACTGCAAAAGGAATTTTTGAGCTTTTAAAAAAACAGATAAAGCCTGATAGAATAATAATATTTGCAACTCATAATAGATTTTTTGCTAATAAGTCGGATTGCTTATTGGAAATAGTTAATGGTAATATAAAAACCTTTAATGGCCGATTCTCAAATTCAAAACTTTAATCATCTAAAAATACACTCTCAATTTTCGATATGTGAAGGAGCAATTAAAATTGATGATTTAAAAGAAATATCTAAAGAAAAGAAAATTAGATCTCTAGCCTTATGTGATACATCGAATTTATGTGGTGCTCTAGAATTTGCTGAAAAAATATCTAAAGTTGGAACCCAACCAATTATTGGTACTCAGATTAATTTTAAATTAGATGATACTATTGGTTTATTACCATTATTCGCATTGAATGAAATTGGATATAAAAGAATAATTGAATTATCTTCATTATCATATCTTAATAATGATGGAACCTCCGATCCACATTTAAATTTTGAGGAATTATTAGAGAATAATGAAGGAGTTGCAATTTTTTCAGGAACAATAAATGGCTTAGTTGGTCAATTATTTAATAAAGGAAAATTTTCAGAAATTGAAAAATTATACTCTAACCTTAAACAAAAATATGGTGATAAATTTTATATAGAAATTCAACGTCATGGAGATCAAAATGAAATTTCATTTGAAAAGTTTAATCTATCCCAGTCTTTTAATTTAGAAATATCAATAATAGCCACTCATGAAGTTTTTTACTCAAACAAAGACATGTATGAGGCTCATGATGCATTAATTTGTATTAAAAACAAAACTTACGTAAATGAGAAATATAGAATTAAATACTCAAATCAACACTATCTTAAAGATAATTCTGAGATGTCAGAATTATTTTCTGATTTACCTGAAGCGTTAAAAAATAACTATAATTTCCCGTATCGTTGTAATTTTCGACCGCATTTTTCAAAACCCATATTACCTGACATTAGTTCTGATAAAGGTGGAAATGCCGATGAAATATTAAAAAAAAACTCTTTAGATGGATTAAAAGAAAAATTTAAAAATATTTTCAAAATTCAGGGTGAGGATCTTTCTAAAAATGAAAAATTTATACTTTATAAAGATAGATTAGATCATGAACTAGATATTATTATACAAATGAAATATTCCAGTTATTTCTTAATTGTTTCTGATTATATCATATGGGCAAAAAAAAATGATATCCCAGTAGGGCCTGGCAGGGGATCTGGTGCAGGTTCTCTAGTAGCATGGTGTCTTTTAATTACAGATGTTGACCCAATAAAATTTAATCTTATTTTTGAAAGATTTTTAAACCCCGATCGTATTTCAATGCCAGACTTTGATATAGATTTCTGTGAGGAAAAAAGAGATCTTGTTTTTGAATATTTGACTGAAAAGTATAAGGATAGTGTTGCTCATATAATTACTTTTGGAAAATTAAAAGCAAGAATGGTTATTAGGGATGTTGGAAGGGTGTTAGGGTTATCCTATGGTTTTGTTGACAGTATATCCAAAATGATACCTTTTGATCCATCAAGACCTCAAAATTTAACGGAATGTATTGCTGGAGAGCCAAGACTTCAAAAATTAATTAAAGATGATCCAAGAGTTAAAAAACTTACAGAATTATCTTTAAAACTAGAGGGATTGAATAGAAATGTTGCAACTCACGCAGCAGGTGTTGTTATAGCTGATAGAAAACTACAGGAAGTTGTTCCTTTATATAAAGATGCATCGACAGATCTATTACTTCCCTCAACTCAATTCGATATGTATTCAGCCGAGGATGCTGGATTAATTAAATTTGATTTTTTAGGATTAAAAACATTAACAGTAATTAATAACACTCAAAAATTAATAAAAAAAAAAGAAAAAGATTTCAATATTGAAAATATTAATTATGAAGATAAAAAAGTTTTTGAAATGTTATCTTCAGGTAACACAGTTGGCTTATTTCAAATTGAAAGTTCTGGT
>CACIUF010000030.1 GCA_902589765.1 uncultured Pelagibacteraceae bacterium
TACATTTTAATTGTGATGTATAAGGTAAAAATATTGAAAATTCTTAATAATTAATAAATGTTCTTTTTTAAAAGTAGAAGCAAAAATTTCAAAAATAGTAAACTTAAAATTTTATCAGGTTACAACTATAGATATAGAAATATTGGAAAAGAATCAGAAAAAACAATAATCAAATATGCCAATCATTTTAAATTTGATTATGAAATTGATAAAAGAACATCATTTGAGAGACATTTTTATTGGTTGAAAATAAAAATGCTAATTGAACACCTAGAAGCTAAAAGCCATGAATTCTATCTATGGTTAGATGCAGACTCTTTTGTGTGTAGATATGAAAATATTTTAAATCATATTGATAAAACAAAACATATTTTTATTCATAATCAATTTTTTAAATCCAAACATAAAACAAAATATAAAAATGTCGATTTTTTAACTTGGGGGCCTAATGTTGGAGTAATTCTTGTAAGAAATACAAGTTGGTCTCTAAATTTTTTTAAAAATGTATGGAATAAAAAAAAATATTTAAATCATTATTGGCCAGATAATGCAGCAGTAATGGATGAAATTGGTTTCAAAGCTGAAATCTCAAATTTGTCAGATAATAAACCAAATAAGTCTACTTTAAATAAGATTCAATTTTTATCAGGAGTTTGGAATAGTATGCCTAATAAAAATTTTAATGATCCAAAAAATAACGAAATATCAAATTATTATTTTAATCCTGTAATAATTCATTTAGCTGGTATTAGGCGGAGAAATAGAGTTGAATTTATCAAAAAATATAAGAATTTATTTATTTAATTTTTAGTTCATTAATCTGTTTTTTTGTATAAAGATTTAGGTAACAATTAAAACCACTATTTTTATTTAGTTCATCTTTATCTAGTATTTCATGTAATGGTCTAGGTAGTAAAAAAGGAGGTCTAGTTAAGTCTATTTCTCTATATTCTCCATCAGGAATATCTAAATTATCTATTTCTTTATTTTTATCTTTTAACTTATATGTTGTGAGTAATAAGTAATTAATCTTACTTTTTTTAAAGTTTTCAAAAAATAATTTAATACTTTTAAATGACAAGTGAATTAAACAATCTCTACAAATCATTAAATCTGAGTCTGGTAGATTTTCTTTAGTAATATCTAGCTTAATGAAATCTAATTTATCATTCTTAAATTTTCTAATATTATTATCAATTATTTCTTGCACAATATCTCCACCAATATAAGTCAAATCCCTATCTAAAACATTTTTAACCCAATTAAAATCTCCACATGGTGCATCTAAAATACTTTTAATTTGATACTTTTTAATAATATTAATTATTTCTTTCTCGATATTGATAGTATTTTTTAACTCAGATCCATAACCTGAAACACTTTCATTTGAGGACCAGAAATTAGTTTTATAAATAAGATTAAATCTTTTTTCTGAAGTGTTTTGATTAAAGATATTTTTTTTATTTTTTTGATAAATATGCTTTTTAACAATTCGATAGGGTGTTGTTAAAATTTTTATAATAGTTTTTATTAATCCGTTGTATTTATAAAATTTATAATATCTATTTAATATAAACATTGTCCCTTCTATAAATTATATTAAAATATAGAAGGTAAAATCAATTATTTCTACTTTTCCTTATCATTTAACCTTTTTCTTTTTATTGAAAACATAAGTAAAAACGCTATAACGAACATTCTCGGAGTGTAGCGCAGCCTGGTAGCGCATCTGGTTTGGGACCAGAGGGTCGCAGGTTCGAATCCTGCCACTCCGACCATTGATATGAAAAAAGCAAAAATTTATATACCTAATAAAAGTGCAATGCAATCTGGTTTAGGAAAACTTAATAAATGGATACTTGAATTTGAAACAAATGATCCCACAAAAAATCCTTTAATGGGATGGGAAAGTTCTAATGATACGTATACTGAACTGAAATTAGAATTTTCAAGTAAAGAATTAGCGATAAATTATGCAAAGAAAAAAAAAATTGATTATGAACTAATTGAGCCAAAAAAAAGAAAAATAGTAAAAAAATCCTACGCAGATAATTTTTTAAAATAGATAAATAATGTTTAAATTTTTTACAGATAGAAGATGGTATTTATGGAGTATAGGTGGAACGTTACTGATTTTAATGGCTACTTGGTATCAGGTTCAACTTGATGTGAGAATTAATGAATGGTTTGGTGAATTTTACGATACTTTACAAAAAGCTCTCACTAATCCTAATTCTGTATCTGAAAAAGAATTTATCGCGTATCTTTTTACATTTGCTAAAATTGCAGCTGTATACATTTTAGTAGTTATTTTTAGTGATTATTTTACCAGCCACTGGACATTTAGATGGAGAACTGCAATGGCAGATTTTTATCACGACAAATGGAATGATGCCTCTTCTATAGAAGGAGCATCTCAAAGAGTTCAGGAGGACACTCTTAAATTTGCTAGAATAATGGAAGGGCTAGGGGCTGAATTACTGAGAAGTGTAATGACGTTGATTGCTTTTACTCCAATTTTATGGGGCTTATCAAAAAGTATTACAGTGTTACCATGGATTGGCGAAGTTGAACATGCTTTAGTTTGGGTCGCGATAATATCAGCACTGGGTGGAACAATATTATTGGCCAGTGTTGGGATTAAACTTCCTGGCATTGAATATGATATTCAAAAAGAAGAGGCTGCTTATAGGAAAGAATTAGTTTTAGGAGAGGATTTTAAAGAAAGTGCACAACCTGCAAAAATTACAGATCTTTATGGTGGTGTTAGAAAAATTCATTATAAGATGTATTTTCACTACCTTTACTTTAATGCAGTAAAATGGAGTTACTTACAAGGTATGGTAATTGTTCCATATTTAGCATTAGCACCAACGATTGTAACTGGTGCAATAACACTTGGTTTTGTTCAACAAATTATAAGAGCTTTTGGTCGAGTTGAAACATCACTGCAATATTTAGTTAGAAGCTGGCCAATTATTGTTGAACTAATTTCAGTTTGGAAAAGATTGAGAGAATTTGAATCAAAATTAGAGAAAAATATATCTATTGAAATTGCAAAATAATGTCATTAGAAAAAAAATTTGAAGACTTATTTTTAAATGTTTCAATCAAAGCAGCCTTATCATCTTACCATTTTGTTGGAAAAAAAGATAAAATAGCAGCAGATAAATCGGCTGTAGATGCAATGAGAAATAAACTTAATGAGATAGAAATGAGAGGAAAGGTGGTTATAGGAGAGGGAGAACTGGATGAAGCTCCTATGCTTTATATTGGGGAAACTTTAGGTACCATGAGTGGTCCTGAGTTAGATATTGCTGTGGATCCTTTAGAGGGAACTAATTTTGCAGCAAACAATCAGCCAGGAGCATTATCTGTTATTGCAGTTGCAGAAAAGTCAAATTTATTTAGTGCACCAGAGACTTATATGAACAAAATTTCTGCAAATGTACCCTCTGAGGGTATTATTGATTTGGATTATTCAGTTAAAAAAAATATTTCTAATCTTGCAGATTATAAGAATAAACAACCTAATGAACTTTCTGCATGTATTTTAGATCGACCAAGGCATAAAAAGATTATTGAAGAACTAAGGAATTTGAAGGTGAATTTAAAACTTATTTCTGATGGAGATGTATCAGGAGCTTTATTAGTTTCTGATAAGAAATATAATATTGATATTTTTATGGGTATTGGTGGCGGACCTGAGGGTGTGCTTGCAGCTTCTGCTTTGGATGCTTTTGATTGTTTTTTTCAAGGTAGATTCATTTTCGATAATGAAAATGATGTAAATAGGGCAAAAAAAATGGGTATAGATGATTTAAATAAAAAGTATTTGTTAAATGAAATAATTACAGGTGACTCAATTTTTTGTGCAACCGGCATTACAAACGGGGACATTGTTTCTGGGATAAAAATAGAGGAAAATAATTATATATCAGAAACGCTCATTACGCATAAATCTGCAAATTTGAAAAAAATAGTAAAATCAAAAAATGAAATAGATGAATAAAGAAGATAATTCCTACAAAACTATAAGCGAAGTTGTTAAAATATTAAATTTAAAATCAAAAAAAGGGGACTCTTTACCCACTCATACTCTTCGTTTCTGGGAAAAAGAATTTAAACAAATTAAACCTAAAATACTTACTGGAAATAGAAGATATTATAACAAAAAAAACATTGAATTATTAAAAAAAATTCATTTTTTATTAAAAGATCAAGGAATGACTATCAAGGGTGTAAAGAAAATACTAAATAATAAAGAACCTTTAAAGCTTGACGAAATGGCAGATAATTCTATAAGAGCAGATAATTTAAAAAATAAGTTAAATAAGATTTCAAATATTGTAAAAAGTTTAAAAAAATTTAAATAAGATGGCAAAAAAAACTCATATAAAAGTTCGTTTAGTCCCTGAAGAAAAACCAGATAGTCCTTTTTTTTATTATGTAAAAAAACCTGCTGGTGGAGAAAAAGCCAAAGTAAAATTAAAAGCTAGGAAATATAATCCTTCAACTAGAAAACATGAAATTTTTGTTGAAAAAAAATTACCACCACATAGTAAATAATCATTTTTTTTTAAAATTTCTTCTTTCGAAATCAATATAAGACCAGATCATATTTTTCCATATTCTATTAGTAATACGTGGATCAATTTTATTCTTTAAAGATTTTTTTCTTATATTACTAAGTATGGATCTAATTCTTTTTTGATCAACTATTTGATTTTTTCTATCTTTAAGTTCTAAAACTTTTTTTACAAGAAATGTTCTCTTTTTTATAATTTTTATAAGTGAATTATCTATTTTATCTAGTTCTGATCTAATTTTGCTTAGTTTTTTTCGTTTTTGTGGCGACATTTATATATTTGGATAATTAAAAAATTATTATATTTATGCGCATATGTACACAGCAAATCATAAGATTAATTATCAATTATCTCTCTGGTTAATTTCAATGTTTTGGATTGTTTCCATTATGATTGTTGTTGGAGGCTTAACAAGACTAACTGACTCGGGTCTTTCAATTACTGAATGGCAACTTTTCTCAGGATTTTTACCACCTTTAAATCAAGAAGACTGGATTTCATATTTTAATCTTTATAAGCAAATACCTGAATTCAAATTACAAAATTACAATATGAATATGCAAGAATTCAAAATTATTTTTTGGTGGGAATGGGCACATCGTTTTTTAGGAAGATTAATTGGTATCGGATTTTTAATACCATTAATTTATTTTTCTTTCAAAATTAGTATTTCAAAATTGTATAGTTTGTATTTAATTTTTTTTCTAATATGTTTTCAAGGCTTTATTGGTTGGTATATGGTCAGTAGTGGTCTTGTAGATAGAGTTGATGTAAGTCATTATAGATTATCTATTCATTTATTGATTGCTTTTATTATTTTATCATTAATATTCTGGAACTATCTCAAGCTAAATTTGAGTTATAATACAACAAATAAAATAAATCCTTTAATACCACTCATTTTTTTAACATTGGTCTTTACACAAATTGTTATAGGAGCTTTTGTATCTGGTATGGATGCTGGAAAAATTTATAATTCCTGGCCAAATATGGGTACAGCATATTTTCCTGACGACAATGAATTTGTTAATTTATTTAAACTATCTGCTTTTAGTGATCCATCTTTAGTTCAATTTATTCATAGAAACTTAGCTTATATAATCGGATTTTATTATTTATTTATGTTTTACAAAATTTATAAGGACAAAATTTTTGATTTATACAAGTCTATAAATGTATTGGGTTTCTTTATTTTGTTACAAATTTTTTTAGGAATAATAACAGTTTTATATGGTGCACAAATCTATATAGCATCTATGCACCAAATAAGCTCAATCTTTTTGGTAAGTTCTTGTATCTATTTTTTATTTCTTAATACAAGATTTAACTAACTGCCCTTAATTTACCTTTAGAAGATTTGTTTAAAGCTTGGTTTAAATCCTCAATTATGTCATCTACATGCTCAATACCAATACAAAGTCTTACATAGCTCTGTGTAACTCCAGATGCTGCAAGTTCTTTTTCGTTTAATTGGCTATGAGTTGTGCTAGCAGGATGTATTGCTAAACTTCTTACATCACCAATATTTGCAACATGATAAAACATTTTTAAAGACTCAATGAATTTTTTTCCAGCCTCAATACCACCTTTTAATTCAATACCAACCATTGGCCCGTAACCACCCTTAAGGTATTTTTTTGCTCTATCGGCAATTGGTTTATTATGTTCAGTAGAATAGATTACTTTTGTAACTTCTTTGTGTTTTTTTAAAAAATTAACAACCTTCTCAGCATTCTCACAATGTTGTTTCATACGTAAGGCTACAGTCTCTAAACCCTGAATTATTGCAAATGCATTATCAGGCGCTAATGCGGAACCAAGATCTCTTAGTAAACATACTCTAGCTCTCACTGCAAAAGGAACATTTGCTCCTGTAAGCTCAGGCACTGCTTTCCCCCATATTACACCACCATAACTAGCATCAGGTTCATTAAATAAAGGTTGTCTTTTTGGATCAGCAGTCCAATCAAAATTACCACTATCAACAATGCTCCCTGCTACTGCGGTTCCATGTCCACCAATATATTTAGTAAGTGAATGAATTACTATGGCTGCACCATGTTCGATAGGTTTACAAATAACTGGTGATGCAGTGTTGTCCATGATTAATGGAATATTATATTTTCTGCCAATATCA
>CACIUF010000031.1 GCA_902589765.1 uncultured Pelagibacteraceae bacterium
ATTAAGAGCTACAGCAATTGATGGTATTGCAAGGCATACAGACGGAAGAGATACTCCTAGAAATCTTGTAACTCCAACAGAAACTCCGTGTTTTAAAAGTTTTAGAAATTTAATAAGAACCGATGGTGGTGGTGATTTAACATTAGTGACAGATCATTTTGTTAATCTAAATTTTGGAAGTTTAATTGAGCCAATTTTAGATCGACCCGATGATATAGGATTGGAAGCTGATGATGCAGATAGAGAATTAGAATATTTACAAAGATTTCGTTATGAATTCTTTTCAATTAATGTGGGCTCCTCAACATTTAAAGGCGCAGGTGCCAGTCTTAAAAAATCATCAACGAATGTCCAAAGACAAGGAACATCTTATAGAATATATGGTTGTGGATATCTGATGCCTAATGGTTCGGATCTAGATGCATTTGATGATCCTGAAATATTAATTCCTTTAGAAACCTTAGTTGTTTTATCTACCTAGGCACAAAATGAACATTAAAGACAATTTGTTGAATTTAAATTTTTTAGAAATAGGTTATTATTTTGAATAATGAAAAAAATACGCATTGGATTATTGTCTATTTTTATTTTATTTAGCTCATCAAGCTTAAGTATGGCGTGTGAATTTTTAAAAGAGCAAATTGGTATCCCAGTTTCAAATATTATTGATAAATATGACAATTTAGATGAGCCTTCTGATGATAACGATGACAAGATTTTCACATATTCTAAAACATATGCAAGCAATAACTTATGTAAAAATTCTCAATTAGAAAATACTTTTATAAAAGTTTTTATTAGAGAAGGTAAAATTATTGGAACAGAACTTTCGGGTATGCCAGGTGAAGCCAAAGATAATAGAATTTTAAATTTTGCAAAAACAAATTTAGGTTATAGCACCGATCAAGTTATTAATGAAAAATGGACTGGAGCTATTAACATGTCTACCATAGTTAACATGGTACTTTATGGGCGAGTACAGGATTTTAATGGGATTTATGAACAGCTAATTATTTCGAAAGAAGATTATTTTAGTCTATTAGCTGATCCAGATATAGTAGAGATGTTTTAATTTATGAAAAGATTATTTAAAATTTTTATTCTTTTAATTCTAGTTTTAAACTTTAATCAATTAACTTATGCAAAACCGTTACCACCAGGATCTGGTGAAGGTGATGTTCCTGCCAATATTTTAATTCTATTAGATAGTTCCAAGAGTATGAAAAATAAAATAGGAGATGCAATACCTGACCAACACTCAATTACCATCGATGGAGATGGCAATAGAGTTTTAGCGTCTACTGATAGTAAAAATGGTGGGTTGATACTTTTTGATAGCGCAGGTACAAAACTTAATATTACAGGAACAAATCAATCAGGGGTAAGTTATACGAGAGATAGATGGTGGTCTAACAGTAGTACTGATCAGCGTTGTGATCATCGTATAAGAGATGGGTCGAGAACTACTAATCACTGGATTGGCAGATATCTTCAAATGCACGAAGTAAGATATCATACCGGTGTTAGTGTTGCCGGAACAAATATTTCCAATGAAAATTTATTATTTGTTGCTCAATACGATAAAAATGGAGGGACATCAATAATTGCTCTTGATAATCAATATAGATGTAGACTTGCAATAACTCCTACTAACTCTAGTCAAATAATAGGTTATGACACCGCTACAGATTCAAGTGGAGATCTTATTTTAGCAGCATTTGGTAAGGGAGGGGTGAAAAAAGGTGCCTACCAATTAAGCTGTAATATTACTGATGGTACATGTAGACAGAGGGCTGGCAGAGGCAAAGGGAGAACTGATGCATGGGGAAGATTATATAATGGATGGACGATTAGGTTAAGCAGTGACGCCACTAAAATTTATATTTCTGCTAATGGTCATTTATATGGTTATAATACTTTAGATTTTGGTGGAATACCAATAATAGATGATGGCAGAAATTCAAATTTTAGATATTGCAAGGGTCACGGAAGTAGCATTGGTTATTTCGCTCGTTGGGATTTTTCAAGCAGCTCTGACAATGTGTTTTATGTTGGAGGTCATAAGGGTAAGAGAAGAATTCACAGAGTAGAATGGACTTCAAATACCACTTGCAGAATCACTGCATCCGCTGGAAAAAGTAGTGGATTATCAAATTCGGCATCTGCAGGTAATTTAGATGCTGATGATATTAGAATTAGTGATGATATAACTGGCTTACAGGTTTCAAATGGAAGACTGATTTTTAGTCATAATGGTTATGTTGATGAGCTAACAGAAGCCAGTTTCACTGCTGCAGGAAAAGATAGTGCATGGCAAATACAATATGGAGGCCCAAAACTATCAAGGTTACAAGGTGCACAAAAAGCAATTACAGCAGTTCTTACTGATACCTCTTTGACAAGTGGTGCAAATTTTGGTTTTGGTCATTGGAATGGTGGGGCTCCATATTATGGTGGATGGCAAGGTAATCATCCAGATGGTAGAAGCAAAATTTGTAATAAAGATTCTTGTTTTGCGGTTGGAATCAGCCCTGAGGGTGCAGCAAAAATAGTCCCATATCTTTCAACAATAACTATTGATGGAAGAACAGATGCTAATGCTTGGTCCGCAATGGCTCATGAGTATTTTTTTGGCCCAGTTTCGCCGCATGATCCAAATTCTGATTGTCAATTAAATTTCGTAATAGTCATTGGGGACGGAAAATTTACAGGTGGTACGGGAGTTCTAGACCAATTTAGAGGACAAGCTGCCCCTAGAATTACTAGATTAAGACAAGAATTAGGTGTTAAAACTTTAATGGTTGCTTATGGAGATGGAATTGATGCAAGAGGTATGGCATATTTTGATGCATTAGCTGTTAAAGGTTCATGTGACACTGCTGGCGGTGAAGATTGTGAACCAACTATTGTTGCAAGAACTCCTCAAGCACTTAAAACAGAACTTCAACAGAAGATTAAACAAATTTTAGCTGAGCGTTTAGCATTTACTGCCCCTTCAATTACAGCAACTATTCAACAAGGAGGTTCATTATATCAAGCACAATTCGCTTATGAGCAATTTGGTGAATGGAAAGGGACTATATTAAGAAAAACATTAAATGCTGATGGAACAGTTGAACATGATCCAAATGCGCCAGGAAATTGGGATGCTGCAGTTCAGGTAAGATCTCAATCTTCAGGAGGATCATCTGATCCAAGCACAAGTGATCTTAGAAATATTTGGACACCACTTTCAGATCCATCTTCAGATTATATTGGTAATTGGGACAATGTTAGTGATACTACCGCACCTTTATTAGAAGGGGAGATGACAAGATTAGGATTTGATCTTTTAAATTACCATACTTCATCCTCTAATTGTGGTGGCGATGATACGACAGATGATGAACGTGATGGACTTCTGCGTTTTCTGGCTGGTCAAGATTTTTTTGATTATAATGGAAATTGTGACACAACAGAGTTAAGAGAACATGTATTAGGGGATATATATCATTCTCAATTAATTGAAATTGGAGCACCAGATGGTAATACTCAATTTACTGATAATAATCAGGAAGCATACTTTAGATCCATTAATAATTACCAAGCCTTTAGATCTGAACAAGAAAATAGAAGAAATGTTTTGTATGCAGGTTCTAACAGTGGATTACTTCATGCATTCAATGCAGAAACTGGTAATGAAGAGTGGGCATTCCTTCCACCATTCTTAGTTGGAAAATTACCAACACTAATAAATGCTAATCTTGATGGCAAAGTCGATGGGTCTAAAGGAGGTAGTAATGCGATATTCGGAGTTGATGGCTCGCCAGTTGTTCATGACGTGTTTATGAGAGGTTTAACTCCTGAGGGGGAAATTGAAAATTCACCTAGTTGGCATACAATATTATTCCAACCATTTGGTCGTGGTGGATCAGGTTTTTCAGTTTTAGATGTAACTGAACCAATAGTAAAAGACGGTTTAGGACCGTTACACATGTTCACTGTATACAATGATTATATTAATAATGTTGTATATATTAAGGATTATGAAGGAGAAGTAAGATCAGAAGAATATTACTCAAGTTCAGCTTCCTTAAGCCTTTCAGAAGAAGCAGAAAAAGCGCAAAGTAATTTAAATTCTGCTATTAATACCGATGGTGGACTTGATTCTGGAGTAACCACTCAACAAGATTTAATAGCTGCTTGTCAATCAAATGCTAATGCAACCACTAATTTTAGAACTGATGGTACTGCATCGTGTTATATAGGGAAAACATTTACTTTTAATGATATTTTCTTTGATACACCAAACAACGTATCAATAGATAAAAACAAATTAAATGTTACAGAGTTGGTTGATGGTGAATATACGCCTGTTGCATTCACAGATGCTAAAATGGTTAACGGACAATTTGTAATTACTTTCCCAGAGGATAAGATTCAAAATCCAGGAGGTATCTCTGTTAATGAACAAAGATTAACAGATAATATTTTTATTCAAACCTCTTGTACAGCAGCAACTGGAATTGATCCTTTCTTTGACTATAGTAAATTAGGAGAAACTTGGTCAACACCTAGAATAGTAAAATTGCCATCTGACATTGAAGGTGAAAGAAGTGATCCAGCAAATGACAAATATGTTGCTATCATGGGTGCTGGAATGGCTAACAACAATTTATGTGCAGGCTCTGCTTTATTTATGGTTGAATTAGACAATTTGGAAGAACCAGGAAGAATCTATGGTGGAGATCAAAACGGTGGGCCAATTACAATTGTTGATACTTCGCCAGACGGTGTAGCTATTGGAAATGATGTGATCGCAACACCTAATGGTAGTGATATAAATAATGCGGTCCCAACTACTCCACTCGTGATTACTCCAGACACAGCATTTGGAATTCCTTGGCGAGGAGCAATGGTTTATATTAATGATAGAGAAGGAAAAATTACTAAAATTAATTTAACAGACTCTACAGAAAATGGTGCTAAGTTATTTGATCAAACAACATTGTTTAGATTAAATGCTAATACTACCAATCAACGATACACTTTTTTCTCAATGGATGCAGGTGTAGGAGTGACAACAAAAGATTTTTGGTTGTTCGGTGGTACGGGAGACTTTAATTCTTTAGGCGCTATAGATAGTAACATGGATAACATTTTATATGGGGTTAGAGATTTTGATTTCCCATTTTTTAAACATCTAAATGGGGTCGCTGTTCCTTCATTCACTGATCAAGATTTTACTACTCTTGCTCATCAAGGAGCTAACAATGCTAAATCGATAGATGATGCCACTGTTTGTTCAGATGTTACAGGGGATACTGATGGAACACTTTGTCCAGATGCAGAAAGTGCATGGGTAATTCATTTAGATACACAAGGTGCCAATAATACTCATCGAAAAGCATCCGCTCCACCAACTTTATTTAAAGGACAAGTATATTTTCCAGTTTATGAGCCACCTCCAGGGTCAAACAGATGTAATATTGGAAATGCATATATTTGCGTAGCTGATGACGAATGTGGAACTAATAACTCTCACAAACTTGTTAAAGGTGCAACTGCTAATGGAAGTAATTGTACATTTGTTAGAAAAGGGGTTTTATCTGAATTAGTAATATTTGGAGACAAACTCTATGCAAACGTTGCAGGCCCTAGCGAAAACCCTGATACATTATATTCTGTATTAGCAGTACCTGGTGAAGTTTTATCAAATAGAGGTGGCTGGAGAGATACTGGCTATTAATTTTTAAGTTAATAAACCTTCAACAATTTTAAGGGGTTCAAATAATTTATAATAAAAATAAATTATCCACACAAACATATTAAGCATCGTAATAAATATAATTGCTAAACCAACTATTGTTTCTTGTTTTACTTTTTTTCTCCACTTGATTGGAAAAAAATTTAAAGAATAGGCATAAACTAAAATGAATACGTTGAGAGCTGTAATAATAATGTTGATAAATAAAAAAGTATTCACTTAGTTAATCAAATTTTTAAGTTTATTTTTTAATTTATCTTTGACTTTATTTTCTATTTGTTCGATGTCTAGGTTTTCAAGAGTATCTAACAAATTATTATTCATTATTTTTTTTCTTACATCAATAACCATATCTTTAAAAACTTTTTTTAAAGTATCTTTATAATCTTTACTGTCTTTGGTATTACCAATGTCTTTGAAATTCATATCTTTAATTGAAAAAGTTTTTTTAAAATCAAAATCTGGAGACAAAACAGCTAAATTTATATCTTTTGCATCCAAATTTTTTATATTGAAGAATTTACTAGATTGAGAGTCAGGATTTTTAAATTCTAAATCTTTCTGAAGATTTCTTAAGTTATCTGATGTAATTCTTCCAGCAAATTTAAAGTAATAATTTAAATTTATATTGTTCAATTGGATATCATTAATCAAAATCTCATTAGAAAAAATTGAAAATGCATCTAAATTTACTTTAATAGATTTTATTTCAGCTAGGTTGCCAACAAATTTTTTATTAATTAGTTTAATATTTTCTGC
>CACIUF010000032.1 GCA_902589765.1 uncultured Pelagibacteraceae bacterium
TCTCCTCAATTGTTATCCTAGATAAAATTCTTACATTATTATTATTTTTAAAAACTAAAGTTACAATTGAGTCATCTAAATTATATTTCCTAGTAATCTCTTCGAAGTTATATTTCTCAATCGTTTCGTAATTTTTTTTTATGAGATTTAAATCTTCTAGATCTTCAGTTGGCAAAAGATACTCGAGAAGATGTGATTTTTTATTATTCTTATTCCAATTGTTAAATAAGTTATTTTCTGAAAAGGCTATTAAATTGTCATTCTTTTCTTCTATTATAATTGGAAACAATAAGAATTTTTTTCTATTTGGAACTGATGGGAACACATTTTTATTTTCTAAGTAATTGAAAATTTTTTTTTTGTTAAAAGCGACACCCAAATTTACGTAATAAGTCTCATCAACAAACTTTTCCTCTTTTACAGAAAAAGACTCTATCATTCCTTTTATCTCAGCTAATTTTATTCCTTTAATTATTTCTTGATCTGAAGAAACTGTAATAGTTGAGATTAATCTAGAAAAAGCATTGATAAAACCTTCATCAATAACCTTATTTTTATCAAAATTTATTTCAAACGGCTTTGAAATTTCAATATTATTTACGTCGAAAGATTTTGCTTCCACTTTATCTGTGGAAAAAAAAAATATATTTAAAGATAGAAATGCAAAAAAAATATATAAAAAATATGAAAAATTTTTAAATCTAATTATCATACTTTATAATAATGAATAAAAATCTATTAACATACAAAAAAAGTGGAGTTGATATTAAGGCTGCAGATAAGTTTATAAAGTTCATATCTTCGATTTCATCAAAAAAAAAAGGCAAAAAAAAGTTTAATAATATAGGTGGTTTTGGTTCTATAACAAACATTCCTAACAATTTGAAAAATCCAAAAATTGTAGCATGTACTGATGGGGTTGGTACTAAAATAGAAATAGCAAATCTATTAAAAAAATTTGATACTATTGGTATCGATTTAGTAGCGATGAGTGTAAATGATTTAATAGTCCAAGGTGCAACCCCCCTTTTTTTCTTAGATTATATTTCAATAAACAAAATTAATTTACCAAAACTAAAATCAATTATTAAAGGAATTGTTAAAGGATGTAATATATCTGATTGTCATTTAGTTGGTGGTGAAACAGCCGAAATGCCTGGTACATATGAAAAAAATAAATTTGATATTGCCGGTTTCGCGGTTGGATTAGTTGAACAAAAAAAAATTTTAAACAAAAATGATATCAAAGAAAATAACCTTATTTTAGCTATTCCATCAAGTGGCTTGCATTCAAATGGTTACTCACTAGTTAGAAATATTATTAAAAGAAAAAACATTAGATTAAATAAAAATATTTTTTTAAAAAAAGAGTTACTAAAACCAACTAAGATTTATGTTAAAGAAATTTTAAATCTCATAAATAGGAAGCTAATAAATGGTTGTGCAAATATTACTGGTGGAGGTTTACCAGATAATATTAAAAGAGTTATCCCAAATAATCTTTGTGCAGAAATTGAGTTAGAAAAGATAAAACCCCTTAAAATTTTTAAATGGTTAAAAAAAAACGATGTAAATGACTACGAAATGTTAAAAACTTTTAATTGTGGTGTTGGTTTTTGTTTAATTATTAATCCAGGAAATTTAAAAAAAATTAATAAATTTTTTTCTAAAGATTATAAACCTTATGTGATTGGCAAAATATCAAAAAATTCAAAAAAAATTAAATTTAATGGTAAAATCGATTGGTCCTAAAAAAATAAGAACTGCAGTTTTTATTTCTGGAACAGGAAGTAATTTAAAGAATTTAATAAAATTTTCATTAAAAAAAAAATCCCCAATTGAAATAATTTTAATTATTTCAAATAATCCAAAAGCAAAAGGCCTTGAATACTCAAAAATATATAAAATTAAAAAGAAAATTTATAATTATAATAAAAAAAAAATATCTGAGACAAAAACTTTAAAAGATCTAAAATCAAATGACATTAATTTAATATGTCTTGCGGGGTTCATGAAAATTTTATCTAAAGATTTTATAAATAATTTTAAAGGAAAAATTTTAAATATACATCCCTCTTTATTACCAAAATACAAAGGTTTAAATACACACGATAGAGCAATTCATAACAAAGAAAAATACTCAGGATGTACAGTGCATTTAGTTAACTCAAAACTTGATTCAGGAAAAATAATTCTTCAAAAAAAGGTTAAATTATCAAAAAAAGAAACAGTCTCATCTCTTCAAAAGAAGATATTAAAACATGAGCACATCTTATATCCAAAGGCTATCAGTAAGTTATTTGCTAATCCTTAAAGAAAAAATCAATTTCAATTTTTGCGTTTTCAATACTATCCGACCCATGCACGGAATTTTTATCTATTGAAATTCCATACTTTTTCCTGATGGTACCATCCTCTGCGTCTTTCGGATTAGTTGCTCCCATTAATTTTCTATTTTCAGCTACACCGTTTTTTTTCTCAAGTATCATTGCAACAATTGGACCAGATGATAGATACGAACATAAATCATTATAAAATGGTTTCGTTTCATGAACTTTATAAAACTTTTCAGCCTCTGATTTTTCTATCTGAATTTTTTTTTCTTTAAGTATATTAAATCCACTTCTTATAAAAATTTGTTTAATTTCATTATCCAGATTTCTTTCTACTGCATCTGGTTTGATGATTGATAAAGTTTGTTCAATGTTACTCATAATAATCCTCAATTAATTGATTTAATAATCTAACTCCGAATCCAGTTGCACCCTCAGAGTTTAAAGCACCTCCATATTTTGAAAATGCCATACCTGCAATATCTAAATGTGCCCAAGGAGTTTTGTTAAGGATGAACCTCTGTAAAAATTGTGCTGCAGTAGTTGAACCAGCCCCTCCAACATAATTAATATTTTGCATATCAGCATTTTTAGAATTAATCAATTTATCATAATTTTTATCAAGTGGCATCCTCCATACCCTCTCTCCAACTTTTTGGCCCACATCAAACAATTGTTTAGACAGCTTATCATTATTTGAAAAAAGTCCTGCAAATTCAGAACCTAAGGAAACTATAATTGCTCCTGTTAAAGTTGCTAAATCTACAATAAACTCTGGTTGATATTTTTTTTCTGTAAAAGTAATTGCATCTGCTAGAACTAACCTTCCTTCAGCATCTGTGTTCAAAACCTCAATAGTTTTACCACTATATGATTTAACGATATCTCCAGGCCTTTGCGCGTTACCACCTGGCATATTTTCTACTAAACCTACAACTCCAATTGCATTAATTTTTGCCTTCCTTAGAGCGAGACTTTTCATTAGACCAGCAACAACAGCAGAGCCTGCCATATCATAAGTCATATCTTCCATAAATTTTGCTGGTTTAAGAGAAATTCCACCGGTATCAAAACAAACTCCCTTTCCAACAAATGCTAAAGGTTTCTTTTTAGATTTAGTTCCTTTCCATTCCAGTGTAACAAGATATGATCCTCTTATACTTCCTTGCCCTACACCTAAAAGAGCATTCATACCAAGTTTTTTCATTTTTTTTTCATTATAAACATTTACTTTCAGACCAAACTTTTTCAGCTTTAACAATCTTTTAGCGTATTCGTCCGGATGTAGTATATTACCAGGTTCAGAAACAAGATCTTTTGTTAGATTAGTTCCTTCTATTAATGATTTGAATTTTTTATTTTTATTAAATTTAAATGATTTATTTTTATTAATAATTTCTAATTCGAATTTTTTTTCCTTACTTTTAGATTTATATTTATTAAATTCATATGACTTTAACTGTAGACCTTGAGCAAATTGGTCAAAAAAATATTCATTACTTAAGTCTGCACCCCTAATATTTTGTTCATAAAAAGTTGTTTTTAAATACAAATTTGATTTTAAATACATATAAAATTCAGCCCCAAGCTTTTCAATTTCAAGAGAGGATTGATTTTTTTTATTTTTAATTAAAATAACTCTTTGAGAAGCATTGATATTAAATGATAAAATATTTTTGTTAACTAAATTGCTTGAACTTACAGATTTATGAATAAAACTAGAAAATTTTGAAATTGAAAGTTTATTTAGATTGCTTATTTTAAAATCTTGATTTGTAAAAAAAACATGATTTTGTACTGATTTTGCGTTTAAACTATTCCTAACGCTTATTTTTATTGACATTTAATATATTTATGTACTTTGGGTTGTATTTAAATTGTAAACTAATAGTTGAAAATATATAAATATATTTTGATAGATTTCAATGAAAAAAATATTATTTAGAAAATTACTATCTGATTGTTTGATTTTTTTTCTAATTACTCTTTTTTCCTCAGGGGTAATTATATGGGTATTTCAGGCGGTTAATTTCCTAGACATCATAGTTGAAGATGGAAGAAATTACTTAGTTTATCTTAATTTTTCACTATTAAATTTTCCAAAAGTAATAAGTAAATTGGTACCATTTGTACTATTTTTTAGTTTTCTTTATGTAATTGGTAAATATGAATTTAAAAATGAATTAATTATTTTTTGGAATTTTGGAGTCAATAAAATTGATCTCATAAATTTTTTTATAAAATTTTCATTTTTTATAATGATTTTTCAAATATTTCTAACAGCTTTTATTGTTCCAAAAAGTCAAGATTTAGCAAGATCGTTCTTAAGAGACTCATCAATTAATTATTTAGAAAATTTTATAAAACCAAAAATATTTAATGATGCTGTAAAAAATTTAACAATTTATAGTAACTCAAAAGATGAACTTGGAAATTTAAAAGAAATTTATCTTAAAAAGGGTTCAGGTGCAAATTTTCAAATAACCTTTGCAAAAGAAGGAAGGTTTAAACAAATAGGAAATAATCAATACTTAGAATTAAATTTTGGTGAAACAATAAGTGTAATTGATGATAAAATCACAAATTTTAAATTTAAAAAAACAGATTTTAACCTTAGTAATTTTGAAGATAACACAACCACC
>CACIUF010000033.1 GCA_902589765.1 uncultured Pelagibacteraceae bacterium
AGATTGGTCTTTTTTAATTTTTCCAGTAGGCCAATTTTTATACATAAGGAAATTTTTATTAGACTCATCAAATTTGTTCTTTAACCATATTTCCTCAGTTACAAATGGTATGAAAGGATGAAGCATAACCAATATTTGCTTAAAAACATAAGCAGAAACTTCTTTTACCTCTGTTTTTGTCTTTTTATCCTCAGAGAATAGAATTGTTTTAGACAGCTCAATATACCAGTCGCAATATGAGTGCCATGCAAATTGATAAGCATTTTTTGCCGCCTCATCAAATCGATAATCCTCAATATTTTTTTGAATTTTATTTTTAGTTTCTATTAACTCTGAATAGATCCATTTATTGATATTTAATGAGATTTTTGGAACTTTATTGGTTTTTTTAAAATCACATTTATTAGTGATTAAAAAATTATTGGCATTCCATAATTTATTTAAAAAGTTTCTATATCCTTTAACTCTATCTTCTGAAAGTTTAACGTCAGTACCTGGAGACGCCATAGAAAGTAAAGTAAAACGTAATGCATCAGCACTATATTTTTCAATTAGATCTAATGGATCAATTACATTTCCTTTTGACTTAGACATTTTTTGTCCTTTTTCATCTCTTACTAACGCGTGTACATAAATATCTTTGAATGGTTCTTTATTTAAAAATTCCATACCAAACATAATCATTCTAGCTACCCAGAAAAAAATAATATCAAAACCTGTTACTAAAACTGTTGTTGGATAAAATTTCTTTACATAATCTTTTTTATCAGGCCAACCTAAAGTTGCGAATGGCCATAATCCTGAGGAAAACCATGTATCTAAAACATCAGGATCTCTAGAAAGTTTTACATCTTTTTTATAATGTTTTTTTGCTTGTTTAATTGCATCATTTTCATTGATCGCAACAAAGATTTTTTGATCAGGTCCATACCAAGCTGGTATTTGATGTCCCCACCATAATTGTCGTGAAATACACCATGGCTCAATATTATTCATCCACTGAAAATAAGTTTTAGACCAGTTAGTTGGAAAGAAATTCGTTTTTTTTGTCTTAACAATTTTTTTAGCTTTGATCGCTAATTTCTTTGCATCAACAAACCATTGTTCTGTTAAAAAAGGTTCAATTACTGAATTTGATCTATCGCCATATGGAACTTTATTTTTGATATTTTTCTCTTTTACAAAAAAATCTTTTTCTCTTAATTCATTTAATATTTTTTTACGGGCATCAAACCTATCTAAGCCAATATAATCTTTTGGAGCATTATCATTTATTTTTCCCTCTTCTGTAAAAATATTAATTATTTCTAATTTATTTCTTTGACCAACATCATAGTCATTAAAATCATGTGCTGGCGTAATCTTAAGCGCTCCAGTTCCTTGTTCTGGATCAGCATAATTATCTTTAATAATTTTTATTTTTCTACCTACGATTGGTATTGTGACAGTTTTGCCAACATAGTTTTTATATCTTTTATCCTTAGGATTTACCGCAATCGCAGTATCCCCTAGCATTGTTTCAGGCCTCGTTGTAGCAATAGTGATAAATTCTGAAGAATTGTCTATTGGGTATCTAATATAGTAAATCTTAGAATTCATCTCTCTTTGATCTACTTCCAAATCTGAAATCGCAGTTTTTAAAACAGTGTCCCAATTAACAAGTTTTTCAGCCTTATAAATCAATTTTTTTTTATGCAATTCTACAAAAACTTTAACGACTGATTTTGATAAATTTTCATCCATAGTGAATGCATTTCTTGACCAATCACATGAACATCCTAATTTTTTTAGTTGGTTAATGATTATGTCCCCATATTCATTTTTCCATTCCCATACTTTTTCTATAAATTTTTCTCTACCAAGGTCAATTTTACTTAAATTTTCTTTTTCTAATTTTCTCTCAACAAGTGCTTGCGTTGCAATACCTGCATGATCAGTTCCAGGTTGCCATAATGTTTCGTAATTATTCATACGATAATAACGAACTAATAAATCTTGAATTGAATTATTTAAAGCATGACCCATATGTAAACTGCCAGTTACATTGGGTGGTGGAATTACAATTGAAAATTTTTTTGAATTTTTTTGTGGTTTAAATAATTTGTTTTTTTCCCAATAACCATAAATTTTATCTTCAACTTTTGAATGTATATATTTATCGCTTATCATGGGTGTTATTAGTTTATAATTTAATAATCTAAATTAACAATAATCAAATTGGAACGTTATTTAATAGACTAATTGCAAATATTTTATATAAAACTCAGTGTAGCTATCTTCTAAAACATATGGCAACGTGGCGGAATGGTTACGCAGAGGATTGCAAATCCTTGTATCCCGGTTCGATTCCGGGCGTTGCCTCCAAAAAAAATCTTGTTTTAGTGAAAAAAAAAAGTAAGTTGAGATTTTGATATTCCTCGGTAGCTCAGTTGGTAGAGCAGTTGACTGTTAATCAATTGGTCGCAGGTTCGAGTCCTGCCCGAGGAGCCAAAAATTATCCAACCTTTGAAATATTGTTACTTCCTGCCTGTAATGATTTATTAAATTTCAATTTTTGATCAGCATTTAGTTCAGAATATAATTTCACTAAAAAGTTATAATTTACATTCATATGACCTTCTTGTGATTTCTCTAAATTTATAAGATATTCTGAAAAATCCTCAAAAAAATAATTAATTGGTACTTTAAGATAGTTCGATAATTGTAATAACCTTATTGAACTTACTCCATTAGTGCCTTTTTCATATTTTTGAATTTGTTGAAATGTGACGTTGATTGCTTTTGCTACTTTAGTTTGAGTTAAACCTAGTGCTAGTCTTCTAAGCTTAAGCTTATTGCCTAAATGCTTATTAAAATTATCTTCCATTAAGACCCCTCTTAATTTTTTAAAAAACTAATTGAACTAGTTTTTAATACCTACTGCAACAATAAATTTTTATTTTTTTTGCCTAAAAACCCGTATTAGGGGAAATATGTCAAGCATTACTTCAGCTATAATTCGAGAAATATTTCTTGAAATAAGCTTGAACTATAGTATCTGGCTGAGGAAAAGTTTGGTTCTATCACTCTTTGGATTAGCAAAAAATTCTTTGGTATCAGCTTTTTCTACTATCATTCCTTCATCCATAAATATCATTTGATCTGCAACTTCTTTTGCAAAACCCATTTCATGAGTAACTACGATCATAGTCATTCCTTGTTTTGCTAAATTAACCATAACATCTAACACTTCTTTAATCATTTCTGGATCTAAAGCAGATGTAGGTTCGTCAAAAAGCATTATTTTTGGCTCCATACATAAAGCTCTCGCAATAGCAGCTCTTTGTTGTTGTCCCCCAGATAATTGTCCTGGATATTTTTGTGCCTGATCAAGAATTTGTACTCTTTCTAGATGTTTTAATGCTAATTCTTCTGCCTCTTTTTTGGGCATTTTTTTAACCCAAATAGGAGCTAATGTGCAGTTATCCAAAATAGATAAGTGAGGAAACAAATTAAATTGTTGAAATACCATTCCAACTTCAGCTCTAATTTGTTCAATATTTTTTGTATCCTCTGTTAATTCAGTTCCATCAACAACAATATTACCTTCTTGATGCTCTTCTAATCTATTAATACATCGAATTAATGTAGACTTTCCTGATCCAGATGGACCACAAACAACAATTTTTTCTTTTGGTTTAACTTCTAAATTTATTCCTTTTAAAACTTGGAAATCACCAAACCACTTATTCATATTACTTATTTGGATAATACTATCTGACATAAATCTTTATCTATCGGTTTTATATTTTTGTTCTAGATTATAACTATATTTACTCATTGCATAACAAATAATCCAGAAAATTATAGCAGCAAATACATACCCTTCCATAGCAAATCCTAACCATTTTGGATTTGTTTTAGCTAAATTTAACATTCCAACTATTTCTAATAATCCCACAACAAATATTAATGGAGTGTCTTTTACTAGTGCTAAAAAAGTATTTGCTATTCCTGGTATTACTAATTTGAGAGCTTGTGGTAAAATTACAAAAATATGCATTTTCCAATAACCCATACCTAATGATTTTGCGGCTTCGTATTGACCTCTTGGTAAAGCTTGTAAACCACCTCTGATAACTTCTGCAACATAAGCTGCCTCAAATAAAGAAATTGCAATTATGGCTCTTACTAATTTATCAATGAAAAAGTCTTCTGGTAAAAACATTGGAAACATTACGGCTGACATGAATAAAACTGTTATTAGTGGAACACCTCTCCAGAATTCAATAAAACCAACTGATATATATCTAATTAATGGAAATTCCGATCTTCGTCCTAGAGCAAAAGCCATTCCAATTGGAAAACAGAAAATAAGACAGAAAAAAGAAATTATAAATGTTAGCGACAGACCTCCCCATGCACCTGTTTCAACCCAATTTAAACCATTTAATTTTCCAAGCTCAATGTATTCCTCA
>CACIUF010000034.1 GCA_902589765.1 uncultured Pelagibacteraceae bacterium
CTGATAACTTTTTTGTAGCCATCGATACCGCTAATATTGCATTAGCTCCTAATTTTGTTTTTTGTTTAGTGCCATCTAAATTAATAAGTATTTCATCTATTCTTTCTTGATCATGTATATTTTTATTTCTCAGAGCTCTTGATATTTTGGAATTAATTAAATTAATTGCAGAGAAAACACTTTTGCCTAAATATCTTTTATTATTGGTATCTCTTTTTTCGTAGGCTTCATAAGTACCTGTAGAGGCTCCTGAGGGACTAATTGCTTTTGCACTTTTGTTTTTTACATGAACCTCTGCTTCAATAGTTGGATTTCCTCTACTATCAAAAACTTGTCTTGCTTTAACTTTTAGAATTTTACTCACTTAATTTTTAATAAGATTATCAATATCGCTTAATTGTTTTAGAAGATCTTCTAATTTATCTAATGGTACCATGTTGGGCCCATCAGATGGGGCATTATCTGGATCTTGATGGGTTTCAATAAAAACTCCTGCAACCCCAACTGCAACTGCAGCTCTTGCTAAATATTCAACAAACTCTCTTTGACCACCACTTTTTTCTCCAAGACCACCTGGTTGTTGCACTGAGTGTGTTGCATCAAAAATTACTGGATAACCATTCTTAGCCATTATTGGTAACGACCTCATGTCGGAAACTAAAGTGTTGTATCCAAAACTTGCACCTCTTTCAGTTACTAATATTTTGTCATTTCCAGATTCTGAAATTTTCTTTGTTACATTAACCATATCCCATGGTGCAAGAAATTGACCTTTTTTTACATTAATAATTTTATTTGTTTTAGCTGCTGCAATTAACAAGTCTGTTTGTCTACATAAAAAAGCTGGGATTTGTAAAACATCAACATGTTTTGAAACGATTGAACATTGCTCAGCATTATGAATGTCTGTTAGGATAGGGATATTTAATTCTTTTTTAATTTTATCAAACACAGGTAAAGAAGCTTCTAATCCAGCTCCCCTTTTGCCTTTTAAGCTTGTTCTGTTCGCTTTATCAAATGAAGTTTTGTAAATAAATCCAAGACCAAATTTTGAAGTAATTTCCTTAATTTTTCCTGCCATATCCATTGCATGTTGTTCACTTTCAAGCTGGCAGGGTCCAGAAATTATGCAAATCTTATCATTGTTCGAAATATCTATTTTTCCACAATTTACTTTAATGCTACTCATTTATGATTTTTTGATGCTTTGATAAAAGATGAGAATAATGGATGTGGAGCAAAAGGTCTAGATTTAAATTCTGGATGAAACTGTACGCCAATAAACCAAGGATGATTTTTTAACTCAATGATCTCAGGTAAAAAACCATCAGGCGATAAACCAGAAAAACTCATTCCTTTTTTTTCAAATTTTTCTTTTAGATTGATGTTAACTTCATATCTGTGTCGGTGTCTTTCTTTGATAATCTTTTTTCCATAAATTTTTTTAATTTTAGAATTATTTTGTAATTTCGCATCATAAGAACCCAATCTCATTGTTCCACCTAGATTTTTATCTGTTCCTTTGATAGTTTTTCCATCTTTAATCCACTCATTTATTAATCCAATTACAGGTATGCCATTTCTATCAAATTCACTCGAAGTTGCTTTTTTTAAATTTAATTGATTTCTCGCAAATTCTATAATTGCCATTTGCATTCCATAACATATCCCAAGAAAAGGAACTTTATTTTTTCTAGCATATTTTATTGACTCTATTTTTCCAGTTGTTCCTCGTTTGCCAAAACCACCAGGTATTAATATACCTGAAATGTGTTTAAGTTTTGATTTAATCTCAGAAACTTTTAATTTTTCAGAGTCAATTCTTACTAAATTTACCTTTACATTATTTTGAATACCTCCATGAGTAAGAGCTTCATCTAAAGATTTATAAGCATCTTTTAACTCTACATATTTACCAATAATGGCAATATTCACCTGTTTTTTAGTTTGTAAAATAATTTTAGTTATTTTTTTCCATGGTTTAAGGTTTGCGGGTTTTTTTGATTTAAGCTTAAAATAATTTAATACTTGAACATCGAGTTTTTCTCTAAAAAAACTTATCGGTGCTTCATAAATTGTTCTTACATCAACAGTTTCTATTACATTTTTAATATCTACGTTGCAGAAAAGTGAGATTTTTTTACGATGTTCTAACGGGATAGGTCTTTCCGATCTACATATTATAATGTCAGGTTGAACACCTATACTTCTCAATTCTTTAACAGAATGTTGAGTAGGTTTAGTTTTAATTTCATCTGAGGACTTTAAATAAGGTACTAAGGTAAGATGGATAAATAATGCATTTTTTTTTCCTATATCGTTTGCAAATTGTCTTATGGCCTCAATAAATGGTAGACTCTCAATATCACCAACAATTCCGCCAATTTCACAAATAACAAAATCTTCTTTCGACGAGTCATTTTTTATAAACTCTTTTATTCTATCAGTTATATGTGGAATAACTTGAACTGTTTTTCCAAGATATTTTCCTTCACGTTCTTTTTTTAATACATCATTATAAATTTTACCTGTTGTAATATTATCGGACTTCTTTGCAGATACTCCAGTAAATCTCTCGTAATGCCCAAGATCTAAATCTGTTTCAGCACCATCATCAGTTACAAAAACCTCTCCGTGTTGAAATGGGCTCATTGTTCCAGGATCTACATTTAAATAAGGATCTAATTTCCTTAATCTAACTTTATACCCTCTCGATTGAAGTAAATAAGCTAGAGATGCAGAAGAGAGACCTTTTCCTAACGATGAAACCACGCCGCCCGTGACAAAAATAAATCGCGCCATGGAAGTATCTTATAGCGAATAAAAAAGAAAATTAAAAGTATTAATTATTATTTTCTGGAATAGCGGGAGTATCCTCTGCATTTTCTTCAATAGTATCCAAAACAGATGATGTAGGTGTTAATTCTCCTCTAGATACAATTGTAAGTGCTAAACTACAAATTATAAATAAAGTGGCAACAACGGCTGTTGCTTTGGTCATAAAATTACCCGCTGATCTGGAAAACATAAAACTTTCCTGAGAAACTCCAATTCCTAAAGCACCACCCTCAGACTTTTGCATCAAAATTAGTAACACCAATATTAATCCAAATATGATGTTCAAAATTAACAATATATTTTCCATGAGGGGTTAATTATATGTTTTTTTAATTATATCAATAAATTTTTTAGGATCTTGAGATGCCCCACCTATTAAGTAACCATCAATATTATTTATAGATTTCAATTGATTAATATTTTTTGGATTTACTGAGCCACCATAAAGAACTTTATAATTCTTTTTTTCTTTTTTAATAAAACTGATTGTCTTAAATAAGTCATCAGATTTTGGTATAATTCCTGTGCCAATTGACCAAACTGGTTCATATGCGATTATAATTTTTTTATTATTTTTAATATTTTTCAAACCTGCTTTAATCTGTCTTTTTAAAATAGTTTTGGTAATTTTTTTTCTTTTTGCTTTAAGCGTCTCACCAATACAAAAAATTACCCTCAACCCAGACTTCAATGCACTTTTAATCTTTAGATTTATTAATTTATCAGTTTCACCAGCTTGTCTATTTTCAGAGTGGCCAATAATAATATATTTAGCACCAACACTTTTTAACATTGTCGAATTGACTGAACCTGTAAAAGCACCATAAACATCCTGCTCATGACAATTTTGCGCACCAACTTCAATATTTAAACCTTTCAATTTTTTTGACATTGGCTCTATTAAAGTGCTAGGTGGGCAGTAAATTATTTTCAAAGACTTTCTTTTTTTGAAGTTTTTAAAAAATTTGACAACTCTATTCAGCGTATTTAACGAATTTAAAACACCAAACATTTTCCAATTTGCGATAAAGTACATATATTTATTTGTCATGAGACGTTTTTTAATTTATAGGTTTGCTTTTTATAGATCAATAAATTTATAGTAATGATTAGTAGTCTAAGAAATTTTGCAAAAACAAAACTTGCTGTTGTTT
The DNA here is from genome assembly GCA_902589765.1 of uncultured Pelagibacteraceae bacterium. Classification (GTDB taxonomy): domain Bacteria; phylum Pseudomonadota; class Alphaproteobacteria; order Pelagibacterales; family Pelagibacteraceae; genus Pelagibacter. Next base: position 3,993 of record CACIUF010000034.1, read on the forward strand.
TTGTAGGTATAATTATATTACCATTTGTATTTTGGGGTATGGGTGGAATGTTTAGTAGTGGTAATACAAACAATATTGCTAAAATTAATAACAATAGTATTTCAACTGAAGATTTTATTAATTACGTAAATAAATCGGGAATCCCTGAGAAAACAATTAGAGAAAACTTAAACCAAAACATAATTGAAGAGCTTCTTTCCAGTTTAGTTTCTACAACATTACTTGACTTAGAAATAAAAGATTTCGAACTAAGTA
>CACIUF010000035.1 GCA_902589765.1 uncultured Pelagibacteraceae bacterium
ATCACTCGATTTTTATAGTTCAAAAAAATCAAAAAAATCTGTATCGCAAATAAAAATTTATGATTTCAAATTAAAAGAGCTACCTATATTGACAAAAATTCTTACTCTGGCATCTTTACAAGGTATTGCGGATATTTTATCTGGAGAAGGAATACGTTTCACAGAATTTGAGATGAACTTTAAGAATGAGGGTAATTTGATGACCATTGACGAGATTTATGCAATTGGTCCAGCAATTTCTATTTTAATGGAGGGCTATGTTGAAAAAAACAAATTAATTAGTTTAAAGGGCACATTGGTGCCGGCCACAACAATTAATAATTTTATTGGTTCATTACCTGTGCTAGGTGAAATACTTGTTGGAAAAAAAACTGGTGAAGGAGTATTTGGAGTAAGTTTTAAGATCAAAGGCTCTCCAAAAAATTTAAAAACTTCAGTTAATCCTGTCAAAACTTTAACACCCAGATTTATTACAAGAACATTAGAAAAAATTAAAAAGAATTAACTTAACTCAATTTTTAAATGTCTTTTTTTTCCCACAGAAAGTTTTAAATAATTTTGTTTGAATAATTGATAAGAAATAATCAGATTTTCTTGAGATATAATTTCATCATTCAGTTTTATTGCATTTCCTTTAATAAGACGTCTGATTTCACTCTTTGAATTTTCTAATTTAGATAAAATCACGAGATCTATAATACTTATTTTATTTTCAATATCATTTTTCTTAATTTTAATTGAAGGTAAATTTGATCCAAGCGAAGTTCCTGAGAAAGCTTCTTTTGCTGCTTGTTCTGAACTTTTAGCAGCTTTTAAACCATGAAGCATAGTAGTTGTCTCGTTAGCTAGCTTAATCTTTAGTTTATTAATGTCTTCATCCTTCATTTTATTAATTTCTTCAATATCTAAATCTGTAAACATTTTTAAAAATTTTATTACATCTCTGTCATCGATATTCCTCCAAAATTGCCAATAGTCATATGATGATAATAATTTTTCATCTAACCAAATAGCACCTGACTCAGTTTTTCCCATTTTTGCTCCTGAGGATAATGTAATAAGAGGCGTAGTTAAACCAAAAGCTTGTTTACTAGAATATCTTTTTATAAGTTCTGTTCCATTGACAATGTTTCCCCATTGATCAGAACCTCCTATTTGTAAGGAACAATTCTCTTTTTTATTTAGCTCTAAAAAATCATAAGCTTGCAAAATCATATAATTAAATTCCATGTAACTTAAAGATTGTTCTCTATCCAATCTAGTTTTAACACTTTCAAAAGTAAGCATTTTATTAATTGTAAAATGTTTACCTATTTCTCTTAAAAATGAGATGTAATTTAAATTTTTAAGCCATGAATAATTATTTACAAAAATAGGCTTTGTTTTTGGATCGTTATTATTTAAAAATTTTTTTAATATTTTTTCAATATTTTTTGTATTTTTATCTATTTCTTTTTCAGTTAAAATTTTCCTTGTTTTGTCTTTACCTGAAGGATCTCCAATTCTGGTAGTCCCTCCACCTAATAAGACAATCGGTCTGTGCCCATATTTTTGAAGAAGTCTAAGACACATGATTTGAAGTAAGCTTCCAACATGAAGACTTTCAGCAGTACAATCAAAACCTATGTAACCTTTAATTTTTTCTTTATTTATTAATTTGGATAATTCATTTTCATTCGTGCATTGATAGAAGTAGCCTCTATCTTTAAATTCTTTTAAAAATTTATCCATAAGTCTATAGTTCCACAATATACATTATTTAATAAAAAAAAATAAGAATGGATAAGATTTATACAGCAATGGGTTTAATGAGTGGTACTTCATCGGATGGAGTAGATGTATCCATAATTAAGTCTGATGGTAATCAAGAATTTTCACTATTAATTGATAAATACTTTCAATATGATGAAGAATTAACTCAAAAAATACTTAAAATTAGGGATAAAATCTTAAGTCCAGATGATTTAACCAAATATCAAGTTGAAATTAAAGATTTAGAGAGAGAAATAACTTTATTTCATTTTAAGGCTGTTAATGAGAGCCTTGAGCTATCAAAAACTGATGTTGATTTAATTGGTTTACACGGTCAAACAATATTTCATGCTCCAGAAAAAAAAATTACAAAACAATTAGGTGATGGATTGCTACTATCTCAATTAGCAAAAAAGAGAGTAATTTATAATTTTAGACAAAATGATTTAGAAAATGGAGGGCAGGGGGCTCCTTTAGTGCCAATCTTTCATAATGCTTTAGCGAATGGATTAAATAAAAAATTTAATTTGGGTTTTCCTATGAATATTCTTAATATCGGAGGTATTTCTAATGTTACTTCTACAATAGAATATAATAATTTAGATTTAGAAGAAAAAATTTATGCTTGTGATATCGGACCTGGCAATTGTTTGATAGATGAATGGATGAGAAAAAATTCAAAAAAAAAGTATGACAAAGAAGGTTTAGTAGCAAGATCTGGAAAAACAGATAAACTAATTTTAAATCAGGCTTTGGATAATTTTACTGAACAATCTAATTTTGAAAAATCTTTAGATATTAAAAATTTTGATATTTTTTTTGCAAAAGGACTTTCGTTAGAGGATGGTGCTGCAACTATCACTGATTTCACCGCTAAATTAATTTCCAATGGAATGAATTTTATTCACAATAAGAATAATTCTCAAAAAAGTAAATGGTTAGTATGTGGGGGAGGAAGAAAAAATAAATATCTTTTAGAGAGTATAAAAAGTAATTTTTATGATATAAATTTTGATTCAATTGATCAATACGAATTAGATGGAGACTTTATTGAGTCCCAAGCTTTTGCTTTTTTAGCTATAAGATCACTAAAAGGTATGCCTATTTCTTTTCCAAATACAACTAGATGCAAAAAACCGTTAACTGGTGGAGTTTTAGTTGAAAATTTTTAATACAAAGCTGTTTCTTTTTTTATGTATTTATCAAGAGATTTTGAAAGTGCGTTCTCATTTTTTGAAAAAAAATGATTTGCTTCTGAGATTGACTGAAATTCAACTTTAATACCTTTTTGTGCACTTAATCTTTTATTGAGTTCATTGATATGCTCAACAGGCACCAGTTCATCTTTTTTTCCATAAATCATTATCCCAGAAGTTGGACATGGAGACAAAAATGAAAAATCATAAACATTTGGTTGAGGAGAGATTGCAACAAATCTATTTATCTCTGGTCTCCTCATTAAAAGTTGCATAGCAATCAATGACCCAAAAGAAAAACCTGAAACCCAACACTGAGAATTATCAAAATTTTCTCTCTCTAACCAATCAAGAGCAGCTGCAGCATCTGCTAATTCACCTTGACCATTATCAAATTCTCCGTCGCTTTTTCCTACACCCCTAAAATTTACTCTACAAACTGAAAAATCATTTTCCATAAAAGTATGAAAAGTTTCTACAACAACTTTATTATTCATTGTTCCACCATATTGAGGATGCGGTTGTAAAACTAAAGCTATTGGTGAAGTATTTTTTTTGCTTTTGTAATATTTAGCCTCAAGTCTACCGGCAGGCCCAGGAATAAAAATTTCTAATATTTTATTTTCCATTATTGGTATTGATTATTATTCTCAAAAAAAAATTAGGTTTATCATAACTCCGTGACAAAATGTTAGTTTTTTTTGTTTATAATACTTGACTATTTTGGTCAGGTTTATATATACCCTCGTAAATCAAGGAATTATGAGACTAACTTCAAAAGGTAGATATGCAGTAATGGCTTTAGTGGATTTAGCTAAATTTGACGGAATTTACCCTGTTTCTTTAAGGGATATATCTCTAAGACAGGGAATTTCTCTAGATTATTTAGAGCAAATTTTTTCAAAATTAAGAAAAAAAGAAATTGTTCAAAGTGTTAGAGGAACTCAAGGTGGATATATTTTAAATAAGAAAGCCAAAGAAATAAAATTAATAAATATTTTTGATGCAGTAGATGAAAAAGTAAAAACTGTGCAATGTAAAAAAGAGTCAAAAAAAGGATGTAACGGTAAATCTACTAAATGTTTAACCCATAACCTTTGGGATGAACTAGAAACTCATATAAATAATTTTTTTGA
>CACIUF010000036.1 GCA_902589765.1 uncultured Pelagibacteraceae bacterium
AGAGTTGTCCCTTTTTTTAGTGCTGATTTAGCAATCTTGGCTGAGTTGTCGTATCCGATGTGAGGAGCTAGTGCAGTTACCAGCATTAATGAGTTGTCTAAAAATTTTTTAATTTTTACTTTATCTGCTTTAATTCCTTTTACGCAATATAAGGCGAAATTATTGGTACTATCTGCAAGAAGATCAATAGATTGTAAAATGTTGTGAGCAATTAGTGGTTTAAAAACATTTAGCTCAAAATGTCCATGAGAGCCAGCCATTGTTATTCCATTATGATTACCAATTACTTTTACACAAACCATTGTCACTGCTTCTGATTGTGTTGGGTTTACTTTTCCAGGCATAATTGATGAACCTGGTTCATTTGCTGGTAAAATTATTTCACCATATCCAGCTCTAGGTCCTGATCCTAAAAATCTTATATCATTTGCAATTTTCATTAAACTAACAGCAGTGGTGTTTAAGGTTCCGGAAAAATTTACTATTTCATCATGAGCAGCCAACGCAGCAAATTTATTCTTTGTTGGTTTAAAGGGTAATTTAGTTATTTTTTTTATTTCTTTGATTACTCTTTTATCAAAACCTTTTTTACTATTAATTCCTGTACCAACGGCAGTACCTCCTTGAGCTAAATAATAAATTTCATTTAAAGCATTTTTAATCCTAAAAATACAATCTTCTAATTGAGATTGATATCCTGAAAACTCTTGTCCTAATGATAGTGGAGTTGCATCCTGAAGATGAGTTCTTCCAACCTTAACAATATTTTTGAATTGAGAAACTTTTTTTTTCAATTCCCTATTTAAAAGCTCAAGAGAGGGTAGTAACTTATTTTTAGTTTCCATAGCTATAGCTATATGCATTGCTGTAGGAAAAACATCATTTGTAGATTGAGATTTATTTACATGATCATTTGGATGAACTGGTTTTTTTGTACCTTTTCTTCCACCTAAAATTTCGATTGCTCTATTAGCAATTACTTCATTTACATTCATATTAGTTTGAGTACCAGAGCCAGTTTGCCAAACTTTTAGTGGAAAGTGTTCGTCTAATTTACCACTAATTACCTCATTAGACGCTTTTACAATGGCATTAGAAATTTTTGGTACAATTTGTTTTTCTTTTCTATGAACTATAGCAGCAGCTTTTTTAATGATTGCAATAGATTTAATTAAAACTGGTCTAACTAAAAACTCACCAATATCAAAATATTTTTTTGATCTTTGAGTAGAAGCTCCCCAATATTTATTATTAGGAACATTAATTGTTCCAATACTGTCAAATTCTTTTCTTAATTTCATTGATTAATAGGCAAATATTAAATTACAATAAATATACATTAATTTTATAAAACTTACAGGAGCATTATGTCAAATTTTAGCAAGGTTGGAATTTTTATGAAAACCTTTGGTCAAGAGGTTAAAAATAAACCTTCATTTAGCACAGATAAAATCAATAAATTGCGATTAGATCTTATAAAAGAGGAATTGAGTGAGTTAACAGTTGCAATGAATAATAAGGATTTATTAGAGGTTGCTGATGCTTTAACTGATATTTTATATGTTACCTATGGGGCAGGACATGCTTTTGGAATTGATTTAGATAAGTGTTTTGATGAAGTTCAAAATTCTAATATGAGTAAGTTAAACGAGGATGGAAAACCAATTTATAACGAACATGGCAAAGTAATGAAAGGTCCAAATTACTTCAAACCAGATCTCTCAAAATTTGTTAATTAAATTTCTAATTTAAAATCAATCGCTGGCGCGCTATGAGTTATTCCACCAACTGAAATTCTATCTACACCAGTTTCTACAATCGATTTAACTTTTTTGAGGTTTATATTTCCTGAAGCTTCAGTTTGATAGTATTTTTTTGCAAGTTCAACTCCTAATTTTAAATTTTTAACATTCATATTATCAAATAAAACACAATCAAATTTTAATCCAATTATTTTCTTCAGCTGTTTAATTGTGTCTACTTCCACAGTAATTTTTTTTCGTTTTTTATTTTTGATTGCCAAACTTACTAATTCTCTTATGTTTGAATTTGCAATATGATTGTCTTTTATCAAAAATTCGTCACTTAAGTTAAATCTATGGTTAGTTCCGCCACCTAATTTTACCGCATATTTTTGTATAACTCTTAAATTAGGTATAGTTTTTCTAGTGCAACAAATTTTACATTTTTTACCTGCCAATTTTACGAATTGATTTGTTTTTGTGGCTATGCCCGAAATATGAGATAAAAAATTTAGTGCAACTCTTTCTGCTACCAAAATATTTTTTTTATTTCCTTTTATAATTGATCCATCTTTTGTTTTTACAGTAAGCTTAATTTTTTTATCGATAAGTGAAAACGCATATTTTACAAATAGTAGTCCTCCAATTATAGCATCCTGGTTAGATATTAATTTTGCTTCTATAATATTTTTATTTTTAATTAAACCAGAAGTTATATCGCCTGATGGATATAAATCTTCATTGAGTGCAAGTTTGACATTACTTTTTATAAAATTTTCACTAAGTTTAATTTGAGACACAAAAAAATTATCTGCCAATAGCAACCATTTTTTCAACTGACATTCTTGCTTTATTGATTGTTTCTTGATCCATAATAATTTCACCAGTTTCATTTTCTAAACAATCTAATATTTTTGGTAAGGTTATTTTTTTCATATGGGGACACATGTTGCATGGTCTTATAAATTCTACATTTGGATTTTCGACTTGAATATTATCACTCATTGAACATTCGGTAACCATCATGACTTTTTTAGGCTGATTATCTTTAACATAATTTATCATTCCTGAAGTTGACCCAGCAAAATCACTTGCTTTGATTACATCTGGCGGACACTCAGGATGAGCTATGATTTTTATCCCTGGGTTGTTTTTTCTAATATTTTGAATTTCTTTTTCGTTGAATTGATCATGCACAATACAAATTCCTTTCCAAGAAATGATCTCAACATCTGTTTGAGAAGCAACATATTTCGCAAGATAATCATCTGGTAGAAAAATTACTTTCTTAACTCCTAAAGATTTCACAATCTTTACAGCATTTGCAGATGTACAACATACATCTGTTTCAGCTTTTACATCTGCAGATGTATTGACATAAGAAACTACTGGAACACCAGGATATTTTTCTTTTAATATTCTTACATCTTTTCCTGTAATTGAAGATGAAAGAGAACAACCCGCCTTCATATCTGGTAGTAGGACTTTTTTATTTGGACTCATTAGTTTTGCAGTTTCAGCCATGAAATGCACACCAGCCATAACAATTATATCCGCTGAAGTTTTTGAAGCTTCTACAGCAAGAGCTAGAGAGTCTGCTGAGAAATCTGCAATACCATGATAAATTTCTGGAGTTTGATAATTGTGAGCTAAAATTACTGCGTTCTTTTCTTTTTTAAGTTTATTAATTTTATGTATATAAGGAGCATGCACTGACCATTCAATTTCAGGCATAACCTTGGAGATCTTTTTATAAATAGGATCAGTTGCTTGTTTTACTTCCTGATTAAATTCCATAATAAAAATTTATCAATTTGAAACCTACTTGTCATTGATTTAATGTGGGTCAAATTTGCGGCTATGCTGAAATTGGTAGACAGGCACGGTTGAGGGCCGTGTGGACCTAGTCCATGAGAGTTCGAGTCTCTCTAGCCGCACCAATATTTAAATTTTTAGCCATTCGGGCACGAAAACTTTAAAAGAACCATTTTTACCCTGAAATATTTTGTCTTTTTCGAAATTTGAATCTAAATATTTAATGAGGGCAAAAGGATACGTTTCATTAATTAAGACTTTCCCAATCTCAACATTATTATTAAAAACACTTTCATTTTCAATTAATTCTCCATCAATAATCTCGATTGGTAGTAATCTTTTTGAAAGCTTATTTTTTAATTTTATTCTGGCAGTGTTTTCTTGCCCAACATAACAGCCTTTTTTAAAATCAATACCATTTAGCTCTTCAAAGTTACACTCGATACCAAATAATTTATTCTTTAATTTATTTAAATCTTTTGGAACTA
>CACIUF010000037.1 GCA_902589765.1 uncultured Pelagibacteraceae bacterium
TTTCAGCTAATAAAGAGCGTGCTTGGAAAAAATACGAAGTCTGCATATCAAGGAAGAATATATGTAGACTCAAAGGCTCAGAAAACAGATGGATATCAATTAAGTAAAGCAATATTGTTAGATGAAACTTCAGAGTTTAATGCTAAACCAGAATTAGAAATTTATGCTGATGATGTTAAATGTTCTCACGGATCAGCATCTGGTAGTCTTGATGATAATTCAATTTTTTATCTAATGTCTAGAGGACTAAATTACAAAGAAGCTAAAGAACTATTAATAAATGGTTTTTTGCTAGATGTAATCGAAAAAATTACTGATGCTGAAATTAAGGATTTATTCAAAAAGCTGAGGCATATTTAAAAAAATCTGGAATTGGTGATAAAGCATTTTTTGGTCCAGAAGCAGAGTTTTTTGTATTCGATGATGTAAGATTTAAAAATGACATGAATGAAACTGGCTTCAAAATTGATAGTACTGAAGGCCCTTACAACACTGGGAAAAAATATGAGAATGGAAATATGGGACATAGACCTGGTATCAAAGGTGGTTATTTCCCAGTTCCTCCTGTTGATAGTGCACAAGATATGAGAAGTGAGTATTTGAAAGCAATGAAAGACATGGGTATTAAAGTTGAGAAACATCACCATGAAGTTGCTCCAAGTCAGCATGAACTTGGAATGTATTTTGGAACTTTAGTTGATCAAGCAGATAACTTGCAATTATATAAGTATGCGGTTCATATGGTTTCACATTCATTTGGAAAAACTGCAACTTTTATGCCTAAGCCAGTAAAAGGTGATAATGGATCAGGTATGCACGTGCACCAATCAATTTGGAAAGGAAATACAGCATTATTTTCAGGAGACAAATATGCGGGCTTGTCCGATTTAGCTTTACACTATATTGGTGGAATTTTAAAGCACGCAAAAGCTATCAACGCTTTTTCAAATGCAACAACCAATAGTTACAAAAGATTGATCCCAGGATTTGAAGCACCAGTGTTATTAGCTTACTCAGCAAGAAACAGGTCAGCTTCATGTAGGATCCCTATTACTTTAAGTAAAAAAGCTGCGAGATGTGAAATTAGATTTGGTGATGCAGCTGGAAATCCATACTTAACTTTTGCAGCAATGCTTATGGCGGGACTAGATGGTATTAAGAATAAAATTGATCCAGGTAAATCTTTCGATAAAGATCTTTATGCTTTATCTGAAAATGAAGTTAAAAAAATACCTACTGTTTGTGGCTCATTAAGAGAAGCAATGGAAAGTTTGGATAAGGACAGAGATTTTTTAAAACAAGGTAACGTTTTCACTGATGATCAGATAGATGCTTACATTGCTTTAAAATTTGAGGAAATACATAATTTCGAGCACACACCACACCCAATAGAGTTCGACATGTATTATAGTTGTTAAAAGTTATTGTCTAGTAGTGGCAACCTTATTTTTGCCAGGACCTTTTTTAACAACGTAATCTTGAGTTCCATTAGCTCCTGTTTCAACAGATTTGATTAAAGATCTTTGAAAACTTTTTCTTTTTTCTTTTCTGTCTTCAGACGCTAATAAATTCCTAAATTCAAAAACGTTCATATAACAATTATATATTAGATATGCATTTTAAGCAATACAGCTATGCAACTTATAGGATACTAAATTTTACTCTACTTTAAAGGACTCCCCACAACCACATCTCTCTGTTTCATTGGGGTTATTGAACACAAAAGTAGAGGAAAAATCCTCTTTTTTGTAATCCATTTCAGTGCCTAATAAATACATCACGGCAGCTGAATCAATAAAAACCTTTACTCCCTTATCCTCAATTACTTCATCATTTGGGTTAATTTCTTTAGAATATTCCATTACATACGACATTCCTGCACATCCTCCAGATTTTACTGAAACTCTTACTCCTAAGGCACCTTTTTCTGCACTCGACATTATTTCTTTAATTCTATTCGCAGCATTAACACTTAATTTGATAATCGAGTTCATTATAAATTTAACTCCAATTTTGCTGCTTCAGACATCATATCTTTTGTCCATGGTGGATCCCAAACTAGCTGAAGATCAACTTCATCGATTTCATCAACTTGCATTGCACCGTCTTTAACGTCTTTTGGTAAACTTTCTGCTACAGGACAATTTGGCGAAGTAAGTGTCATAATTATTTTTGCTTTTTTATCAGTGACTTGTATATCGTAAATCAAACCAAGTTCATATATATCAACTGGTATTTCTGGGTCATAAATTTTTTTTAATTCACTTACAATTTTTTCTTTAATTTGCATAAGTCTAATCTTCTGTAGTCACTTGTTTTTCTTTATCTTCCATAGCAGAAATTAAAGTATGCCATGATAAAGTGGCACATTTTACTCTCATAGGATATTGTTTTACACCGGAAAGGCACATTAATTTTGTTTTATCATTTTCTTCTAATATTGTGGATTTTAATTCAGGGTTTTCTTTTATCATTCCAAGAAAATCTTCTATTATTTCTTTAGCTTCATTATCACTTTTCCCTTTTATTAAATCTGTCATTATCGAGGCAGAGGCCATTGATATAGCGCAACCACTTCCCTCAAATGAAATATCTTCAACTTTTCTTTGATCATTAAGTTTTAAATAAACATGGACATTATCCCCACATAAAGGATTGTTACCTTTTGCATCTTTATTAAAATTCTCAGTCTTCCTTAAATTTCTTGGATTTTTTCCATGTTCTAAAATAATTTCTTGATATAATTCTTTTAAATTCATTTTAAATCAAAAATTTTTTTGCATTTGTTTATAGACTCATTCAATTGATCAAAATCACTCTTAGTATTATAAACACCTACTGATGCTCTTGCACTTGCAGGTATCTCAAGTTTGTCGTGTAATATTTGGCAGCAATGGTGTCCAGCTCTAATAGCTACTCCATCTTCATCAAGTATTGTCGCAATGTCATGTGGATGTACCCCTTCAATTGTAAACGATATTACACCGCCTTTATTTTTTGGATTACCAATTAATTTTACTGAATTATTCTTTTTTAAAATTTCTTGACCATATTCAATTAATTCTTTCTCGTGTTTAATTATATTTTCAATTCCGATACTTTCTAAAAATTTGATCGACTTATCAAAAGCTATCACCTGAGCAGTGGCCATAGTGCCTGCTTCATACTTATTTGGAAGATCTCCATAAGTAATACGATCTTTTTTAACTTCTTTAATCATTCCACCACCACCTTGATAAGGAGGTAACTCTTCGAGCCATTTTTTTTTCCCATATAAAATTCCAAGTCCAGTAGGTCCGTACATTTTATGACAAGAAATTGCATAAAAATCACAGTCAAGATCTTGCATATCAAGTTTCAAATGTGGTGCACCTTGACATCCATCTACGACAACAATTATACCTTTTGCGTGTGCAAGCTCAGTGATCTCTTTGACTGGTAGGATTGCACCAGTGACATTCGAGAGATGATTAATGGCAATCACTTTTGTTTTTGATGTAATTTTTTTTTCAATATTTTCAATTGGAATTTCACCATCATCATTTATTTCAGCAAAATTAATCTTTATATTTTTTGATTTTCTCAAATAGTGCCATGGTACATAATTTGAATGATGCTCTAACTCAGTAAGTAAAATTTCGTCACCT
>CACIUF010000038.1 GCA_902589765.1 uncultured Pelagibacteraceae bacterium
TAAATTCATAACGGCATTTGTTGAAGATTGGGATATGAAATCAAAATGTGGAGTTTGACCTTTAATAACACATCCAAGGGCAATGAAAGCGTCAAATTTTTTTAAATTTCTAGATATAGTTACAGGTATCTCAAAAACGCCGGGAACTTTAATTATCTTATAATTAAAATTTCTTGAGAGATTTTTTTTTGCACTATTCAACAAACCTAAAGAAATATCTTTATAGTAATCTGCAGTAACTATTAAAATTTTTTTCATCAAATTAATTCTTGTTTAGTTATCTTAATGTTATAACCTTCTAGTCCAATAACTTTTTTTGGTGTTCTGGTAATTAATATCATTTTTTTGATTTTTAAATCTTTAATAATTTGGGCACCTATACCATAATTTCTTATAAGATTATCTTTGCCTTTCTTTTTTAAAATTTTATTTCTAAAACTTTTAAGCGTTTGAGTAACTGAATTTAAATTAGTATCTTTTATGAAGATTAGTACACAATTATTATATTTTTTAAAATAGTTTATTGTTTTATCAAATGAATTTGGAAGTTTTTGACTTATAAGATAATTATAAACTACATTTGATGAAATAACTCTAACACGTGGTACAATAGATCTTTTTAGTGATCCTTTTATGAGTGCAAAGTGTTCTGACCCATCTAAAAGATTCTCATATATTTTAATTTTATATTTTTGATTTTTCACTTTAATATCAGATGATTTTTTTAATTTTACTAATTTTTCTTTTTTTAATCGATAAGAAATTAAATCCTCAATTTTACCAATCTTAAGTTTATGTTTTTGTGCAAAATTTAAAAGTGCTTGACCCTTAGCCATTGTTCCATCTTCATTCATTATTTCACAAATGACTGCTGAATTATTCTTTTTAGCTAATTTTGAAATATCCACAGATGCTTCTGTGTGACCTGCTCTTACAAGAACACCACCATCCTTAGCAATGATTGGAAATACATGTCCAGGCGATACTATATCATTTTTGCTAACATTTTTCTTTGAGGCTATTTTGATAGTTCTTGCTCTATCTTTCGCGGATATCCCGGTTGTGATACCTTTTTTAGCTTCTATTGAAATTGTAAATGCTGTCTGATTTCTTGATTGATTTACTGGTGACATTAAAGATAAATTTAATTTTTTTGCTTGAAGACTATCTAATGCTAAACAAATAAGGCCTCTTCCATATTTAGCCATAAAATTAATATTCTTTGCATTTGTATCCGATGTTGACATAACTAAATCACCTTCATTTTCTCTTTTTTCATCATCAACTAAAATGTACATACCCCCTTTTTTTGCAACATTTATTATAGTTTCTATTGATGAATAATTATTTTTTTTCATAAAAATAGTTTCTAACGTATTTTGAAAGAATATCTATTTCTACGTTAACTACATTGCCTTTTTTAAGAGATGATAGATTTGTTAATTTATAAGTATGAGGAATTATCCAGATTTGAAAACCTTTTTTCGTCACTTTAGAAATTGTTAATGATATACCATTTATACTAATTGAAGCTTTTTCAATTATATCTTTTCTCTCTTTTTTATTAATTTCAAAGTCAAATAAATAAGATTTATCAATATTTTTTACTGATAATATTTTTCCAACAGTATCAACATGTCCTTGGCAAATATGCCCTGAAATTTTTTGACCATATTTAAGAGGAAGTTCTAGATTAATTCTATCATTTAACTTTATGTATTTAAATTTTGATCTTTTTATAGTTTCATTTGATAAATAAAATTCCATAGTCCTTTTTTTTATTGAAATGAGAGTAAGACAAACTCCATCGCAAGCTACAGAAACACCTATATCTTTTAAACCTAATTTAAGATCAGATTTAACAAAAATATTAATTCCTTTAGGTCTTTTAATTATTTTTGTTATTAAACCTTTGTTGAAAATAATTCCATTAAACATTTCAATTTTTGTAAATAGTTAATTTATCGCTAGCTAATTTAGAGTTTATCTTACGTTTATTATATTTAGTATTTAAAATGCTAAAAGAGGTAAAATTAACATGTTTTTTGTTTTTAGATAAATTTTTTGAACTTCTAAACATATAAAATTCATTAAATAATCTTTTTTGAAGGAAATTTTTTGTTAATATATCTCCACCTTCTACTAATAGATTTCTTATTTCCATTTTATATAAATCTTTCAAAATTTTTTTTAGATCTAAATTTTTATATTTATCTGTAGATCGTTTTATTAGAATAGTACCTCTCTTTTTTAAATGTTTTATTTTTGATTTATCATTAGAATTATGGAAAATAATAGTATTTCCTTTTTTTATCGATTTAGCTATATAACTTTTCAAATTTATTTCTAAATTTCTGTCTAAAATAATCCTTTTTGGAGAAAATTGATTAAAACCCTCCAACCTACAATTTAGCTTTGGATTATCTATATTTAGTGTTTTGCCAGAAATCATTATACCATCACTTTTTAATCTTAAATAATGAGTCAATTTATCAGATGTTTTATCAGTAATTCTCGTTGATATTTCGCTGTAAATAATCTTATTCTTTGATACTGCAATTTTTCCAATTACATATGGTAGTTTCTTTTTTCTATTAAAGAAATAAGATCTGTATAAATTTTCTGCATCTTTTCTTAAAAGCCCCTTTTTGACTCTAATGTTGTTTTCTTTTAATATTGAATAACTCTTGCCCTTTACTTTTAAATCAATGTCATCCATTGAATAATAAACTTCTCCGATTTTATTCTTTATAATATTTTTGGTGCAGGGTGGAGTTTTCCCATAATGATTACATGGCTCTAAAGTAACATACATTTTTGAGTCTTTTAAATTTTCTGAACAATTTAAAATAGCGTTATGTTCTGCATGAGGTCTGCCATTATAGCCTGTTTGTCCTATAGATATTATTCTATTATTCTTTACAATTACACAACCAACCGAAGGATTGTTTCCTGTTAAACCTCTTCGCGCATTAGCTAAATTTAAGGCTAATTTCATGAAATTTTTATCTTGAGCTGAGAATTTATCTTTTTTTGTAGACATCTAGCTTGTCCACAAATTGTACGAAATCTTGTTCTTCTCTAAAATTTCTATAAACAGAAGCAAATCTAACATAAGCAACTGGATCAAGTTCTTTCAAACCTTCCATAACCATTGTTCCTATTGTATTGCTAGAAATTTCATTTTGACCGAGTTCCTCAAGCGATCTAGAGATACGACTTATAAATTTTTCAACAGTTTCAGTATCTAAAGGTCTTTTTTTAAGAGCAATATAAATTGATTTTGCAAGTTTATCTCTATCAAAAGCAGATTTTCTTCCATTTTTTTTTACTACCATTAATTCTCTAAATTGAACTCTTTCAAAGGTAGTAAATCTCGCACCACATACACACAATCTTCTTCTACGTATAGCAGTGCCATCCTCTGTTGGACGTGAGTCTACAACAGAGGTCTCACCTTTCTTACATATTGAACAAATCATCTATTCAAATTTTTGTATATTGGAAATGAAGAGCATAAATCAATCACTTCTTTCCTAACTTCTTCCTCTATTTGACTATTGTCCTCTGGATTTTTGGATAATCCTTTTATTACTTTG
>CACIUF010000039.1 GCA_902589765.1 uncultured Pelagibacteraceae bacterium
AGATAAATATTTTTCGTATCCAAAACTAGCAACCACAAATTCGTTACTTAAATTAAGAATTTCTACTTTTGATCTTATCTTATATAAATTTAATTGTTTAAATATCTCCTCAGACTGAGATTTTTCACAATCAATAAAGTAACCTAATTTGTGTTTCACTACTATGAATTCATATAAAAACTTGCCTTGCGGAGTAAACAATGATGCAAAACAACTGGAGTTATCTGTAACTTTATTAATGTCATTGCTAATCAGATTTTGTAAAAAATCTTTTGCATCTGAACCATTGACGTAAAGTATGGCTCTATCCTCTAATATATAAACACTATTATTCATATTTGATTGATATCTGATTTTAATATAATAACTTTTCTTAAAAATGTTAGATCTAATAATCAAAAATGGGCAATGTTATATTAACGGGAAGCTAGAGAATGAAGATGTTGCTATTAAAGATGGTAAGATATCAAAAATTGGTGAAGTATCAGAAGAAGCAAAAGAAGTGTATGATGCAAAAAACCTAATAGTCTTACCTGGATGTATTGATACCCAAACTCATTTTAGAGAACCTGGCTCAACAGATACTGAAGATCTTCACTCAGGAAGTAGAGCTGCAGTTGCGGGAGGTATCACTGCAGTGTTTGAAATGCCAAATACTAACCCACCCACATCAAACATAAAAGAATTTCAAAGAAAATTAGATCTTGCGAAAAATAGAATGTATTGCAATTACGCTTTTTATTTTGGTGCAACAGCTGAAAACGTCAATCAATTAGCAGAACTTAAAGATTTGGAAGGATGTTGTGGTATTAAATTATTTGTAGGTTCATCAACAGGTAATCTTTTAGTAGCTCTTGAAGAAGACATAGATAAAGTCTTTCAACACTGTTCTAAAATAGTGGCAGTGCATTCAGAAGATGAGGAAATTTTGAATAGGAATAAAAAATTAATTAAAAATGGTGATGTGCATTCACATCCTGTTTGGCGGAGTGAGGAGTGTGCTATTTCTTCAACTAGAAGAATTGTTAGAATTGCAAAGAAGTATAACAAGAAAGCTCATGTTCTTCATATAACAACAAAGCAAGAAATAGATTTTTTATCTCAACACAAAGGTAATATTACTTTTGAAATTACTCCACAGCATTTAACAATTTATGCACCAGATTGTTATGATAAACTTGGAACATATGCACAAATGAATCCACCAATCAGAGATAAATCTCATTACGATCGATTATGGTATGCGGTTAAAAATAATATTAATGACACCATTGGTTCAGACCATGCACCCCATTTAAAAGCAAACAAAGAAAAAGAATATCCCAATTCACCTTCAGGAATGCCAGGCGTTCAAACACTTATGCCAGTGATGTTAAATCATGTTAATGATGGAAAATTATCACTCAATCAATTAATGAATTTAGTTTGTGAAAATCCAATTAAAATTTTTGGCATTAAGAATAAAGGATTTATTAAAGAAGGTTACGATGCAGATTTCACGATTGTCGATATGAATAAAAAGATTGTAATAAAAAATGAAAATATTGAGAGTAAATGTGGCTGGTCACCTTTTAATGATGTTGAGTTTAAAGGCACTCCTGTAGCCACTATTATTGCTGGTAAAACTAAAATGAAAGATGGAAAAATTTTAGGAGATCCAGAGGGAACCCCTCTTCAATTTGATTAATAATTCATCAAAATTATATCAATAACAAAGTCGTCTTGATCGTCATTAAAGTTAGTAACTACTAAAATTCTATCAGATACATATCCCCCAATACAAATCGATCCTAATTCACAATTTTTTTGATTACCTTGTGTAGATCCTGGTTTGCTATCATCAAAAGTATTTTTCCAACCATTTATATTATTGAAGTGATTTACAATCACCTTTGCTAAGTTTCGTGTTGTTGAACTTCCTGGATTTAAAACTCTAGTGCACTGATCAAAATCTGTACTACCATTTAAATATAGTTCTTGACCAAGATTACATTTCTCAAATTCAGCCATAAGAAATTTTACTGCTATATTTTGTCTACTGATTAATGCATTTTTTTTTGCCCCTGCAGTGTAACCATTATAAGCAACCACCCCCACAGCTGCTAAAATTCCAATGATAGCAACCACCACTAACAATTCTATTAATGTAAATCCTTTTAATTTTATTTGTTTCTGATTAATCAAAAGAAAAGTTTCTTACTTCAATATTATTAATTGAGTTCAAATTTGTGTTCTTGAAGTTCACCACCACAATTAGAATATAGCATTAAATCTCCCTCATTCCATAGAAACGTAGCATTTCCATCTTCATCTTGTTTTACCAAAACTATATAACCATCTTGATAGGGGTTATTATACGCATTCGTACTAGAAAGATCAACATCATCAGGTGTTTTTCTAACGTTGGGATAAAACACATTACTATCTTTTTGATTGTAAGGATTGTATATCGTGTTAAGTGTTGTTCTGTTACCTGTTTCAATATTTTGTTGAGTTACTGTTGCCTGGTTTCTACTACGATCTACAAACGTAATTTCATTCATACTAAGCCAGGCTAATATTTCTTCTTGTGTGCGCCCTCTTTTTCTATGCGCTGAACTTATATCGCCACAAGTATGTGTTTCAACAAATTGTGCATTCCACGCTATATCAATTGTTGGATTGATCTCACACCACACTACATTTTCATAAACTGTTTTAACCATGGTTTTAAAATTGCCTTTGCAAGCTGATTTTTTTGCACCAGATGTGTAACCATTATAAGCAACAACACCTACGGCTGATAAAATACCAATGATGGCAACGACTACTAACAACTCTATTAAAGTAAATCCTTTTGGTTTTATTTGTTTATGATCAATCAAAAGAAAAGTCTCTTACTACAATATTATTTGGATCAGAACATGGGGATGTTACACATGATGCCACAGTTAAATCGCCGAATTGAGTGTCTATTTGTTTAACAACTGGACAATTGTTGGTACCGCCTAAAAACAACACCATGCCCAACATATTATCATTACCATAACTGGGGCATAGATTGACCCCAAACATAGATCTGTCCGAATTGCTGGTAACATGGATTGATTTTGTTTCAATATAACAGTCGCTACAAGCAGTAAATTTTCCACCTCGCTGATCAAATTGACCATGAAAACCTGAATCTTTTCCGCATGCAGGTTCGGTAGGTGCATAAGGATTATTTATTGACCCTTTTGTAATGTCATTGTCTCTGTAAGT
>CACIUF010000040.1 GCA_902589765.1 uncultured Pelagibacteraceae bacterium
TTAAAAAACTAAATTACAAAGCACTAAAAAAAGATTTAAAAAAATTAATGACAGATTCCCAAGAGTGGTGGCCAGCAGATTATGGTCATTATGGTCCATTATTTATTAGATTAGCTTGGCATGCCGCAGGAACTTACAGAACTGGTGATGGCAGAGGTGGAGCAGGAACAGGTAATCAAAGATTTGCGCCACTTAATTCTTGGCCAGATAACGTTAACTTAGATAAAGCTAGATTACTTTTATGGCCTATTAAAAAGAAATATGGAAGAAAAATTTCATGGGCAGATTTATTTATACTTGTTGGAAATGTAGCTTTAGACTCAATGGGTTTTAAAACTTTTGGTTTCGGAGCTGGCAGAATTGATATTTGGGAACCAGAGGATGATATTTATTGGGGCTCAGAAAAAGAAATGTTAGGTGTGGAAAGATATAGTGGAAAGAGAGATTTGGAACAGCCACTAGGAGCTTCACATATGGGTTTAATCTATGTAAATCCGCAAGGTCCTGACGCTAATCCAGATCCAAAACTAGCAGCACATGATATTAGAGAGACATTTGGCAGAATGGCTATGAATGACTATGAGACAGCAGCATTAGTTGCTGGAGGACATACGTTTGGAAAATCTCATGGTGCAGCATCTGAATCATATAAAGGACCGGATCCTGAGGCTTCAAGACTTCAAGATCAGTCAACTGGATGGAATAGTGGATATAAATCTGGAAAAGGTGTTGATACAATAAGTAGTGGTATTGAGGGCGCTTGGACTCAAAATCCAATTCAATGGGATATGGGTTATTTGGATTGTTTATATGGACATGAGTGGGAACTTACAAAAAGCCCAGCTGGTGCTCATCAATGGACTCCTAAGAAAAATGGGCAAGAGATTAAAATGGTTCCCGATGCACATCAAAAAGGTGTGCTTCATCCACCAATGATGCAAACAACCGACATATCGATGAAAGTTGACCCTAGCTATGGACCTATCACAAAACATTTTCACCAAAATCCAAAAGAATTTCATGATGCTTTTGCAAGAGCATGGTTTAAATTAACTCACAGAGATATGGGGCCAAGAGTTTGCTATCTTGGTAGCGAGGTTCCAAAAGAACAACTAATTTGGCAGGATCCAATTGATAAGCCTAAATATAAACTTAAATCAAAGGATATTAAAGATTTAAAAACTAGTATCTCTAAATCAAAAATATCAATTCCAGATTTAGTTTCTACTGCATGGGCTTCAGCATCTACGTTCAGAGGCTCTGATAAAAGAGGTGGTGCTAATGGTGCTAGAATAATGTTGGAACCACAAAATAATTGGAAAGTGAACAATCCAAAAAAATTATCGACTGTAATTAAAGCTTTAGAAAAAATTAAAAGCAAATTCGATAGTAAAAAGAAAAGTGTTTCAATGGCAGATTTGATTGTACTAGCTGGTGGTGTTGGTATCGAAATGGCTGCAAAAAAAGCTGGCTACAAAGTTCAAGTTCCATTTTCAGCAGGAAGGGGAGATGCAAGGCAAGATCAGACTGATATCAACTCATTTGGTCTTCTAGAACCACAAGCAGATGGTTTTAGAAACTACTTAAATGGTGGAGCTTCAAATGTTTCTGCAGAGGAAAAACTTGTTGATAAGGCTCAATTGATGGGTTTAACAGCTCCAGAAATGACTGCACTTGTGGGTGGTATGAGAGTGTTAAACACAAATTTTGATGGCTCAAAACATGGTGTTTTTACTAACAGACCTGGTTCTCTTACTAACGATTATTTCATAAATCTTTTAGACATGAATACGACTTGGAAAGAGGAAGATAAATCTGAACAAACATTTATTGGTAAAGATAGAAAAACTCAAAAAACAAAATGGAAGGCGACAAGAGTTGATTTAATTTTTGGTTCAAATTCTCAACTAAGAGCTCTAGCAGAAGTTTATGCATGTGAAGATTCAGGTGATAAATTTGTTAAAGATTTTATCGCGGCGTGGGTAAAAGTTATGAATTCTGATCGATTTGATTTGAAATTAAACTAATTCTATAAAACAGGACAAAAAAATATGGGAACAGCAAATTTTGAGGACTTCTACGAAGTTCCTAATCTCAATTTTGATATATCAAAGCTAAGAAATGATTTGGATAAAGTGTTAAAAGCTAAAAAATTCAATTCTCCTGGGGTTACCCACTTTGGTGCAATACCATTAAACCAAATTCCAAACGATAGAAGTTCTATTGAGGGAAATAATATAAGGGGTAAATATTGGACAATTGCCGATGAAACTGGAAAAGAAGTTTCTCGAGACGTTGATATAGATGAGTCAAAATATACTCAATTGGTTCCTGAATTTGAAAATACTTATTTTAAAGAAGTTTACGACACTTTAAGTAAAAGGTTTAAACTAGGTAGAGTTAGATTATTATTAAAAGAGCCAAGATCGACATTAAGCTGGCATAAAGATCCTGAATGTAGACTGCATGTACCAATTATAACTAATAAGGGCTGTTCAATGGTAATTGAAAATGTAGCAAAACATCTTCCAGCTGATGGTAAGGTATGGATAACAAATAACACGAAATATCATAATTTTTTTAATGGTGGAGAACAGGCTAGAGTGCACCTAGTTGCTTGTGTGCTTGATAGTCCGTTTAAAAAATAATGGAATTAACAACCGGCATATTCAAAGCTGCTGGACAGATTTACACAAATAATAGAGGTTCAATTTTAAGAACCATTATTTATACAATTGGTCATTTTGCTATAGCTATAACTGTTTTAATGTTTGTTGCTGATGTCAGCTTTATGATAGCACTAACAGACGCAATAGTTGAACCAATAGCTAATTCTATATGGTATTTTATTTTAGATAAGTGGTGGGCGAGTAAATCAAAAAACTCTTAATCTAATACACCCCAAATATTGTCTGTCTTTATCCAACCTTCAAAATCATCTGTATTTATTTTGCACCAAATTCCATTACATTTTTGAACTATTAGAACTCTTCCACTTTTAATTTTAGCCAATGGTTTAGAAAAATTTGTTGGATTTTCGAATAAAATTTTGTCTTTTGTGGGAATTATTGAATTTATTTTTTTTAATTGAGACCAATGTATCCATCCGCTGTTATTTTTAAAATCAATTACTCTTCGCCAGTTCTCTTTTTTATCAATTTGCTTTAGAGGCAAATTCACTTTTTTATAAATAAA
>CACIUF010000041.1 GCA_902589765.1 uncultured Pelagibacteraceae bacterium
GGTAATGCAAATTGCGCAGAAATTGTCAGGTTTTACTGCTGGTCAAGCAGATATTTTAAGAAGAGCGATGGGAAAGAAAAAAAGATCTGAGCTTGAAAAACAAAAACAAAATTTTATTGCTGGGGCCGTCAAAAATGGAATTAGCAAAGAAGTGGCAGCTGGAATTTTTTTGAAAATAGAACCATTTGCCGAATATGGATTCAATAAAAGTCATGCCGCTGCATATGCAATTATATCTTATCAAACAGCATATTTGAAAACTTATTATCCAAAAGAATTTATTGCTGCCTCGATGACTATGGATATATCTAATCAAAATAAACTTAGTGAATTTTATGAAGAGCTTAAAAGATTGAATATTGAAATTGTTAGACCTGATATAAATCAATGTTTCGCAGATTTTAGAGCTGAAAATGGAAAATTCTATTATGCTTTAGGTGGTATTAAAGCTGTGGGGTATGAAGCTGTCTCTAACATAGTTCAAGAAAGATTAAACAACGGACCATTTAAATCAATTAAAGATTTTTTAAATCGTGTTAATCCAAAAGATATTAACAAATTACAACTTGAGGGACTTGTTAAAGCAGGGGCTTTTGATAATTTAAATATTAATAGACAATCTTTATTTAATTCTATTCCCAATTTTATTTCAAAATCCAAAAACATTTTTGAAAATAAATCTGTTAACCAAATAGATTTATTTGGTGAAAGTACTGATCAAGAAGATGAGATAACTATTAATATTGATGACTGGAAGTTTGAAGAAAGATTATCTAAAGAGTTTGAAGCAGTAGGTTTTTTCATTTCAGATCATCCATTAAATCAATTTAAAGATGTTTTTGATGATTATAATATTTATGATTATCAAAAATTTAATAATCAAGATGATCTAAAGGAGTCAAATGTAGCCGCAACATTACTTAAGATACAAGAGAGAAAAACTGCAAAAGGTAACCCTTACGCAGTTTTAAAACTTACAGATTTATCGAGTGTTTTTGAGTTGTTTATTTTTTCAGATACGTTGGAATTAAATCGAGAAATTTTAAAAGAAGGAAATTCTTTTATTTTGACTTTATTTAAATCTTTATCAGACTCAGAAAATAGATTTAAAAGATTAAATGTTCAAAAAATCGTATCTTTAAAGGATTTGTTAAACAGACCAATTCAAGAAGTAACATTTAATTTAAAATCCACAAAAGAACTAGATGAGATATCAAAATATTTGCCTAAACAAGGAAACACATTGATAAAGATTAATATTAGTGACAATGAAAGTGATTTAAAATTCCACTTAAAAAATAAGAGAAATATTGACAGAAAAACAATAAATATTTTAAGAAATAAGGAAATTTCAGCAATAATTGGATAATTAAGACTTGTCTAATTAAAAATTTCTTTGTAAATAATCTTCAAATTTAAATTAACACGCACACAGTTTGTTGGTTTTAAACCTCCGGTCCTTAATTGGAAATAACTGTGGTGGCTTAACCGGGAAAAAATATGAAGATACCAAACGTTACTATTCAACAATTATTAGAAGCAGGAGTTCATCTTGGTCACAAAACTTTAAGATGGAATCCAAAAATGAAGAAATATATATTTGGAAAAAGAGATAGTATTCACATTATCGACCTTACCCAAACTTTAGAATTAACCAAAATTGCTTTAGAAAAAGTTTATGATACAGTTTCAAACAATGGGAAAATATTGTTTGTATCAACTAAAAAACAAGCTTCCGAAGCAATAGCAGAATTAGCAAAAGAAACAGATCAGTATTTCGTAAATTATAGATGGTTAGGTGGAATGCTCACAAATTGGGGTACCATTTCAAATTCAATAAAAAAATTGAAAAAATTAGAGACAGATTTAGTTGCTGAGAATAGAGGATTTACGAAAAAAGAGCTTTTAAAAATGAGTGTCAAAAAAGATAAATTACAAAGATCACTCGGAGGAATAGCTGAAATGAAAAAAGTTCCTGATTTAGTTTTTATTATTGATACGAATTATGAGTCACTTGCAATTCAAGAGTCAGTTAAGTTAGGAATTCCAATAATTGCAATATTAGATAGCAACTCAAATCCTGATGGAATTGATTTTCCAATACCTGGCAATGATGACGCTAGAAGATCGATAGATCTATATTGTAATCTTATTAAAGAAACAATCTTAGGCGCTAAAAAAGCTGCACCAGTTATTGAAACAAAAAAAGATACTGAGAAAAAAGATAAAGTTGATAAATCTAAAATTATTGCTGAAACCGATCGAGAAAAACTAGAAAAAAGATTCTCCAAAAAAAAGACTGAAAAACTAAATTAAATGAGTGATATAGAAAAAGTAAAAAAACTTAGAGAGGCAACAGGCGCAGGATTCAAAGATTGTAATTTAGCAATCAAAGAGTCTGGAGGTGATTTAGATAAAGCAGTTGAGATTTTAAGAGTAAAAGGAATTTCAAAAGCTTCTAAAAAGATGTCAAGAGATGCAAAAGAAGGAGTTGTTGCGGTTAGTGGAGATGAAAACAAAACGTCAGTTATAGAAGTAAATTGTGAAACAGATTTCGTTGCCAAAAATGATGACTTTATAAATTTTGTTAAAGAATTAAGTGAACTCAACAATCTAAATAATTCAGATGTTGAAAAATTAAAAAAATCTAAAATGAAAAATGATATTTCTGTTGAGGAAAATTTAGTTGCTTTAATTGCTAAGATTGGAGAAAAAATTACAATCGGTAAAACAAAAACAATTTCAAATTCTTCCTCAATAAATTGTCAATATTTACATACTGTGGTGAGAGATAATTTGGCTAAATTAGCTGTGATTGTCTCATTAGAAACTAAGGATAATTCTGACATTGTAAAAACATTTGGTAAACAATTATCTATGCATATAGCAGCATCAAACCCTTTAGCTTTAGAATCTAAATTAATTGATAAAGCCATCATAGAAAAAGAGCAGGAATTAGTTACTGAAGAACTAAAAAATTCAGGAAAACCAGAAGAGATTGCGAAAAAAATTAGTTTAGGTAAGATGAATAAATTTAAAGAGGAAAATGCTCTTTTAACGCAAGCTTGGGTTATGGAGCCAAAAAAAAAAGTTCAAGATGTTTTAAAAGAACTTGCTATTAATGATTTAAAGATCAAGGAGTTCAGTAGAATTAAAATAGGGGAATAAATGTTTGATGAAAAA
>CACIUF010000042.1 GCA_902589765.1 uncultured Pelagibacteraceae bacterium
ATTGCAACAGAAGATGCAATATTAAGTGAGCGTTTATTGTTTTTCATAGGAATTTTGAGTCTATCTTTAATTTTTTTGTGAACCTCATTTGGCACTCCGGCACTTTCTCTACCAAAAAGAATAGTGTCATTTTTATTAAACTTAAATTTTGTGTAAGAAACAGACGCTTTTGTGGTCATTAGAACTATTCTTTGATCTTTTTTCGATTTAAAAAAATCATCTGAGCTTTGATAGAATTTTATGTCTTTTTCATTCATATAATCCATAACGACTCGCTTAAATCTTCTGTCACCCAGCATAAACCCGCAAGGCTCTATTATCTCAAGTTTTGCACCTAGGCACGCACAGGTTCTGATTATTGCTGCTGTATTTTGAGGTATGTCTGGTTCAAATAAAGCAATTTTAGGGCCATGATTTATCAAATTCTGTGTCATTCTTTCAGTAGTAAATTTATCATTTTATATTATATGAAATCATATATTTAAGTAGAAAAAAGCAATATTGAGTATATTTAACTATTATTGATGTCAGAAAAAAAAACTAATAGACGAGATTTTTTATTCACAGCAACTTATGCAGTTGGTGCGGTTGGTGTTGGTGCAACGATATGGCCAATGATTGATCAGATGAACCCAGACGCATCAGTCAAAGCTTTGGCGAGCACTGAGGTTGATGTAAGTGCGGTAAATCCAGGTAAAACAATTACAGTTTTATGGAGAGGTAAACCAGTTTTTATTCGTAGAAGAACACAAGATGAGATAGCTGAAGCAAGATCTGTAAAGTTAGAAGATTTAAAACATCCTGAAAAAGATGAGGATCGTGCAGCAAACCCTGAGTGGTTAGTTATGCTTGGAGTGTGCACTCACTTAGGCTGTGTTCCTTTAGATCAAAAAGGTGAATACAATGGATGGTTTTGTCCTTGTCATGGTTCTCACTATGATATCTCTGGAAGAATTAGAAAGGGACCAGCTCCGACTAATATGGAGATCCCTAAATATGAATTTGTTAATGCTAATACAATTAAAATTGGATAATTATTATGAGTGATCACGAATACACACCGAAATCAAAATTTGGAAAATGGTTTAACGATCGTTTACCATTATTAACTCTTGCAAATCACTTAACTGATTATCCAACACCTAAAAATTTAAATTATTGGTGGACGTTTGGTGGAATATTAACTTTTTGTTTGATTACTCAAATTGTAACGGGTTTAGTTCTTGCAATGCATTATATTGCTCATGCTGATATGGCTTTTGATAGTGTCGAGCATATTATGAGAGATGTTAACTATGGTTGGTTAATTAGATACATTCATGCAAATGGTGCCTCAATGTTTTTTTTGGCTGTTTATATTCATATATTTAGATCATTATTTTATGGTTCTTACAAAGCTCCTAGAGAAATAATTTGGATAATAGGTATTATCATTTATCTATTAATGATGGCAGCTGCATTTTTGGGTTATGTACTTCCATGGGGTCAAATGAGTTTCTGGGGTGCAACTGTAATTACAAATCTATTTAGCGCAATTCCTTTAGTAGGAGAGGGTATTGTTACTTGGTTATGGGGAGGTTACTCAGTTGATAACCCTACTTTGACAAGATTTTTTACACTTCACTATTTAATACCTTTTTTAATTTTGGGTTTAGTTGTTCTTCATATATGGGCACTTCATGTCCCTGGAAATAATAATCCAGTTGGAATTGACATTAAAAAACCTTCAAAAGATACAGTACCATTCCATCCATACATTGTAATAAAAGATGGTTTTGCTTTACTAATGTTTATGATTGTTTTTGCATTTTTTGTTTTTTACACGCCAAATATATTAGGTCATGCAGATAATTATATTGAGGCTAATCCATTAGTTACTCCGGCACATATTGTTCCAGAGTGGTATTTATTACCATTCTATGCAATTTTGAGATCGGTCCCAGATAAACTTTTAGGAGTTGTTGCAATGTTATCTGCTATTTTAATTTTAGCAGCTCTTCCATGGCTTGATACTTCAAAAATTAGATCAGCAGTATTTAGACCTTTGTATAGACAATTTTATTGGATCCTTGTCGCTGACGTTTTGATTCTGGGATATGTTGGTGCTATGCCAGCAGAGGGGTTATATCTGTTAGTTGCTAGAGTAGCTACAGCATACTATTTCTTACACTTTTTAGTGATACTTCCAGTTTTAGGTTGGAAAGAAAAAACTCTTCCAATTCCATTAAGTATTACCGAACCGATACTAGGTGGTTCACCTAATTTAGCCACGGCAAAGAACAAGGAAAGTTTAAATAAATAAGTGAAAAATTTTTTTAAAATATTTTCATTTATTATCTTATTTTCTGGACTTTCATTGAGCACTCAAGCTGCAGAAAAAGTTGAATATTTAAAAACTGATTGGAGTTTTAAAGGTCTCTTTGGAAAGTTTGATCGAGCTGCACTTCAAAGAGGTTATCAAGTCTACACAGAGGTGTGCTCTTCTTGTCATTCAATGAAATATTTAAGTTATAGAAACTTAGCTGAAAAAGGGGGACCAGAATTTTCTATAGAGCAAGCAAAAGCTATTGCTGCATCTTTTGAGGTCAAAGATGGACCTAATTCAGACGGTGATATGTTTACTCGTCCAGGCAGATTATCAGATAAGTTTGTAATGCCCTATGACAACGTTCAAGCTGCTCAAGCCGCAAATGGAGGTGCTTATCCACCAGATATGTCCGTATTAGTTAAAGCAAGAGGGGGTGGGGTAGATTATATTTATTCATTGCTTCAAGGATATGAAGACCCACCAGCTGGAGTTACTTTAGATGATGGTGTGTATTATAATAAATATATGTATGGGAATAAAATTAAAATGGCTAATCAGTTATCAGATGGATTAGTAGAATACTCAGATGGTACAACAGCCTCTGTTGAGCAAATGTCAAAAGATGTAACAACATTCTTGATGTGGTCTGCTGAACCTCACTT
This sequence comes from uncultured Pelagibacteraceae bacterium, assembly GCA_902589765.1. Lineage (GTDB taxonomy): Bacteria > Pseudomonadota > Alphaproteobacteria > Pelagibacterales > Pelagibacteraceae > Pelagibacter. The sequence continues at coordinate 2,971 of CACIUF010000042.1, forward strand.
AGAGTCAAGACATCAAATGGGTTTTAAAGCTATCGTGTATTTAATTATTTTAACAATCCTAGTTT
>CACIUF010000043.1 GCA_902589765.1 uncultured Pelagibacteraceae bacterium
TTATCTGGATTAGAGCTTTCAAAGTTCGATCTATTATCTTTTACTAATCTGTATGGTTGTAAAACATAAGATCTTATTTGATGTCCCCAACCTATTTCAGATTTTGATGACACGGTATTTTCATTTTCTTTTTCTTTTTTTTTTATCTCAAAATCATAGAGTCTTGCTTTGAGCATATTCATGCATGTTTCTTTATTTTTATGTTGAGATCTTTCATTTTGACATTGAACTACAATTTTAGATGGTAAATGAGTAATTCTAACTGCGCTATCAGTTGTATTAACATGTTGACCACCAGCGCCACTAGATCTGTAAGTGTCTATTCTCAAATCTTTATCTTGAATTTCAATGTTAATATTTTCATCCACCACTGGATAAACCCAAATACTGGCAAAACTAGTATGACGTCTTGCGCCTGAATCAAATGGTGAAATTCTTACTAATCTATGAATACCAGACTCTTTTTTTAACCAACCAAATACATAATCACCTTCAATTTTAATTGTTGAGGATTTTATACCTGCCTCATCACCCTTGTGTTCACTAATCAATGTTGATTTATAATTTTTATTATCAGACCATTTTAGATACATTCTTCTCAGCATATCTGCCCAATCTTGGCTCTCAGTGCCTCCGGCACCGGCATGAATTTCTACATAACAATCAAAAGAGTCGGACTCATTTGATAAAAAACAATTAATTTCATTTTTTTTTGCTAATTTTCTTAGACTCCTAATATTTTCTAAAACTTCATTTTGTATATTTGTATTATTTTCTTCTAAAGCAAGTTCATACAAATCGCTTAGATCTTTTAGTTGATTTAAAGAACTTTTGTAAGAACCAACCAGATCCTCATACAATTTTTTTTCTTTAAGTATTTTTTTTGAGTTTGACTTATCCTGCCAAAAATCAGGATCAAGAATTATTTTATTGTGATTTTGTAATTTTAAATCAATCTTATTTTTATCAAAGATACTCCTTAACTCTTTGATTTATTTTTTCTATCTCTTTTTTATAATCTGTATATTTATGATCCATTAGTAAAACTTTAATATATTATTCGTATCTAATCTATTATTATTTAAATATAGTACTTTGCCATCAATAACATTCTTGCTTTTATATGCTTCTAAAATTGTGTCTTTAGATGAAAATTTTGCTTTTTGACCTGTCGTCGGGTCAACTACCATCATTGTAATTCCATCAGCAACTTTAAATGGTCGAGCGTCGGATTTTCTAATAGCTGATTCGATAAATTCCTTAAAAATTGGTAAAGCTGTTTTTGAACCAGTTTCAAATTTACCTAGTGGTTGTGGATTATCCATTCCAACATAAACTCCTATAACGTAATTTGAGGTGTAACCAATAAACCATGCATCGGTGTTCTTATTAGTTGTTCCTGTTTTGCCTGCGAGATTCAAATTTAGATCTCTTAATTTTTTTCCTGTGCCTCTTTTTACAACACCTTCCAATAAAGAAGTAATTTGGTAGGCTGTTTGTGGAGAAAATATCTGTTTAAAATTATCTGCTACATCAGGGAAGTCTTTACCAGTATATGAAAGTTTATCACAATTTAAGCATGATCTATTTTCATTGTTTAAAATTGTGTTTCCCTCACTATCCTGAACACGATCAATTAAAATTGGTGTAACTAATTTTCCTCCATTTACAAAAGCTGAATATGCAGAAGTGAGTTTTAACAGAGTTGTTTCGGCAGAGCCCAAAGAGATAGATAAAAGCTTATCGGGATTTTCATAAATTCCTAGATTTTTAGAGAATTCAGCAACTTTATCTACACCTAGATTCTTCGCAATTCTTACTGTCATTAAATTTCGTGACTTTTCCAAACCAATTCTCAAAGTTGATGGTCCATAAAATTTTTTTCCGTAATTTTCTGGCTTCCACATTTTTAAATCAGTTCCTTGATCTAAGACTAATGGCGCATCTAGAACTAATGAAGAAGGTGTGTAATTATTTTCAAGTGCTAAGGCGTAAACAAATGGTTTAAATGCTGAACCAGGTTGGCGCAAAGCTTGTGAGGCTCTATTAAACTCACTGTTTTTAAAACTAAATCCACCACTAAGAGCAACGACTCTTCCTGTGAAAGGATCCATTACTACTATACCGCCATTTATTTTTGGTAATTGTTTAAGGCTAAAATTATTATCTCTAATATTTTTTACATAAATTATGTCTCCCACACTAAAAAGGTCATCTAATTCTTTTTTAGTCCAAGAAATATTATTGTAATCTATGATTCCTTCAATTTTATCTTTTGTTTCTATTTCTATAGAAAATTTAGAAATTTTTTTTATTATTGCAATTTTCCAGTCAATAGAATTCTCTAAATCATATTTATCTAAACCAACAGACCAATTTTTAGAATATGATTTATTTAACAATGGACCACGCCAACCTTTGCGTTGGTCATATTTAATTAATCCATTTCTTAAAGAGTTTGTTGCAATTTTTTGTAATTCTAGATTTATTGGTGTGTTTATATTAAAGCCTTGATTATAAACTTTTTCATATGATAAAATTTCAATAATTGAGCATCTTCTAAATAAACTCTTTTAGTTTTTTTTAATTGAATATTTTTTTTTCTGAAATTTTGATAATTTTTCTCTGATATGAAATTATTGTCTAATAAATTTTTTAAAACTAAATCTCTTCTAAATTTTGCTAATTCAATATTTCTATATGGATTGTATTTGCTTGGTGCCTTAGGTAATGCAGCTAATAAAGCAGCTTCTACATAATTCAGTTCTTTTATTGATTTGTCA
>CACIUF010000044.1 GCA_902589765.1 uncultured Pelagibacteraceae bacterium
TTACTTAAATCTTTAAAAAACAAAACGGAAATCGAAAATATGTTAAAAAGTCATATTTTTGATGGTGTTGCATTAACAAAATTTATTCATTGGATTAAAAATATTAACAAAAAAAAAATTACTGAATTTGAGGCACAAAATAAATTAGAAAATTTTAGAAAAAAAAATAAAGAGTATTTGTATCCAAGTTTTAATACTATTGCTGGTGCCGGGAGTAATGGAGCTATTGTTCATTATAGAGCAACAAAAAGAAACACAAAAAAAATTAATAAAAAAGATATTTTTTTGTGTGACTCAGGTGGACAATATAAATACGGTACCACGGATGTGACTAGAACTATTTGTTTCTCAAAACCCAAAAAAAATATAAAAAATATTTTCACAAGAGTATTAAAAGGTCATATTGCAGTTGTAAAATCTAATCTAAATAAACATTCCTCTGGTAATCTGATAGATATCAGGGCAAGAAAATTTTTAAAAGAGATAAACTTAGATTACCAACATGGAACCGGACATGGTGTAGGTTTTTTTTTAAACGTGCATGAGGGCCCCCAAGGTATATCTAAATTTAATAAGATAAAGTTACTTGAGGGAATGATTTTAAGTAATGAACCAGGATATTATAAAAAAGATAAATTTGGAATACGTATAGAAAATTTGATTTATGTTAAAAAAAATAAAAATAAGCTGTACTTTGAAAATTTAACACTAGCTCCAATCGATAAAGATTTAATTAATTTCGATTTATTAACGAATGATGAAAAAAGTTACCTTTGGAAATATAATTTGGATATTTACACAAAACTTCATAAATATTTAAACCCAAGTGAAAGAAGATGGTTAGCTACTTTTATTCAATAATTTATTTAATTCTGATTGATCTATAATTTTAATCTTTAACTCTTTTGCAGCTTCGACTTTCCGTTTAGTAGGTTTCTCTCCGATTATCAGATAATCAAGTTTTTTTGAAACATTACTTATTATTGTTCCTGAATTTTTTTCTATTAAAGACTTAGCCTCTGCTCTACTCATGCCTGTTAATTTTCCCGTAAACATAAATACCTTATCACTTAATACACCATCTTTTTTATTTTCTATTGTTTTCTGGATTTTTAAAATTTTTTGAAGATCTTGAATTACCTTTACATTTGTCTTATTCAAAAAAAATTTTTTTAAAGAAATTATTTGAGTTTCACCAATCCCATCAATATTTAGTAAATCATCAATTTTATTTTCTTTGAAAAGATTTATAAAATTTTCAGGACTTTTAAGGGTTTTTGCAATCAATTTAGCATTTTCAAAACCAATATGTCTTATTCCAAGGGCATATATGAATTTTTCAAAAGAAATATTTTTCTTTTCTTCAATTGCATATTTTAAATTTGCTACTGATTGTTGGCCCCATCCATCCATTGTTTTTATTTTTTCATAATTCAAAACAAAAATATCTTGCGGTAATTTAATCATTTTCAGTTTCCAAAAATTTTCTACAATTTTTTTTCCAAAACCATCAATATTAAAAGCTTCTTTTGATACAAAGTGCTTAATTTTTTCTATTGTCATTTTATCACATTCATATCCCTCACTTGAACATCTTCTTACTGCATCATTTTTTTTAGTAATCGAATTATACTCTTTAATTGTTTTAGCTCCACAAGATGGGCACTTGATTGGAAAAATGTATTTTTTTAAGTTTTTTTTTCTTTTTTTTAAATCTACCTCAATTATATGTGGAATAACATCTCCCGCTCTCTCTACAACTACTATATCCCCTATCCTTATATCTTTTCTTATTATTTCATCTTCATTATGAAGTGTTGCATTCGATACAACTACACCACCAATATTAATTGGTTTTATTTTTGCAACAGGTGTCAATGCCCCTGTTCTACCAACTTGAATCTCAATATTTAAAATCTTTGAAATACCTTTATTAGCAGAAAACTTGTGCGCAATAGCCCAACGCGGTGAATTTGCAACATTACCTAAACGTTTCTGTAAATCAAAACTATTTATTTTGTAAACGATACCATCAATATCGAAATCAATGTCATTTCTTTTTTTTTCTATTTCTTGGTAATTTTTCATTAAATTTTTAATACCTTTTATAGTTTTATTAAATGGATTTGTTTTAAAACCCCACTCGCTTAATTGTTGTAAGAAGTTACTTTGATTTTTTATTTCCATATTATTTACATACCCAAATGTATACGCAATAAACTTTAAAGGAATTTTCTTTGTATCTTGAGGATTTTTTTGTCGTAATGATCCAGACGCAGCATTTCTTGGGTTAGCAAACTTATCTTTAAGATTTTCAAAATCATTATTTTGAATAAATACTTCACCCCGAATATCTATTTCATTAGGAAAATTTTCAGCTGAAATATTTTTAGGAATATCATCAATTGTCATTAAATTATTTGTAATATCTTCTCCTTCTTTACCGTCACCCCTGGAAAGTCCCATTATAAATTTTCCCTTTTTAAAAATTAAGGAAGCAGAAATACCATCGATCTTAGGTTCTGCGCTATACTCTAACTCGTTTGAACTTTTTTTGTCTAAAAAATTATTAATTTTTTTTTCAAAATTTACTAGATCCTCCTCATCAAAAGCATTTGAAAGTGAAAGCATGGGGACTCTGTGTAAAACTTTTTTAAAAGTTTTAGATGGTTTAAAACCTACAATTTTAGAGGGTGAATTTGCAC
>CACIUF010000045.1 GCA_902589765.1 uncultured Pelagibacteraceae bacterium
TTTTGTTTTCAATTGAGAATTGATCTTTCTTTTTAAAAATTCTTAATAATTTTTCACTTTTAAAGTGAATTTTATAAAAAAAAATAGTTTTTTTTAAAATTCTTAAACAAAAATATAAAAAATAATTTTTTATATAGTTTTTGTAACATAAAAACCTTTTTTTTGTTTTAGTTTGGGTACCCTTTAATGTCAGTTGTTAATTGTTGGTAAATCAATACCGATAATGCATTTAAATTTCTAATAACTCTTTCATAATCCCACGTAAGATTAACATCATTGCAATTAAGTTCTCTAAAATAATATACTTCTGTTAATGGCAACGCAGGAACAAGTTCAGCAGCAATAATATTCAATTCGTTAGTTTTTTTTTCAATAGTAAAATTATATCTACAAACGTTTGATGTGGCCCAATACATAAGACTTGTAATAACAATTGCAATTATAATCATTACTTTACTAATACCGAGCATAAAAAAATAAATTATAATGAGTCAACAACAACAATAGTCAGATCATCTTTTTGAATTCGTCCTGACTTAATTATATCTTCAACAATTTTATTTAATCGTTCGTGATTTGGATTTTGTTGATACTTTTGAATATAATTTTTAAATCCATCAGACTCCAACATGTTTCCCTTTGTATCCTTTATTTCAGTGATGCCGTCGGTAAAAATATACATTGAGCTATTTGAAAAATTAATTTTTGTTTCTTTAAATTTAAATTTAGGAGCGATACCTAAAGGCGGTCCTGCTTCTTCAAAATTAGAAAAGTTTCCTTCGTTAGAATAAATTAATGGAGGTTCATGTCCTGCATTAGCTAAAGTTAATTCCTTTTTGTTGCTATCATAAATTCCAATCAGCATTGTTACAAACATCCCTCTTGATGTTGTCTCACAAATTTCTGAATTTAAAATATTTAATAACTCTGCTGCAGAAAAATTTGTTTTACTTAAACATCTGTACAAACTTGATGCCTTCGACATTAGCAAAGAAGATTTAATTCCTTTTCCTGACACATCGGCAACACCAAAACCATAAACTCCTTCAGATAGTTCTGCAAAGTTATAAAAATCTCCTGAAACAACTTTAGCTGGAATGTTTATACCTGCTATTGGAAAATTTTCTTTTTGATTTTGAGATAGTAAAGTTTTTTGTATCTCACCAACAATTTCAATTTCTTTTTGCATTCTATTTTTATCTATTAAATCTTTTGCCATCTTGGCATTATTAATTGCTAATGCAGCAGGACCTGATAAAGTTTCTAAAAGTTTTCTATCATTCTCCTCAAATAGTTTATTGTTTGTTTTTTTATTTAGGCAATGAATAACTCCAATACATTCATCTGAAACAATTAATGGTGAACATAAAACTGAATACGTTGTAAAATTTGTTTTATTATCTAAATCAAAATAAAATTCAGCAATTTCTCTTACATCTTTACGCACATCACCAACTCTAATACATTTCTTCATTACCGCTGCCTTACCCATAACTCCTTGGGTGATAGGTATTTCAAAATCTTCGAGGTATGCTTGGTGTTTTGATGCGATACATTGAAATGATTGATTTTTTTCATCTATTAAAAAGATATTAGCAGCTTGTGCATTTATTCTTTTTATAATTAATTCTAATGAATTATTTAATGTTTCTTTTAAATCAAGAGAGAGTGCGAACTCTTGATTCATTTTAGTAATTAACTCTAAATCTTTAACACTTGTATCCTCTACAACTAGTGTTTCTTTTTTTTTAGCACCAAAAAACATATTATTTATAAATTGATATTCGTTAATTTTTTGATATTTTTCAAATTGATGGAAATCATTGTTCATACACCTAATTTCTACTTGCACCTATCAGATGCAATTGTGTTCGTACAATACTGCATAAATGGGCTCATAGAGCTATCCTCTCAATTTAAAATTTAATCTGTGTACTATATTATAGTATTTATCTTTGGAAGTATATGGGGGAGTTTTGGCAATGTATGCATTCATAGAATTCCAGATAATTTAAGCGTTGTTAACGGCCGTTCATACTGCCCTTCTTGCAAGAAATTAATCAAATGGTACGACAACATCCCATTAATATCTTTTATTATCCTAAAAGCTAAATGCAGAAGCTGTTCGGCAAAAATAAGTTCTAAATATTTTTTAGTTGAATTAATTTCAGCACTTAGTTTTGTAATAATATTTAATCTATTTGGTTTCTCAATAACAACACTTTTACTTTTTATATTAAGCATCAGTTTTATAATCATTTTCTTTATAGATCTAAAACATTTCATAATTCCAAATGAATTAACCTTCCCTTTAATGATAATTGGTTTTTTAAAATCGTTTGATCCCAATCTTAATGCTGCAGTGTTTCCAAATTTTCTTAACTCTTTAATAGGTGGAGTGTTTGGATACATAATTATCTGGTTAATAATTTTTATATATAAGAAATTAAGGAACAAAGAAGGAATGGGTTTAGGCGATGCTAAGTTACTTTCTGTAATTGGTTTTTGGTTTGGTTGGATTTCAATTCCTTTTGTAATTTTTTTCTCATCTGCCGTTGCACTTTTAGTTGTAATGCCAGATGTAATTAAGAATAAAAAAAATCTTTCTTCACAAATACCTTTTGGTCCATACTTGATTGTTGGATGTATAATCTTTCTTGTATTTAATGAACAAATAAAATCATTCTTAAATTAAT
>CACIUF010000046.1 GCA_902589765.1 uncultured Pelagibacteraceae bacterium
ACCAATAGCACAAGTAAATGTTACTGCTATTGAAATCATTTTATTAAGTGCTTTAGTTGGAGTTTTATCGGGATTATTTGGAGTAGGAGGTGGTTTTTTAATGACACCTTTCTTGATCTTTTTAGGTGTTCCACCAGCTTATGCCGTTGCCAATGAAGCAAATAATATTTTAGCTACATCTGTTTCTGGATCTACTACTCATTATCTTAAAAATACATTGGATTATAAAATGGGTTTTATGATTGTCATCGGTGGTGCAATAGGAACTATTATTGGAATTTATACTTTTACTTATTTTAAAGATATCGGCAAAATAGATACTGTTATCTCACTTGCTTACATGTATATCTTGGCAATCATTGGAACTTTAATGCTAGTTGAAAGTCTTGGTGAGATCGATAAAGCAAGAAAAAATACTATTGTAAAACGAAAATTACATGTTCATTATTGGATACATGGTCTTCCTTTTAGGATGAGATTTCCTAAATCAAAATTATATGAAAGTGCGTTCACGCCAATTATCATTGGTTTATTTGTAGGTTTTATAGCAGCTATTATGGGTATTGGTGGAGCTTTCATACTAGTACCTGCAATGATTTATATAATTGGTATGCCAACAAAATTAGTTCCAGGAACTTCTTTGTTTGTAACTATCTTTGTTAGTGTGATTGTTACTTTTTTACATGCATTTAATTATGGCTCTATAGATTTAATTTTAGTTTTAATGTTGGTTATTGGTTCGATAATTGGAGTACAAACAGGTCAAAAAATTGGACAATCAATTGAAAGTTCAGGACTAAAAGCGCTATTAGCAGTTTTGCTATTAATTGTTGGAATTGCAATTGCGTATGATACTTTTTTTGTTGATCATACTATGAACGGTATCACTAAGGTTACAGAAAAAGATTTAACACCATTATCAGTTTTAGTTCAAAAATTTTCAAAAGATATGCCAATTGTATATAGTTTATTTTCTATATTTTTTGCTATAGCGTTAGGGGTTGCTGCAGCATTTATTCGAAGATTTTTATCTGATTTAAAAAAAAAGCACTTTAGCAAACCAGCTAAGTAAAAATTTTAAGCACTTCTGTATAATTTGGTCATTACAAATTCTCTATGACCTAATGCTTCAGCACAAGTGAGTCTACCATTTGCAACTTTTAAAGTTGTTTTAATTAATTCATCTCCAGCTTTAGATAAATTCATTTCTCTCGAGAGAATTTTTGAAACATCACAATCTATATGTTCTCCCATAGATTTAACTGTTAATGGATTTGCAGTTAATTTTATAACTGGTTCAATTGGGTTTCCTACAATATTACCCTGACCCGTCGGGAATAAATGAATATTAAATCCCGCAGCTGCTTGTAGTGTTACACACTCCGCTGCAGCAGATGACGTATCCATAAAGTATAAACCTTTTCCTTTTTTTGGTTCTTCAGCCGGTTCTAAAACATCCACAAATTTACAATTTCCTATTTTTTGAAAATTTCCAAAAGCTTTTTCCTCAATAGTTGTTAAACCACCCGCTATATTACCAGCGGTTGGCTGACTTTCAGAAAGGTCATCAGTTGCTTCTTTTAAAATAAAATCATTATAGGCACTCCAAGTCTTCATAAACTTATCTGAAGCTTCTTTTGTGGCACCCCTTGTGGCACAAACCTTTTCTGCTCCTGTAAGTTCTGACGTTTCTCCAAAACATAAATGAACTCCAAGTGGTTCAAGTTTATCCATCAAATTTCCAACAGTTGGATTAGAGGCTAAACCAGAAGTGGTATCAGACTCTCCACATTTTACTGAAATCCATAAATCACTTATCGGGCACTCCTCTCTTTGTTTTTCAGAAGCCCACATAACAAATTCTTGGGCTTTTTTGGAAGCTTTCATTACAGTTCCAATATCCCCAGTGCGTTCAATATGGAAACCCTCAACTGGTTTTCCAGTTTTTGCAATTCCATCGACAATTCTCTTAGTCCATTTAGGTTCAATACCAATCACAATAACTGCTGCAACATTTGGGTTGCTACCAGTTCCAATCATTGTTCTAAAATGTAATTCTAAATCCGCTCCAAATTGTAATCTTCCGTAAGAATGAGGAAGAGCTATTGTTCCTTTAATGTTATTTGCAACTGCTTCAGCACATGCGTTTGAAATATCATCAACAGGTAAAATGATTACATGATTTCTTGTTCCTGCTCTGCCATTTTCTCTTTTATAACCTAAAAAACTTTTTGGAATTTCCATCTAATTACCACTTTTTAGTTTTGACGTTATGAACGTGCACATGTTGACCTTTTTTAATTGCTTTGACTACCTTACCTATATCGTGACCATATTTTAAAATTGTATCTCCCTCTTTTAAATCAATCATTGCAATTTTATGGCCTAGAGGGATTTCATCTGCAGATTGAATGTTAATTGAGCTGTCATTCTCCATTATCCAGCATTTACAATCTTGTTTTGGAGTTATTTTTTCTATTACAACTACACCAACATTGTCTTTTTTGTCGTGAATTATAATATCTGTTGACATTTATATAGTGTCGATT
>CACIUF010000047.1 GCA_902589765.1 uncultured Pelagibacteraceae bacterium
TAATCTGATTTATTTTTGTTTAAGTATTTTCTTATTTTTTTTATTTTAATTTTATAGTTTTCCCCTACTACTTTGTTGTTAAGAGAAAAAAAGGGTTTGTTTAATTTAACTTTACGTTTATGAATTTGATCAATTAAATTTGATTTAATACTTTTTACTTTATTATTCTTAAAAAAAAATTTCTTTATTTGTATAGATGTAAAGAACTTTGGATCAAAACCTATAGACAAATTTTTGAACAAATTGCAATTTATAATTTTATGAAAATCTATAATTTTAAAGTTTTTACCCACCTCTTTTTTTGCTTGGATAGTGTATCTCCCATCAACAAATAAATAATTTTTCTTCTTAAGAATGATTGAATAACCAGCGGAGCCAGAAAAGTTTGAGATAGTTTTAAGCCTATCATTTGCAGAGTATTCTGAAAAAAATTCATCATTTTTGGGAATAATATATCCATCTATATTGTATTTCTTAAATTTACTTACTAGTGTGTTTATTCGATTATTAATCATTTAATTCTTTTTTGATATCTTAACCAACCAGGACTATTTATACCGCTTTCATTTTCAATATCCTGATTAAATTCAAATTCTTCTATCTCCTCTTTAGTTTCATCAAAAAAAGAATTTTTTTCTAAATATTTATCTGGTAGTTCGTCAATAAATCTTGATGCCATACTATCTATCCAATCACCTTGGTAAAATCTATTCATCGAAAAAGATACTACTACTTTTTTTTTAGCTCTGGTTAAACCGACATAGGCAAGCCTTCTTTCTTCCTCTAAACCACTTTGACCCTTTTCTTCGATAGATTTTTGGTGGGGAAAAAGTCCTTCTTCCCAACCAGGTAAAAAAATTACATCAAACTCAAGACCTTTCGCGGCGTGCATTGTCATCATATTAATCTTTTCACCTTCCCATTCTTGATCAATTGATGTTGCTAGTGAAACGTGATCTAAAAAACTTTCCAAATTATCAAATTCTTTCATCGCGCTTAACAATTCTTTTATATTTTCAAGTCTGTTTTCATTTTCTAAATCTTTTTTATTTTTAAGCATTGCTGAATATCCTGATTCATCAAGAATAGTTTGTAATAATTTTATATGACCCATTTTTTTTATTGCTAGATCATTTCTCCATTTAGAAAGTAAATCTAAAAAAGAAATTAAACCAATTTTGGCTTTAGGTTTAATTAAGTTTTCTTGTATCATTTTTCTAGAAGATATCTCTAAACAATCTCTTTGCTTTTTTGCAAATTCATGAATACTTTTTAGTGTGCTATCACCAATCGAGCGTTTTGGATTATTAACAATTCTTTCAAAAGCTAGATCATCTTTTTCTTGATAAACTAATCTTAAATACGCAACACAATCTTTTATTTCAGCTCTCTCATAAAATTTTATTCCTCCTAAAATTCTATAAGGAAGTCCAATCTTTAAAAATCTTTCTTCAAATTCTCTAGTTTGAAATATCGCCCTAACAAGAATGGTAATATTATTATATGAATAATCTTTCTTTATACTCTCAATTTCATCTGAAATTCCAATAGCCTCGTCTTTTCCATTTTTATAACAATTTAATTTGACTAATTCACCCTCGTTTAAAGTTGTCTTTAATGTTTTGCCAACTCTATTTTCATTATTTGCTATTAAGTTTGATGCAACAGCTAGAATATTTTCAGTAGATCTATAATTTTCTTCTAGTCTAATTACTTTTGTATTTTTATAGACTTGATCAAATTCTAAAAAATTTTTTATTTCTGCTCCTCTCCAACTATAAATTGATTGATCATCATCTCCTACACAACAGATATTTTTATTTTTTTCTGATAGTAATCTAAGCCATTTACTTTGTATAAAATTTGTGTCTTGATATTCATCTACTAGAATATATTTAAAATTTTTTGAGTAAATTTCTCTTAAATCATCATTTTTTTCTAAGATCTTGACTGCATGAAGAATTAAATCACCAAAGTCACAAGAGTTTAAATCAATTAATTTTTGTTGATAAATTTTATAAATTGGCAAAATAGCTTTTTGATTGATTATCACCTCACTTGGATAAAATCCTTTATTTTTCCACTTATCAATTATTGCAAGAATATATCTTGGAGCTAATTGTTTAATATCAATATTTTCTGCTTTACATATGTTTTTTATTAGCCTTGTTTGATCATCAGTATCTATTATTGTAAAATTTGAATTAAGATTAACTGCTGGAGCGTGTTTTCTTAAAAGTTTTGCGCAAATGGAGTGAAATGTTCCAAGCCATGATAACCCAGTCGCCGAAGAGCCTAAAATTTTGCTTACTCTAGTTTGCATTTCTTTGGCAGCTTTATTGGTGAATGTTACTGCTAGTATTTGATTAGGATAGGCTTTTTTTTCTTTAATTATATTTGCTATCCTTGTTGTTAGTACTTTTGTTTTTCCAGAACCAGCACCAGCCACGATTAAAAGAGGTCCATCAAGATGTGTAACTGCCTCTTTTTGAGCTTTATTCAGATTTTTTAAATATTCAGAGTTTAACA
>CACIUF010000048.1 GCA_902589765.1 uncultured Pelagibacteraceae bacterium
AAAACTTCCAGTTTTCCTGTTTTCTGTTTGGAAAACCATTTTCAATAAATTTATTTAGATAAGACTTTTTTATTTCAATATCTTTATCCGAAAAATTAGAAACTTCTTGAATTTTATTAAAATCTATTTTTAATTGTTCTTTCATCTAATTAAAACTTTCATATCCCTTTTTTTCTAATTCTTCTGCAAGTTCAGGTCCACCTGATTTAATAATTTTTCCATTCATTAAAACGTGAACGAAATCTGGCTTAATATAATTTAATAGTCTTTGATAGTGAGTAATGACTAAAAAAGAATTTTCATTATTTCTTAACGTGTTTACACCATCTGCAACTATTTTTAGAGCATCTATATCTAAACCTGAATCTGTTTCATCTAAAATCGAAAGTTTTGGTGCCAGCATTGACATTTGCAGAATTTCGTTTTTCTTTTTTTCACCACCAGAAAAGCCTACATTTAATTGTCTGTTAAGTTTTTCTTCATCAAATTTCAGTTCATTAGCTTTTTCTTTTACGAGTTTTAAAAACTCGATAGCATCAAGTTCTTTTTGTCCACGGGCTTTTCTGATTGCATTCAGAGAAGTCTTCAAAAAAATTTTAGTATTTACTCCAGGAATTTCTAAGGGATATTGAAAAGCTAAAAATATACCTTTGTGAGCTCTTTCCTCTATTTCAAGTTCAAATAGATTTTCATTTTCAAATAAAATTTCTCCAGATACCTCATACCCTTTTTTTCCTGATAAAATGTTAGATAAAGTGCTTTTTCCAGAACCATTCGGACCCATAATTGCATGAACTTCACCTGGATTTATGTTTAGTGAAAATCCCTTTAAAATTGACTTATTTTCAACATTTGCGTTTAAGTTATTTATTTTCAACATTAACCTACGCTCCCTTCAAGACTAATACCAACAAGTTTTTGTGCCTCTACAGCAAACTCCATAGGTAATTGCTGAAGAACTTCTTTACAAAATCCATTAACAATTAAACCAACTGCTTCCTCGGGATTTAATCCTCTTTGTTGACAATAGTGCAATTGCTCCTCACTTATTTTTGACGTTGTTGCTTCATGAGCAATATTTGAGTCGAAATTTTTATTCTTTATGTAAGGAACTGTATGTGCTCCACATTTATTTCCCATTAAAAGAGAGTCACACTGAGTATAGTTGCTAGAATTTTTTGCTTTTGAATTTATATCTACCAATCCTCTATACGTCATATCAGAAAATCCAGCACTAATACCTTTAGAAATTATTTTACTTTTAGTATTTTTGCCAAGATGAATCATCTTTGTGCCTGTATCTGCTTTTTGATGATTATTTGTGATTGCTATAGAATAAAATTCCCCAATTGAATTATCACCTTTTAAAATGCAACTTGGGTATTTCCAAGTTATAGCAGAACCTGTCTCTACTTGTGTCCAAGAAATTTTAGAGTTTTTCCCCTTACATAATCCTCTTTTAGTTACAAAATTATAAATTCCACCTTTTCCATTTTCATCTCCTGGATACCAATTTTGAACAGTTGAATATTTAATCTCTGCATCATCAAGAGCTATTAATTCAACATTTGCTGCATGCAATTGATTTTCATCTCTCATTGGTGCAGTACAGCCCTCTAAATAACTCACATAACTTCCTTTGTCGGCAATTATTAAAGTTCTTTCAAATTGACCAGTTTCTGATGCGTTAATTCTAAAATAAGTTGAGAGTTCCATCGGACACTTTACACCTTCAGGAATATAAACAAACGAACCATCAGTAAAAACTGCAGAGTTAAGTGTTGCAAAAAAATGATCTGTTGTCGGAATTACAGTTCCTAAATATTTTTTTACTAAATCAGGATGTTTTTGTATTGCTTCAGACATTGAACAAAAAATGATTCCATGTTTTGTCAATTCACCTTTAAATGTTGTGGCTACTGAAACAGAATCAAATACCGCATCTACTGCTATTCCATTTAATCTTGCTTGCTCTTGAAGGGGAATTCCTAATTTATTATAGGTTTCTAAAAGTTTAGGATCTAATTCATCTAAGCTCTTAGGTTTATCCTTCATACTTTTCGGAGCCGAATAATAATATAGATCTTGATAATCAATTTTAGGATATTTAGGTTTTTGCCAGTTAGGCTCCCTAAGAAGTTTAAATCTTTCAAAAGCTTTTAATCTAAAATCTAACATCCATTT
>CACIUF010000049.1 GCA_902589765.1 uncultured Pelagibacteraceae bacterium
TATCTATTTTAAATAATATTTTATTTTCTAACGCAATTAATTTTTGAGAATTTGAATAAAATATAAAAAAAAAGAAAATTAATAATTTAATTTTTTTTGTAAAATTCATCGTATTAATTTGCGAATTTTTGTTCAACTGCTGTCAATGGAATTAATTTTATGCTTAACATAAAATCTTCTGTTGGCTCTAAATCCCTATCTTTATAGTATGTTTTATTATATTTAATCCCAGCCACTAAACAATCGTTTTTATATTCATATATAAAATCGTAATATTCAGTTAAGTCTATTTCTCTATTTTCTCTAGTCCTAAATGTAATAAAATTTTTTTCATCAAAATTAAAAGTTGTTACATTTTCTATTACGTTTGAGCTTCCAATCTGACCATTTTCCTCAATATAATTAAAAGTTGTAACAAAATTATTTTTTTCAAGAGTTGTTCCAAACGAATTATATTGTACTTCATCCAGACCATGGTTTATTGAGAATTCATAATTAAAATTTATATTTTCATTCAAATTATTGGTTATTTTACCAAAATAGTTTGAATTTTTTTTATTAAGAGTACTATTTAATGGGATATCTTCATTTGTTTTTGTCCTTAAAACTGTACCGAGTTTTAATTCAAAATATTTATTAATATTATCAATCTTTTCTTTTTTATAATCCAATCCGATAGTTAAATTTTGTCCTGACTCAAGTGTATCAATTAGGCCTAATCTATTAATGTTAAATATGTTATCATTATTAATTAGTCTATTTTCATTTTTATAACCCTTCATATCTGACGGATTAATTCTTAAAGATACTTTTGGACTTAAATAATCCACATAAGCTTCATTTTCATTAACAAGTGGAAAGCTTGAAACTATTTCAAAAATATTCATAAATTTTATATGTGCACTTGACTCATATTCAGTATTATTTTTTCCTGCGGAAATGGTATTTTTTAAATAGTAGTTTAGATTATTTTTGAATCCACTTTTTGAAAAATAATCATAGCTTTGAATATCTAAATTATTTATCATTCTTGATCTAAGACTATTTGTATCTTTTAAAATATTATCACCTTGTGAAAAAAAATTAAAAGATGCAAAATTATTATTTTCAAAAAATCTATTTGAAAAATTATAATAGGGCAAAACATATTGATAACGATCGCTATTTTGTTTAGATAGATTTTCATATGCTGTAAAGCCAGTGTTAAATACAAATTTTTCATTTTCTAAATTTAAATTTACGTCAGAAGTTAAAGTATCGTAATTATCTGGTTTAAGATCAGTATTTACTATATTTGTGTCAAAAATTTTGAGATATGTATCATTATTAACTTTTTGTAGCGAAAAATTTAATGAACTTTCAATAAAATTTTCAAGATTTAGATTTAACTCATATTTAGAAAATAAATGAGTTAGTGTATTTTCTTTATTAGATTTTTTTGACTTATAGCCATCTACTATATTAAAGTCCGTAATAAAAAATGAGTTTTTATTTTGTTGTCTGTATTCATTTTGAAACATAAAAATATTTTTATCAAAGAGAGTAGGTTTAAAAGTTAAATCCTTATTTTCAGATAAAATAAAAAAATAAGGTATTTGTACTGAAGAACCTAAGATATTCGAATTATTAATGTATGGTACTAAAAAACCCGATTGTCTTTTAACAGTTGGCCCTGGATGAAAAAATTTTGGAAAATATAATACTGGAATATCATAAACTTTTACTAAAGCATTATCATAATTTATTTGTCTCTTATTTTCATCGTATGTAATTTTATCTGCTTCTATAGACCATGGAGGACATTTGTCATTTTTCTTACAGCTTGTAAATAAACCTTTATTAATTGTCGTAACACCATTTTTACTTGATGCAGAGAGACCTTTAAATCTTGGGTCATTTTTTATATTACCAAAAGTATCTTTTCTAAAATCAATACTTATATCTTGAGCAATATAGTTTTGGTTTTTTAAATTAAAAACCACATTTTTAAAAAAATATTTATCACTAAAAGGTTGATTATAATTTGTATTTATAAAAATTTTCTCGCCTTTCAAAACTTCATCTTTTAATGAGTAACTAAATTTTCCAATCTCATATCTTGTTTGATTTCTATTATCTAATATTGTTGCACCCACATCTGAATTAATAACCATTTCATTTCTAAAAATT
>CACIUF010000050.1 GCA_902589765.1 uncultured Pelagibacteraceae bacterium
GCATCAACCTTTTCAGTTTTGATTAATCTTCTTCCATAGAGAATACAGCCAATAACTGCAAAAAAAATTAAAAAGGTGACGATTTGAGTTAACATTTAATTGTCTTTGCCCATAATTTCTTCTTCCATATTCCAAATCATTTCTAATATTTCTTCACGTTTTGCAGAAAAATCTTTGTTCTTTTTAATCTCTCTTAGATCTTCTTTAAGTCCCATTGAAGCAAATGGAAGGTTGTATTCTTTATGAATTCGCCCAGGTCGAGGTGCCATCACATATAATCTCTCACCAAGCAACAGAGCTTCTTCAACTGAGTGAGTAATTAAAATAATTGTTTTACCTGTCTCTTTCCAAATTTTTAAAACTAGAGACTGCATTTTTTCTCTTGTTAGAGCATCAAGGGCTCCTAAAGGTTCATCCATTAAAATTAAATCGGGATCATTAATCAAACATCTTGCAAGAGCAACTCTTTGCTGCATACCTCCTGAAAGTTGATAGGTAGGGGTATTACCAAAACCTTTTAAGCCAACGATTTCTAACCATTCATCAACTTTTTTTTGAGTTTCAATTGGATCTTTTTTTTTCATTCTTAATCCAAAGTTGACATTCTCAGCAACTGTTAACCATTCAAACAAGGCACCTTGCTGGAAAACCATTCCTCTCTCTACACCGGGTCCATCAATCTCTCTACTATTTAAAGTAATACTTCCGGAAGTTGGTCGAATAAATCCTGCGGTAATATTCAATAAAGTTGTTTTTCCACAACCTGATGGTCCAAGAACTGTTAACAATTCTCCTTTTTTAAGAGTAAAATTTAAATCTTTTAAAGCGTGAACAGTTTCCCCTTTTGGAGTTTTAAAAATCATATTAAGATTTTGAGAAACTAGATCACTCATTTGTTCACTTTATATTAGAATTTATAATAAAAAAATAGGCACCAATTTAATAAAAAATTGGCGCCTATTTAAATTTTAATTACCTTTAGATTATAAAGGTAAGAAACTTGTATCTACGTTTCCTCTTGGTGTTCCCATTCCTTTTAGGAATGCATCAAGATTTCCACTTTCCATAGAACTTTTTGTTTCCTCTGGAGTTAGAAATTTGAAACCACTTAAAGTTTCTTTCATGTCAGGAATTTTCATTTCTGATGCTTTTGACATTGCATTCATATCGCTTTTTCCAGCTCTATATCTTGCATTAGCTTCATGAGTTACCTCGATGAAAGTTCTTAACATACCTGGGTTTTCCTTCATAAACTTTGTAGTTACAGAAGTAATATCAATCCCTAGGATACCTGCATCTCTAGCTTCTTGAACTGTTAGTAATCTAGATCCAACTGCAACAGCAGCTTTAATAGAATTACCACCAAATAAACATGCCATTACAACATCACCGCTTACTAAAGCAGCAGCACCTTCTTCAGGGTCCATTTGTATGATATCCATTTTTTTTCTATCTGCTCCAACAACTTTCATACTTTCATCAAAAACATATTCCGCCATTGTTCCAAGTGGAACAGCAACTTTTTTACCTTCTAATTCAGTTGCATTAGCTTTTGTAATTCCAGATGCATTAGATGTAACACAAGTTGTACCTCCCATTCCGTATTCCATAGCAATATCAACTAATTTGATAGGTGCTTTAGATTTTACAGCGTTAATGAATGGAACTAAACCTTGAGAATAAGAAATATCAATATCTCCTGCTAACATCGCGTCAGTCATAGCACCACCATTAGTGAAGTTAGTCCACTTTACTGGAACCCCTAGAGCTTTTGCGAAGTTTTTCTTCATCATGTCCTCTAGATTTGGACTTGGCCACTCTAAGAAGTAAGCAACTCTAACTTCATTTGCTGCTGAATTAGCAACAGATATTGAAAGATTTAAAGCTACAAAACATCCAAGAATAAAACTTATTATTTTTTTCATTTATGCCTCTTCCTTGTTTATTTATATGTTTCAATTTTAAGATTAATTTGACCTATATGTAAAACAAAAAAATGATCATTATAGTTACACAACTTAAAGTTGTGACATTATTTTGGTGGTTAATTTAAGTTAATTAGTCTAAGGATTCATTTATTAAGTATTTTAAAATTTAATTATGAGCTCAGAAAAAAGAACATCAGTACCTAACTCA
>CACIUF010000051.1 GCA_902589765.1 uncultured Pelagibacteraceae bacterium
TTATATATTGATCATTTTGGGCTAAATACTTTTAACCGAAAAAGAATTAACAAGCACAACACCAATAACAATTAGAAATAACCCTAAAATTGCCTGCCAAGCTAAAGTTTGTTTGAAAAAGATGTAACCTAATATCGCAATGGTAAATATGCCAAGACCACTCCATGTAGCATAAACAATCGCAATTGGCAGTTTGTTCACCACAAAAGTTAGTAAATAAAAAGCAGTTAAATAAAATATGGCAAGTAAACTGGTTGGAATAATTTTAGTAAAGTTTTGAGACACTGGCAGCAACATGGTTCCTGCTACCTCACAAAAAATCGCACCAATTAGAAATAAATAAGTTTTAAGCACTTTTTAGAATATTATTTTTGATTAAATCCTCTTTGATCTCATCTAAAATGGCCGGATCATCAATTGTTGGAGGCATTTTATACTCAACACTATCAGCGATTTTTCTAATTGTTCCTCTTAAAATTTTACCTGATCTTGTTTTTGGAAGTCTTTTTATAACTATTGCAACTTTAAAGGCAGCCACAGGTCCTATTTTATCTCGCACCATTTGAATACATTCTTTAGAGATTGTCTCATTATCTTTGTCTACTCCTGCTTTTAAAACAATTAATCCAATAGGTAATTGACCTTTTAATTTATCAGCTATTCCAAGCACTGCACATTCTGCAACGGATTGATGTTCTGATAAAACTTCCTCTATGGCACCAGTTGATAATCTGTGACCAGCAACATTGATAATATCATCAGTTCTAGACATAATCCAGATGTAGCCATCTTCATCAATGTGACCGGCGTCATAAGTTTGATAATACCCCTCATAATTTGACATGTAATTTTCTTTATATCTTTGATCTGCATTCCACAGAGTTGGAAAAGTACCTGGGGGCAAAGGTAATTTTACTACAATATCTCCCATCTCATTTGGTTTAGCTAAAGTTTGGTCTGATTTTATGATTTTAACATCATAACCAGGCACAGCTTTACAAGCTGAGCCGTATTTGGTTTTCATCATTTCTATTCCAGTGCAATTTGAACTGATCGCCCAACTTGTTTCAGTTTGCCACCAGTGATCAATTACTGGAACTTTTAATAAATTCTCTGCCCATTTAATTGTATCAGGATCAGCACGTTCTCCTGCAAGAAATAGACTTTCAAATTTACTTAAATCATATTTTGAAAAAAACTTTCCCTCAGGATCTTCTTTTTTAATTGCTCGAAAAGCTGTTGGTGCGGTGAATAAAGATTTTACTTTATAGTCAGAAATTATTTTCCAGAAAGCACCCGCATCTGGTGTACCCACAGGTTTACCTTCAAACAATACAGTGGTGCATCCTTTAAACAATGGTGCATAGACAATGTATGAGTGGCCGACAATCCAACCAATATCACTTGCTGACCACCAAATATCATCTGCATCAATGTTATAAATATTTTTCATCGTCCATTTTAATGCAACGATGTGGCCCCCAATATCTCTCACGATACCTTTTGGTGTTCCAGTGGTACCCGAGGTATAAAGTATGTAAGCAAACTCATTTGAATTCATCTCAACACAATCAGTATCTTTTGCATTAGCATGTGCTTCATCCCAACTTATCTCCATTGGCGCATTCAATTTTACTTCGTGACCTTTTCTCTGAAATAAAATCATCTTACTAATTTTATGTTGAGCTTGCTTGATTGCTTCATCTACTAAAGGTTTGTACTCAACAGTTCGTCCAGGTTCAAAACCACATGAGGCGGTCACTAAGAGTTTGGCTTCACTATCATCAATTCTGCTTGCAAGTTCATTTGAAGCAAAACCTCCAAACACTACTGAGTGTATGGCACCAATTCTTGCACAAGCCAGCATTGCAACTACTGCTTCAGGGATCATTGGCATATAGATTATAACTCGATCCCCTTTGTTGACGCCTTGATCTTTAAGAGCACCTGCAAATTTTGAAACTTTTGATCTTAATTCCTCGTAAGTGAACTTACTTTTGTTCCCTGTAATGGGGCTATCGTAAATTAGAGCAGTTTTATCACCTTTTCCTTGGTCGATATGAAAATCTAGAGCGTTA